>JAHEMQ010000034.1 GCA_024643555.1 Crocinitomicaceae bacterium | reverse complement strand
AACACAACGACTACCTACACTTTCCAACCAAATACCGGGCTTTGTGCCAACACGACAACCATGACCATTACGGTTCATCCATATCCTGTAGTCAGTATTCAAAATGACACCATTTGTGCGGGAGGAAGTACAACCATTACAGCCAATGTCAATTTAGCAGGAGGTTCATTCGTTTGGTCTCCTGTTGTTGCAAGCACAAATGCCATCAACGTAACACCAAATGCAACAACAAGCTACCAAGTAATCTATTCCTTACTCGGATGTGCAGACACCAGTGTGGCTGAAATATTTGTGAAGCCCGTATCCATTCCTCAGGTATCAAATCAAACCATTTGTAATGGTCAAGTAGCGGAACTAGTTGCTACGGCACCTCTTTCCGGAGGAACTTTTATATGGTCAACTACAGAAATAAACGACACGATTCAAGTGAGTCCTTCATCTACATCCACTTATTCGGTTGTATATAATTTAAATGGTTGCGTTAGTCCGATCATAACAAGTACTGTCACTGTTAATCCAGTTCCGACTTTAGGAATCAACAACAGTACCATCTGTGCTGGAAACAGTACCACCGTAACTGCCATTCCAAATTTACTAGGTGGAACTTTTTATTGGGGATCACCAGGCGTTGTTGGCGGGGCAAGTCAAACCGTGACGCCACTCAACGACACCACCATGTCCGTATACTACGTCCTCAATGGATGTACAAGTCCTACGGTAACAAGTTCAATTACCGTAAATCCGTTGCCAATTGCAACATTTAGTGCCAACGTGACACAAGGATGCGTGCCTTTAACTGTGACCTTAGGCGCTGATGATTTAACAAATACTTCCTATACGTGGTCGACCAGCAATTCATTAAGTGGAACTGGAAGTCAAACCACCTTGTTGTTCCAAATGAACGGAAGTTTTGATGTTTCGCTGAGTACAACACTAAATGGCTGTACCGTGACAGAGATACTCACAAACTTAATCCAAGTAGATAATTACCCAATTGCATTATTCGAGCCTTCATCCGATTTATTCACGGAACCAAATCAAATCTTGTATTTCATGAATAATAGTTTAGGTGCAGCGAGTTATCTGTGGAATTTTGGAGATGGACAAACATCCACCGAAGAAGGCCCTTCTCACCTATTTAATGACAATAGTTTAGGATTTGAAATCGTATTAACCGCGGTATCGACACTAGGTTGTATCGACACAAGTCATGTTTTCATCGGCTACGACCCTGGATTAGTTTATTACATTCCCAATACCTTCACTCCAGATGGAAATATGTATAATCAAACATTTCTTCCCATTTTCACCAGTGGAATAGACAACTACCACTACAACTTTTACGTTTACAATAGGTGGGGTGAAATTATTTTTGAAAGTCAAGATCCTTCCAAAGGATGGGATGGTTCTTTTGGTACAGAAGGGAAAGACTGTGAAGAAGGTGTATACACGTACCAGATATTCATTAAAATACCTAATTTAGACGAACGAAAAATGATTGTTGGTCATGTTAATTTAATTCGATAAAAGTGAAATTTTTACAACTTATAATACTTATTTTATTCATTTGGACTGCCGCTCCTGTATATTCGCAAGGAACTCCCATTAGTGTGGGTGGTCAAGTGACTACTTTTTCTAGTATGATACGAGGGTATCACTTTACCTCGCCAACAAACTTTACTATTTGTGGACTATATGTTCCACCAGATGCCAACGCAACTGGAACACAAACCATTCGAGTTGTTCGCTTTACGGCTGGACCACCACCGGCATTTGCTGGAACAACGAATAGTTTTATTCAATTATTTACGATTACAAATGCACCCGCTACCGGAGTTGTTCCATGTAATATTCCTGTTTCAACAGGCGATATCATCGGAGTATATGGGGCACGTGGAGCGAACTGCGTCAATAGTTATGGCCCTGCTAACTTTGTGACGACCATCAACGGATTCAATACGACCCTTCAGCGAAGTGGAATGCAGTCTTGTCCTGCAGGAACAGGAGCGGCCATGGCAAATATTTGGTCCGAGGTGAATTACAATATTGGGAGAATTCAAATGTATATCAACTGTTGTCAAACACCAACGATAACAACAAGTTCCAATAGTCCCATTTGTGCCGGACAAGCGCTTAATTTATCCACCACAACAAATCCGGCTGGTGCATATACCTACGCATGGACAGGTCCAAATGGTTTTACATCAACTGTTCAAAATCCGACAATTTCACCCACGACATTAGCTGCAGCTGGTAACTACACCGTTGTTGTTACGATTCCGAATTGTGGTACTGTGAATGGTACAACGGCAGTGGTTGTGAATCCGGGTCCAACGATAACTGTGCCGCCTATTACCATTTGTCAAGGTGGAACTGGAACATTGACAGCTAGTTCACCTACAGCTGGAGGAATTTGGACATGGTCATTGAATGGTAATATTCTTGGTAGTGGACCTACCTTATCCGTTAATCCAACCAGTAATACCACGTATACGGTTTCCTATGATGTGAATGGCTGTGCGAGTACGAGTACCGTTTTAGTTACTGTAGAACCAACACCTTCACCTCAAATCGTAAACGATAGTATTTGTTTAGGTCAAACCGGAACTTTATTCGTTTCCAATGTTTCAGCGGGAGGAACTTACGCGTGGTCTACAGGTGCCACCACCGCTTCCTTGAGCGTTGCACCAATCATTACAACGAGCTATTCGCTCGTCTTTACAAGTGCAAATGGTTGTGTTTCTCCAAGTGTTTCTGCGGATATTGTTGTGAAACCAAATCCAATTGTCACGGTTCCAAATGATACAATTTGTATTGGCTCGACGACTACGTTAATAAGTTCCGTTGATTTAGTAGGAGGGACCTATTTATGGTCTCCATTACCATCCACGGGAAATTCGATTACTGTTACACCGAATGTAACATCAACGTACACTGTTATTTATAACCTCCAAGGTTGTACTGATACAGCAAGTGCAACGGTTGTGGTGAATCCAATTCCGGTAGCATCGACTTCGAATGTGACCATTTGTTTTGGGGACATTGCTACATTAACTGCAAGTGCAAACTTACCGAATGGTACTTACCTTTGGACAACTGGAGAAACAACAAGTTCCATTCAGGTTTCACCAGCAACAACGACAACGTATTCCGTAGCTTATACCTTGAACAACTGTACCAGTCCGAGTGTAAATGCCATTGTAACAGTGAATCCGATTCCGGTGGTGACGTTGAGCAGTGCAACCATTTGTGACGGAGACAATGTTACCTTGACAGCAACACCAAATTTAACTGGAGGTAGTTATACTTGGGGCCCATTAAACACGATTGGTGGCGCAAGTCAAACCTTGAGTCCATCGATAGATACAACACTTACCGTAATTTATACCTTGTTAAATTGTCCAAGTTTACCGGCATCAGGTACAGTAACAGTAAACCCATTACCGATTGTTACATTTACGTCAGATATTGTGGAAGGGTGTGCTCCATTAGGCGTCACATTCACGGCGACAGATCAAACGAATGCAACCTACAACTGGACAACAAGCAACGCATTAACTGGAACAGGGGCATCAACAATGATTGTATTCCCATCGGGAGGAACGTATGATGTGACCTTAGCGGCAACAACGATAAATGGCTGTTTTTCCTCAAATTCCATTGCCAACTATATTTATGTCGAGAACCTTCCTGACGCAAATTTTGAATCACCAATTAATGTTTTCACGAATGAAGCGCAGTATGTGCAATTTAGTAACTTCTCTACGGGAGCGACCAACTATGTTTGGAGTTTTGGAGACGGGGCTACCTCAACGGATTTTGAACCATCACATATTTTCCAAAACACCATGGGTGGATATACCATTCATTTAACGGCATTAACTGACTTAAACTGCATGGACAGTATGTCTGTTTCCATTGGTTACCAATACAATGAATTGTATTACATTCCGAATAGTTTTACACCAGATGGGGACCAAAATAACCAAGTATTCTTGCCGATATTCTACTCAGGGTATGACCCGATGAACTTTGAGTTTGAAGTATTCAATCGTTGGGGAGAAGTCGTATTTGAAACGCACAATGTTTCGTACGGTTGGGATGGTTCTGTAGGTGAAGAAGGGCTTGACGCTCAAGAAGGAACCTATACTTACCGCATTGTATTCAAGAATCCTGATTTGGATGAGCGCATTGTTGTGACAGGTACAGTGAACTTAATACGCTAATGACCTTCCCAATGTAGGGGAAACAGCACTCGCTTATGCATCGGATTTTTTTTTCCAATTTACTGTTTTCTATCCTGCTCAATTTATTGGTTAAACCAATTGCCATTTTTGGCATTGATGCACAAGTACAAAATGCAGTTGGTCTCGATCAATATGGCTTGTATTTTTCTCTGTTGAGTTTATCGTTAATTCTCAACATCCTCATGGATTTAGGAATAAATAATTATGTCATTCAGACCGTTGCCAAGAACAAGGAAGAAGCAAAATCTCAGATCAGTAGTGTGCTCCTCCTCCGGCTTGTCTTGTTTTTAGTATACCTGAGTATTCTCTTTACCTCCGCTTTTTTATTAGGATACGACTCTAAGGGCATGAAACTACTCTTCTTTTTGGGCTTAAATCAATTATTCATTGTTTTTATTGCGTACTTCAGGGGATTTTTTTCAGGGCTTCAACATTACAAACTCGATTCATTTTTCTCCGTTTTTGATCGGATCTTGTTGATCATTACTGCAGGTTCAGTCTTGCTTTTTCCAACTGGTTATCCGATGAGTATCCACTTGTACATTGAATTACAAACATTTGGCTATTTCCTCACTTTCCTAGTAGCGTTCATTTTATTTAAACGAATGATTGGAACAATACATTGGAAAATTGATGTGCTCCAATTTAAAGCGGTCCTTCAAAAAAGTTTGCCCTTCGCCTTATTGATTATACTCATGTCTCTTTATACGCGAATTGATGGAATATTGCTACATGCTTTTGCTACAAATGGTAACGTGGAGGCAGGAATCTATGCAAAAGGCTTTCGACTACTTGATGCGCTGTATATGTTTGGAATGATCTTCGCTGGCTTGTTGTTTCCTATGTTTTCCAATGTCCTGCACGATTCTTTGCAAAAAGTCAAAGAATTAGTACTCATTTCTTCTCGTTTCCTCATGAGTGGAGTGATTGTAGTCGTTTTCATTTTGATCGGGCATGCTGGATATATCCTCCAATTGATCTATACTTCGTCGATGGAAGCATACATACCATTTTGTTGGTTAATGCTAAGTTTCCTTGGTATTGCCATGAATTTTGTTTTCGGAACACTACTCACGGCAAATGGGAATTTAAAAGAACTGAACATTATTTCTGCCATTGGAGTGCTGATGAATGTCAGTCTTAACCTCATCCTGATTCCAAAATACGGTGCTTCAGGCGCTGGATTTACGGCATTTATCACCCAGATGACGATGGCCATTACTCAATTCATTTTGTGTGCTAGGTATTTCCAAATAAAAGTTGGACTTGTTTCCATTGGCAAATGGCTTCTTTTTACGCTAAGTTTCGTAAGTGTCCTTTTGCTTTTCAGTTTTATTATGATGAATTTAATCGATCAAAATGTATTGAAAGATTCCCACATCCTTTTTGGGCTAATCATGTGCATTGAATTCATTCTTGGTTTGATTCTCATGTTCGTCTTCAAATTTATCGAACTCAAACCCTTAAAAAATCTCTTTTTATCTCGCTCCTAATTCAAATATTTTTTGAATTTTGGAGTTATTGTCATAGCTTGCGTCAAAAATCATAACTTCGCGGAGCTAAACACAATATGACACCATTAAATTTACAAGAAGAACGCATGAGTTTAATCCAATTCATTTGGAAAAAGAAAACACCCATGCTCATCATTACCGGAACCGTAGCGATTGTTTCCATCATCGTCTCTTTCCTCATTACGCCCCTATATTTATCTTCTGCCATCGTTTTCCCGGCAGCATCGAGTAACGTTTCATTCGATGCACAACGCAACGTGAAAGCAGCAGCTATGGACTTCGGAGAAGAAGAGCAAGCTGAACAATTGGTTCAAATTTTACAGTCTTCTCGCATTAAAGACCGCATCGTCAAAAAATACCATTTATTGACAGATTATGAAATTTCGGAAAATGATCCAAATAAATACTATAAACTGAACAAAGCATACTACGGAAACTTCTCTTTTAATCGTACCCGTTTTGGGTCTATTCAAATTGATGTTTTAGACAAGGATCCAAAGAAAGCGGCGGCAATGGCGAATGATATCGTTGATTTAATCGATACGGTGAAAAATGAAATGATTCGCGAACGGACCATTCCAGCGTTTGAAATCAATCTTAGGAAGAAAAAACAAATGGAGCACGAGCGTGATTCATTGTTAACGCGCTTAGAAGATTTAGCACAATTGGGGGTCTTGCCAAATGATGTCAGAGCGACACTTTATCAAGCATTGGTCGATTCCAAGAGTCCTGCTGAAAAAGCCGAAATTCAACGCAAATTAGACATCAATGCACGTTATGGTTCTGTATATGACGGGCTTGAGTACCAACGTAATGAAAAAATTGTCAAAATCGAGGATTTTAGAGTGTCCTACGAACAAGCCGAGTCAGATGCGAATGCGAAATTCAACCATAAATTTGTCGTGGAAAGAGCCGTTGTGGCAGATCGCAAAGAAAAACCAAAACGCATGATCATTGTACTTGTTTCTACTATCGGTGGATTCATTTTTGGATTGTTCTTCTTACTCATTCAACAGCGCCTCAGAGAACTTAAATTGAACGAAGCGTAAGCACGTGAAAAATACGGTTATTTACGGGCTTGTCGGACTTTTACTGTCCATTCTTTTTGCCTACTTCATTTGGCAGGACCTTGAATACCTGAGTTTATTTCCCGCTGGATTATTAGCGATTTACTTCGCTATTTTTCAAACAGAAAAACTATTTATTGCCATTGCGTTTTTGACCCCATTATCCATTAACATTGAAGAATATAACTCCAGCTTCGGTTTGTTTATTCCGAGTGAACCTTTGCTTTTTGGATTAATGATTTGGCTTTCCGTCATACAACTTCACCGGCCATTTATGCCTAAAAATCTATGGCGCGAACCCATTTTATTTTCTGTTGGAATTTTTCTTACCTGGATTTTCATCAGTTCAATTACAAGTTCACATCCCATCGTATCTTTTAAATTTCTGCTTGCCAAGCTTTGGTTCATTGTGCCTGTGTTATTTTTTGGCATACACTTTTTTCAAAAAGAAAAAAACCGGGTTGCCTTTCTTTGGCTATTCATTGTTTCCACCTGTTTAGTGATTGTTTACACCATCACACGTCATGCACTATTTAATTTTGGGGAAAAGGAAAGTCATTGGGTGATGTCCCCATTCTTTAAAGATCATACGATTTATGGTGCAATTGTGGCCCTCAACGTGCCCTTGGTTTTTGGCTTGTATCTGTATAAAAAACATGCGCCATTGATTCAAGCCTTGTTGATTTTACTCATTGTGCTCATTCTAGCCGGACTTTATTTTTCCTATACCCGCGCCGCTTGGTTAAGTGTCTTTGGATGCATTGGAATCGGAGGATTCATCTATTACCGCATCAATTGGAGGCCTATAGCGGCGATCGCAGCAATTTCTCTTTTAATCGTCTTATTCAAATGGGATAGCATTCAAATGGAATTGGCGCGCAACAAACAAGATCACACGACGGAATCTTTTGACGAACGACTACAGAGTGCAGCAAATATTTCCACGGATGCCTCCAACTTGGAACGCATCAATCGTTGGAGTTGTGCCATTGCTATGTTTGAAGAGCGTCCAATCTTTGGGTATGGCCCCGGCACCTACGCTTTCGAGTATGCGCCATTTCAAGAGCCGGAGAATTTAACCATTATTTCCACCAATTTTGGAGACATGGGGAATGCACACAGTGAATATTTGGGGGCCATGGCTGAGATGGGAATCCCTGGGCTTGTCGCATTTTTAGGAATTGTAGCCAGTATTTTCTTTACGAGTATTTCCGTCTACAATCGCGTACCCCAAAGTGATTCCGGCACAAGAGTGTTGATTTTGTCTATGATCATGGCTATGAGTACCTATTTCATTCATGCTTTCCTTAACAACTTCCTCGATACCGACAAAGCTGCTGTTCCCATTTGGGGGATGTGTGCCATGATTATAATCATCGGTTTGCAGCAAAAAAACCTAGCGTCCAATCCAGAGTGATGGATTCAAGCTTTTCATACCACCTGCCACATTATGAATTTCGAAATGACAGATAGAAACACCGCTGTCGTCCGCTACTAAACTTCCGATGCTTTGCTTGGTAGAAACTTTGGAACCAACACTCACATAGGTTTCTTGCAAATTTCCATAAACTGTTCGATAGGATCCATGTTTAATCACCACAAATTTACCTGCTCCGTTGATGGAAAATACACTCGTAACTTCTCCCTCAAAAACAGCTCGAACCCGAGAATACTTCGGACAAGTAATGTCAATGCCATTGTTATTTGTGACCACGCCAGACAAGGTTGGATGCGGATTAGTTCCGTAACGTTCCGTAATACTTCCTTTTTCCACCGGCCAAGCCAAGCGTCCTCGGTTCGCTTCAAAACTTTTTCCAACAGCAGAACCTTCCGTTGATTCCGTATAAGTAACTTGTTTCGGTTTTGGTGTTTCGGTAGCTGTCGATTTAGGACTTGTCTTTGGAGCTTCGTCTGGTTTAGATGACGTGCCGTTTGACGCTTTTGGAGAAGTTGCCGCCAGATTTGCCTGTGTTCTTTCCTGCTCTTTTTTCGCTTTATCACGTTCGCGTTGACGTGCTTGTTCACGCGCCATTTCCTGACGTAATTCCGCATCAATGCGCTGTTTTACTTCCGCTTTTCTTCGTTCATCCGCCTTTAATTGAGCCAACAGGTTCTGTTCTTCTTTTTTAAACTTCTCGTAAGACTTCTCTTTTTTGGATTTATCCTTTGTGATTTGTTCGCGCTCTTGTTTTTTCTCTTCTAAGGCCAATAGTTTCGAGTCTTTCTCCTCCGAAATTTCAGAAATTTCCTGCGCGATTAATTCCTGATGTTGTTTAATCAACGCTGCTTGTTTCTTTTGAACACCCGCAACTTTTTTCAAGTATCGGTTTCTCTTGATGGCTTCATTGTAATTGTCCGCCGATAAAAGATACATAACACGTCCGTAGTTACTGCGATGTTTGTAAGCATATAGGACCATTTTTTTATACTGGCGTTTTAAGTCACTCAGGCGTTTTTTCAAGCGCTTGACTTCTTGTTTTTTCTCCACCATTTTGATTTCTGCCATGCGCACCTGGTTGTCAAAAATACGCACTAATGCTTCCCTGCTTTTAATCTGATTTTCAATCAATCTCAATTCATTCAAGGAAGCCTGTGAATTCGATTTAACTTTGGACAACAATGAGCGGGTATTGGAAATCCTTTTTTCCAATTTCTGCTGTTCCTTTTTGAGTTTCTCTTGGCTGGATTGACCAAAAACCGCTCCAAAAAAACAAAAGAAAACCAGTAAACTACTTACATTTTTCATACTTCTCTGGAATGACAATTATTAATTCTTGTGGTTCGTTTATTTCCACTCGTTCGTAATCCATTTTAATATAAATTCCCTTGTTTTTTGTTCGAATGTGCATCTGCACCAGTTTTGGGATATTATATCCATTTACTTCTTGACGCTGTTCGTAGATGACCGTGATTTCAGTAGAGTCACTCGGGCTTTTTATAGTTGTCTGTTGTAATGTTTTCGCATCATTGCTTAGCACGTAATTTAATACAATGTCCTCTTTTGGACGACGATCCATGCGTTTTTTATCGCGTTTTTTGTGTGTGGAGATGCTGTAATGATAAGGGTCATGTTCCACAAAATACTTTTGTTCAATGTTGTAATCCAATGGTTTTCCTAAAAACAATTCTTCCAAATTCTCATAAGTGAAATCCACACCAAACGTTGTTTTTAGAAAATCCAACGATTGAATGGTGTAACATTTGTCGCGCTTATTGACAACGGTAATGGTATCTTTGGTTACCATGGCTGTCACAATTGGAATGCGTGCATAGGTAATAATTGCACTGACGGCACTATCAGCGACAATTTTGATGGATGTTTTGAACGAAATATCAGAGGTGGAATCTTTGTAGTTGACATCCAACTTTGTGTAAAATGTTTTCGGCTCAATCTTTGACAAACTATCCAAGCGATCAACAAGATCTTTGTCCTTCATTTTTGGCAACTTTTCACTGGTAACCAATTCTTCCCCTACTTTAGGTGAACACGAGGATACACCCCAACAAAAAATGAGTCCTATGGTGAATTTAAAAAATAGGTTTTGCATAGTTCTTTTGTATAATTTTTTGATCGAGGACTTTATTTTCGGAGCCTAATTCTTTCGCTCGCAACCAATACGAGAGTGCTTCTTCCTTCTTACCAAGCATGAATTGAACATCGCCCAAATGCTCCACACATAATTTATTGGTGCTTCCTGCAGTTCCGCAAGATTGCTCAAAGTAATTTTTCGCTTCTTGGTATTTGGCCTGTTGAAATAAAATAAATCCTTTGGTGTCTAAATAAAGTGCTTCTGACGGATAAATAGCTAATGCCTCATCGATCAAGGTCTCTGCCTTTTTCAAGTCTAACTCATGAAGCGCTAAACGATACGCATAATTATTCTTAAGAAAAGTGTTTTGCGGCGATAAACCGACTGCTTTGTCGTATGACGCCTGTGCTTCCTTAGATTTCATCAAACCAAAATAAGATTCCCCCATTTGACCTAAAAACTCTGCGTTGAGGTCCGCATCTTTGACCACAAACTCGATCCCTGATTCCAACACACCGATGGCTTGTTGATAGGCCTTTTTTTGGTTTAGGGCTGAACCATATAAAAAATAAGGAACGGCTTGCGTCGGAAAGAAACTGATGCATTTTTCACCATCCACGATTAAACTATCAAACTGATTGTATTGGTATTCCAAGGCCAACACTTGATTCCATATCGGATAGACATTTGGGTCACAATTCAAAGCAGCTTTATACGCTTGAACTGCTTCTGCCACTTGATGAACTTTGAAGTAATAATCCCCTGCAATCGAATGCGCCTTCGCTTCTTTCGGATAGGTTTTTTGCATGTATTTCACTAGCGATTCCATATCCGGATCCATGACTTCTTGTCCTTGAAGGGCAATCAACACGTTCATTTTTTGGTCAATGCTCGGACCCGCTGATTTTATCGCCGCCTTTAAATTTACCAATCCATTTTTAAGGTCCCCAGATTGCATTTGCATATCGCCAAGCATTAACAAAGCCATGCCGTTATTTGGGTCCACGAGAACAAGTTCCTTTAACAATTCGAATCCTTCTTGGTAACGTTTGTGTTGCAAATAATAATCAACCAAATTGGCAATGATCATGGGCTCATCCTCGAATTTCTTTTTCGCTTCCTTTAAAACAGAAATAGCTTCTTCGTCCCGATGAGCAGCTACCAATAGTTTGAATTTTTCGATGGAAATTCCTGGATTTGCTCCTAGGTTGTTTTCCATGCGTGTCAATACATCAATGCCTTTTTTAACGTTGCCAAGCGCTGAATAACACGTAATCTCTCCAGCATAATAACTTTGATTGTTTGGCGCTTTTTTAAGTAACTTTTCAAAAACAGAAATGGCTTCCTCGTACTTTTTCAGTTCAACAAACATAAAAGCCAATTCACTTTGATAATGTTCGTTTTTAGGATCTATTTCGGATGCGCGTTTGGTGTGTATGGATGCCTGCTCCAAATCATTCATATTCAGATAAATTTGAGCCAATGCGAAATGAGTGGCATCATCTTGTTCATCTTTCAACAAACAGGCATTGAATTTATCAATTGCTTCTTGGTTCTGTCCATTTAACTTAAAACGCACCCCTTCATGAAACGAATGGATATACGCTGCGTCGTGTTCTACAGTCTTTTTTTTCACTAAGCTACCGCAAGAGCCAAAGAAAATGGAAATTCCAAAAAGGATGATGAATTTATTCATGTGTCGTACTAAAGTCCCCTAAACTTAAATCTTTTGATCGTCCTTTGTAAACAACATTCGAGCCAATCATGGAATCCGAAATGTTTGCATTGGAAATTTCTGTTCTTTGCTGAATATTGGTGTTTCGAATCACGGAATGACGGATAACAGAATCTGCTCCTATGGAGACATGTGGACCGATAACCGAAGCTTCAATTTTCACATTCTTACCAATAAAACAAGGTTCAATAATCACGGTGTCAATCATTGTTGCACTGCTGTCGCGCATGGAAAGCCCCGCTTCTAGATCAAATTCCAAGACCCGCTGATTCGTGTGAACAGTCACTTCTTTGTTTCCGCAATCTAGCCATTCCGAAACCGTTCCTGGTTTGAAGATGACTCCTGATTCCGTCAAGCGACGCAAGGCATCCGGCAATTGGTATTCGCCACTTTTTATAACCGCGTGGTCTATCAAATATTGTAGTTCTTTGTGTAATCGCGCGCCATCACGGAAATAATAAATACCAATCATTGCTAGATCCGAAACAAATTCCTTCGGTTTTTCAACAAAATCGATGATTTCTCCGCGTTCATTCATTTTTATCACACCGAAAGCGCTCGGATCCTCAATTTGCTTCACCCAAAGAATTCCTTCGTCCTCAGAACTGATTTTAAAATCCGCCTTAAACAGGGTGTCCGCAAAGGCAACAACCACAGGTCCATGTAATTTTTCAGCTGCACACAATACAGCGTGTGCCGTTCCTAATGGTTGATGTTGGTAATGAATGGATCCTTTGGCGCCCAACTTTTCAGCAACAGCCAATAGTTCTTGTTCTACTTCTGCGCCAAATTCACCCACAACAAATGCAATTTCATCAATTTTCTCTGCACAAACGCGGGCAATGTCTTCCACCAATCGGTGTACAATTGGTTTGCCTCCAACCGGGACCAATGGTTTGGGTACTGTTAAGGTATGTGGTCTTAAGCGGCTGCCTCTTCCAGCCATCGGAACGATTACATTCATGTTTTTTTCTATTTATTTCCTGTACTTCCAAATCCTCCCGCTCCACGCGCTGAATCGTTCAATACATCTACTTCTGTTAAATTTACTTTTTGCACGGGACAAAAAACCATTTGGGCAATGCGTTCACCATCCTCAATCAGCACTGCTTCTTCGGAAAGATTGATTAATATCACCCCTACTTCTCCCCTATAATCTGCATCTACTGTTCCCGGTGTATTGAGTACCGTTAGTCCTTTTTTCAAGGCAAGTCCACTACGAGGTCGGATTTGACATTCAATGCTTGGATCCATTTCTAAAAACAAACCCGTTTTTATCAACATGCGTTGCATCGGTTGAAGCGTGATTGCCGCTTCTAAATTTGCACGAATGTCCATCCCGGAAGAGCCAGACGTTTCATATTTTGGCAAGTCATGTTTTGACTTATTGGTGATTTTTACCTGCATTTTCTCTAATTACAGTCAAAATTAGTAAAATCCCTCTGCCGTAAAACGTGAATAATTGGGAGAAATCAACAGCGCTCTATTAACAACCTTATTAGGAATTTTCTTTGTCCGGAGTGGATTTGAGCGGAATTTTCACCTCAATTCACTACTTTTGTTTTCGCAAATAAACTGTTATGTTAGAAATTCAACGCATTCGTGCAGAAAAGGACGCTTTAGTCAAAGGATTATTGAAACGAAATATTCATGCGGAGGCAACTTTGGACGAGATCCTTGCGAAGGATCAAGCTTGGAGAGCTGCAAAAACGGAATTGGATAACATCGCTGCTGAAATGAATCAATTGGCACGTTCCATTGGAGAATTTTTCAAAACAGGAAAACAAGCCGAAGCGGCGAGCATGAAAGAACGCACAGCAGGACTTAAAGTCCAAGAAGCGGGATTAAAAGCTACTGTTGACGGACTCGAAAGTGAGATTACAAAATTGCTTTATACCCTGCCGAATGTTCCAAACGAATTGGTTCCAAATGGCCGCGATGCGTACGATAACGAAACAGTTTACGAGCAAGGAACAACTCCTAATTTTGGATTTAACGCACTTCCTCACTGGGACTTAGCTAAAAAATACGACCTCATCGATTTCGAATTAGGGGTAAAAGTAACGGGGGCGGGATTCCCATTTTACCGTGGAAAAGGCGCGAAATTACAACGTGCTTTAATCAGTTTTTTCTTGGAAGAAGCGAGCAAAGCGGGATATGAAGAAATTCAAGCACCATTGATGGTAAACGAAGCCAGTGGAATAGGTACAGGTCAACTTCCCGACAAGGAAGGACAAATGTACTACATGAAAGAGGATGATTTTTACATGATTCCAACTGCTGAAGTGCCACTCACCAATATTTACCGCGATGTAATTTTACCTGGACCAGATTTCTCCATTAAAATGTGTGGTTACACGCCCTGTTTTAGAAGAGAAGCTGGATCATACGGTAAGGATGTCCGCGGATTAAATCGTTTACATCAATTTGACAAAGTAGAAATCGTACGAGTGGAACATCCTTCGAATACAGCGCAGGCATTGGAAGATATGATGGAACACGTGAAAGGACTTTTAGATAAACTTGGTCTCCAGTTCCGTATTTTGCGATTATGTGGTGGCGACATGGGATTTGCGTCTGCCATGACGTATGATTTCGAAGTTTATTCGGCTGCACAAGAGAAATGGTTAGAAGTAAGTTCTGTTTCGCGCTTCGACACCTTCCAAGCCAATCGATTAAAGTTACGTTTTAAGGATGCTGATAAAAAATCGCATTTGTGTCATACCTTGAATGGATCAGCCTTAGCTTTGCCTCGAATTGTTGCCGCACTTTTGGAAAATCACCAAGACGAAAACGGGATAGTCATTCCAGAAGCACTTCGTCCCTACACCGGATTTGACCGAATCGATTAATACATGAAACGCGTTACTGGAATAGGTGGGATTTTGTTTGAGTGCGAACAACCAAGTGAAATGAAAGCTTGGTATCAACAACACCTGGGACTACAAACTGATGACTACGGCACCAATTTCGAATGGCGACATTCAGATGATCCATCAAAAAAAGGATTCACTCAATGGAGTCCATTTCCTAAAAATGCGCGTTACCTAAAGCCTTCCAATCAATCGTTCATGATGAATTTCCGCGTGGAAAATTTGGCAGACTTAATTCCCGTTTTAAAAGCAGAAGGAGTTACTGTTTTAGATGAAATGGAAGTACTTGATTATGGTAAATTTGTACATATTCTCGATCCAGAAGGTAATAAAATTGAACTTTGGGAGCCGATGGATGAAGCGTATGACCTTATCGTGGAAGGTCGAACAAAATAAGATGCTGCACAATCTATTTGTATTTCACGCGTTTATCAAACCAACACCTTATCTTCGTAAGGCATGACGCCTAGATTTATTTGGCTTTTTGGTTTTTTTTTATGCTTTTCCTTGGATGCCTTTTCCCAAGTTGGAAGTAGTCGTGTTTTGCATCAATCCTTCAGCGAATCACCCGTTAAAATCGACAGTCTCAGCATTTATCCTGGATCTTTTGTAGCAATGAACGGAAAGGACACCCTAGATCCTTCCGCTTATGAAATAGATTATATAAAAGCTGCTTTCCGCTTACTTCAACCCCTGTCGGATTCCCTTACACTTCACTTTCAAGTGTGGCCCTACGACTTTTCGAAAGTCTATCAACGGCGCGATAGTAGTTTTATTTTTCAAGGGAAAAAGCAAAATGAACATGAGCAATTTAAACTAGAAGCGAACACCAAGGAACCGAATATGTTTGGAGGAAATGAACTCAGTAAAAATGGTAGTATTTCCCGAGGTGTCAGTTTTGGGAATAATCAAAATCTGGGTATCAATGCTGCACTGAACCTAGAAATCAATGGGATGATTAGCGACAACCTGAAACTGAGTGCATCCATCTCAGATGCCAACATTCCCATTCAACCAAATGGAAACACTAATAAATTACAGGAATTCGATCAAGTCTACATTCAAATTTCAAACGAACGCTTTAAATTGATTACAGGGGACTTCTGGTTGTCGAAACCGACAGGTTATTTCATGAATTACAAAAAACGCGGCCAAGGAATTAGCTCCGAATTTCAAGGGAAAAATCTGCAAGGGAATAACTGGAAAACTCAAAATAGTGTGGCGCTTTCGAAAGGAAAATTCAACCGTCAAGTAATCCAAGGAGTCGAAGCCAATCAAGGTCCATATCGTCTCAGAGGAGCAGAAAACGAACCGTTCATCACCATTCTTTCGGGAACTGAACGCATTTACATCGACGGACGCCTGCTCATACGCGGACAAGAATTCGACTATACCATTGATTACAACACCTCCGAATTGGTTTTTACTTCACGCAATTTGATCACCAAGGATACGCGCATTGTGGCAGAATTTCAATATTCCGATCAAAATTATGCGCGATCTTTGATGCAAAGTGCCACGACATTTCAAACGAAAAAAGGAATGTACTGGTTCAATGCTTATTCCGAACAAGATGCCAAAAATCAATCCTTGCAACAAGATTTAAGCAGTGCACAAAAATATGGATTGTCCCTAATTGGTGACCATTTATCACAAGCGGTCATCAATAGCATTGACTCGGTCGGATTCCTTGAAAATCAGCTACTGTATCAGCTCGTGGATTCACTCGGATATGATTCCATTCTCGTTTTTAGTGTCCAACCAAGTGTCGCGGTTTACCGTGCCTATTTTCAATTCGTGGGCGAAAACAAGGGGGATTATGTCCTCGATTCCTACAATGCTCTCGGCAAAGTGTACAAATGGGTTGCTCCTGTGGGCGGCATTCCACAAGGGGATTATTCACCCAATCGCTCGGTAATCACACCGAAAAAGAAACAATTGGTCAGCAGTGGATTCCAATACCAAGTGAGCAAAAATCAACGCATTGAAACAGAAGTAGCGCTCAGCATTTTTGACAAAAATACCTTTTCCAGACTTGATTCCAAAGACGATCAAGGTTTTTCGAATCACAGCAAATGGAGTGAGCGCATTCCATTTAAAAAAGATCAATGGCAGCAATTAGCAATGGAAACGTTTGTCGAGTTTGAATACCTCAGTGCTTCCTTTAGTCCGATTGAGCAATACCGCAAAGTCGAGTTTGACCGCGATTGGAATACTCGAAATAAAAATTATTTGGGAGCACAGCGGTCCTTGAGCAGTGGTGTGACGCTAAGCGAAAAAAAGAAAGGATTGGCCAAACTAGAAGCGCAATATTATAACATTGGCAAGGATTTCAGTGGCTCTCGAGTTTTTTCCGAAGGGAATTGGAAACAAAAAGGATGGAATGCGCTTTGGGATGCCAGTGCCCTAAATTCACAAACGAATGCTAACAATGGTGCGAATTCTTACATTCGTCATCGCTTGGACCTAAGCAAACAATTGGGCAAAATTCGACTCGGTTACAAGGACGACCACGAACGAAACATTTTCACAGTGGATTCCGTCATCACGCCCCTGAGTTATCAATTTTTTGATTACCAGTTTTACTTAGCAAATGTCGATTCAAGTGCCTTTCAGTACAAACTTTACTACAGAGAACGAATCGACCAACGCAGTGATTCTTTACAGCTTTTAAACGCAGCAAAAGCGCGAACATCCGGTGCCGAGCTTAGTTGGAATCAATTAAAAAATCAGCGCATTACCTTGTTAAGTGCATACCGATCGTTAGCGATTACGAATCCAAACTTAATCGCGCAGACTCCGGAGAATTCATTGGTGGGTCGCGTCGATTACGAAGGTCGTTTTTGGAAAAATGCACTCACACTAAATACCTTTTATGAAGTCGGTTCAGGACTTGAACAGAAACGACAATTTCAGTATATTAAAGTAAATGACGGACAAGGAATTTACACCTGGATTGACTACAATGCGGATGGAGTCAAAGATTTAAATGAATTTGAAATTGCACAATACATCGATCAGGCTAGTTACATCCGTGTCTTCACACCAAGCAACGACTATGCCAGTACTTATTCCACCGAATACAATCAAAGTGTTTTCTGGCGTCCCGAGCGCATTTGGAGCGGAAAGTCTAAGACGTTGGAACTTCTTTCCAAATTCTCCAACCAAGCACGTTGGCGTATTCAGCGGAAAGTCTCTGTATTTGACGTGCATACCTTTGATCCCTTTTATAGCAACATTTCATCAGTCAGTTTGCTCAGTTCAAACCTAAGTCTGAACAATACTTTATTTTTCAATCGCATGGGCAAAGTTTTCAATGCGGAATATCAAGTTCAACAAAATGACACGAAAAATTTACTTGCAAACGGACAAGATGCACGCAGTTCAAAAAGTCAAGAGCTTCTAGTGCGGTGGAATATCGTTCCTTCTTTTTCTTGGGAATCAAGTGTAAAAGTAGGGTCCAAGTCGAGCTTAGTCGATTATACCGTTGGACGAAATTACGCTTACGTTTACCAGCAGGTCCTCGAAAGTTTCATTTATCAAGGATCTACAAACGTTCGCTATGCCTTGACGGGACGCCTTACCAATAAATCAAATGCCCTGAATTATGGAGGTGAATCGTGCTTACTAAAGGAACTCGGACTAACGTGGAAACAGAATCAAACTGAAAAAGGTAGCTTGCAAGGAGAATTTAAATGGATTCAACTTGCGTATACCGGAAATGCGCAATCTGCTATCGGATATGAATTATTGGAGTCATTGCGTCCGGGCACCAATTTCACATGGACACTTTCCTACCAGCGTTCGTTATCCAAAAACGTACAAATGACCATTCAATACAGTGGTCGAGCTGTTGGGAATACCCGAACCATACACAACGGATCGATGGAAATCCGGGCCTTCTTTTAGTTTGTTTTACCGATTAATTCACGTGCTTTTTCACGCGCAAGGGTGTCCGCCTCTACGTATTGTTCGTAGCTCGGATTCAGCATGTTGACAGATTCTTGCACCACCGCTTGATTGAGTTCGGCAATTTCTAAGAAACTGATTTTTTCCTGAAGAAAGGCTTCCACAGCGATTTCATTTGCAGCATTTAAGGAGCACGCAGCTGTTCCCTGCATGTCCATCACTTGAAACGCTAGGTCCAAGTTTTTAAACACGCTGCGATTGGGTGCTTCAAATGTTAATTGCGGATAGTCCATGAAATTAAAGCGCGGAAAATTGGTGGCGAAGCGCTGCGGAAACGTCAAGGCAAATTGAATCGGAAGTTTCATGTCGGGCAGACCCATTTGTGCCTTCATGCTTCCATCTTCAAATTGCACCAAGCTGTGAACAATGGATTGCGGATGAACAATCACATCGATTTGATCCGTGCGTAATCCGAACAACCATTTCGCTTCGATGACTTCTAGTCCTTTATTCATTAAACTAGCAGAGTCAATGGTGATTTTTGCCCCCATAGACCAATTCGGATGTTTCAAGGCTTGCGCCAAGCTTACTGTTTGCAATTGTTCATGCGTGAATCCACGGAAGGGTCCACCAGAAGCGGTTAAGTATATTTTTTCAATTGGATTTTGGAATTCTCCAACCAAGCATTGGAAAATAGCGGAGTGTTCAGAGTCGACCGGATAAATGTTCACGCCTTTTACCTTCGCTAATTTGGTGATGAGTTCACCGGCAACGACCAAGGTTTCCTTGTTAGCAAGGGCAATTGTTTTTCCAGCTTCAATTGCATGAATCGTTGGTTTGAGTCCTGCGTAACCAACAAGTGCTGTCAAAACGGTATGAACTTCGTTTGATTCCACCACTTGACAAAGCGCTTGTTCACCCGCATATACATGGATGTCCTCGTTCCAAAGCGC
>JAHEMQ010000071.1 GCA_024643555.1 Crocinitomicaceae bacterium | reverse complement strand
ATGGACCAATTGGTGTTCGTGGAAGAAACTCCTCTAATGAGCGAATTGAAAAGGTACTTGGATGGAAAGTAAATACCTCCTTGAAAAATGGTCTGGAAAAAACGTATTTTTGGATTCAAAATGAACTAGAAACAAATGGACAATAATCAAGAAATAGCCGCATTTTTATCTTTTGTTTCGACGGAGCTCCAATGTCAAGAAACACTACACTTAACTTCGGAGTTTAAACGTTTATCAGAGTGGAGTTCTTTGAATGCCCTACTCCTGGTGGCAGCAATTCATGAAAAAACAAACGTCTCCATTCATTCTGGATTACTGAAAGAATGGAACACCCTCGGCGATTTTTATCAGTACATTTTCTCTCATTGGAATGGCACTTTTACGAAGTAAAGGCATTCAAATTCAAGGATCTGTGGTCGTCCTTCCGCAGGAATCCTTCGATAATTTTGACCTCGATTATATGAGTCAAGATGATAAAGCGCATTTTGTAAAACACACAGGAATTCGCTATCGCAGAAACGCCTCATCGAACGATCGAATCGAAGCTTATTTTGAAAAAGGGATTTCGGAACTACTCAACGGACTTCAATGGGAAGCAAAAGAAATTCAAGTATTGATATGTGTCAGCCAAACACCGAGTACCCCATTTCCTTCCATGGCAAATCAACTGCATGCCAATTGGGAAATGTCCTCTTCCTGTATCTGTTTTGATGTCAACTTAGGTTGTTCCGGTTTTGTTTATGGTTTGCAAATGATCCATCAATTGTTGCATGGATTCGCAGAAACAGATACCAAGGGGTTATTATGCTGTGGGGATTTCTCCTCTCGCATTATACAAAAAAATGATGCCGCTACGGAACCAATCTTTTCGGATGGAATTTCCGTAACCGCTATTCAAAAATCAACATCAGAATCGGAGTTGTTTTATCATTTGGAATCATTCGCCAGTGGTGTGGATTCCATTCGATTTGATCCAGAAAAAGGTGCCATGGAATTAAATGGAATTGACGTCTTTCAACATTCAGTGCAATACGTACCTAAAAACTTGACCGCGTTAATTGAATTCGCTCAAACCAAGATTGAATCGATCGATTTTTTCATCTTACACCAAGCCAATCAATTAATCAATCAATCCATTGCGAAAAAACTTCAATGCACTATCGAACATTTTCCTTCAAGCATCGAACAATATGGAAATACCTCCTCCGCCAGTATTCCATTAACTCTGATACTACATCAAAACGAAACAAGTATTCGCCAAGCGACATATTGTTTTTGTGGATTCGGGGTAGGCTTTTCAATTGGCTCTTTAATTCTTCAAATGCCCCAATTAAAATACGCTAAACTGATCGAATTTTAGGATGAAAACCTTAACTATTGTTATCCCAACATATCATTCTGAAAGCTCCGTTCCATTTCTAGTGGATCGCCTAAATCAATTCAATCAAGTTCCTGGAGCCCCTGATTTTCAAGTGTTTTTTATTGATGATGCAAGCACTGATCAAACAAGTGAAATCCTACTAAAAACGAAAAAACAATTTGATTTTCGTTTGTTTAAAATGTTAAAAAACCAAGGACAACATACCGCAACGGCTTTCGGAATTGGATTAGCAGATACCCCGTTCATTGCAACCATTGACGATGACCTACAACATGACCCATTTGAATTAATTCACATGCTTGCCGCTCAAAAAGAGTCAAATGCCGATTTAATTTATGGTATTTATAAGCAGAAGGAGCATTCTAACTTTCGGAATTTTGGCAGTTTTCTACTCAAACGCATCTTTAAATTGATGAGACATGATTATAAGGATGTCACGTCGTTTCGCTTATTTAAAGCTGACATTGGACATGCATTTAAACACCTTCAAAACAAAGTCATATTCCTCGACTTTGAGTTGCAACAATTGGCGCGTAAGAAGGACGTTTGCATTGTTGAACATGCAGAACGAAAAGAAGGCAAATCCAGTTATTCGATGTTCGGTTTAATGAAATTCGCAACTCGAATCTTACTTTTTCACTCTGGATTTCCACTACGATTCATTAGTCGACTAGGATTGATCATTGCCGTTATTTGTTTTATCCTTGGGATTTACTTCATTTATGCTAAGATTATTCACAACGCCCCAATTGGATTTACCTCCATCATCGTTTCCATTTTTTTCTCAACCGGACTTGTACTTTTCTCTCTCGGAATTATTGGAGAATACATTCGCAAATTGTGGATAAATTCCTCCAGTTTAACCCCAATTCAAATTCAAGAAATCCATGAAGTTGAGTGAATTCCGTTTACAGCCCTTAGAGAGAAAACACTTGATTTTACTGCTAGAATTGAGAAATCAACCAGATAACCTAAAATGGCTTCAAAATCAAAGGTTAATTAGCGAAAAGGAACAATACAATTGGTATGAAAAGCTCGATCCGAATCGTTTTCAACAATTCATCGTCTTCTTTCAAAACGAAGCAATTGGAGAGGTTCACCTAAAGGAAATTCATTTGGATAGTAGGTCTGCGGAATGTGGCATCATGATGGATAAGAACTCAAAAGGTACCGGAATGGCTTTCGCTGCATCCTACTTATTGTTATCCCATGCATTTGAGGTTCTCCAACTTCAATCAATCACAGCTAAGGTTCATCCCAAAAACGAAACTGTGAAGAAATACAATCAATTTTTAGGGTTCGAGTTCTGCCGAAAAACCGAGGATGGATTTGAATACTATGAAATGAATCGAACGAAATTTCCTTTGCTTGTCGAAAAAATCAAACCTCTGATTGAATTAACGCTGTAAAATACGCCAGCGCCATTCGCGAACAAATGAGAGGAATTGTGTCCACTTTGACTGATGTTCCAATGCAAAGTAATTGAAAATAAATAGACTTGGATTCAATCCCCATTTAAGTAGGCGTTTGAAAAATGGAAGTTCAGCATAAGGGAATTTCCTCAAACGATAATCCTTTTTTAATCTTGGATGAATTTTGTTAAAAAATTCGTTTCGGTTATGCCAATAATAATCCTGCTGAATCTTCGGCATGACTTCTAAACCGATGTGGCTGGTTAGGTGTTGATCCATCACATATAAAGGTGAGTTTGCCACTGCGGAAAGGTGATGAGTGAAAGAAGATTCTAAAAACGGAATGCCAATACAGATATGCTCCATTTGGAATGCCTCCAATAATGTTCGATGGAAAACAAAACAATCAAAACCTGGATGCGAAAGCCCGATATCCGCATAGATACTCGATAAAGGTCCCGTCAAATGTCCAGAATGGATGCGTCGTCGATTTATCACAACTGCATCATGTTGATGAATTTTATCCAACACAAAATCATAAAATTGAGGCAATACCACAATGTCCATGTTGGTGTAAATAACAAAATCAACTTCCTGAAATTCCCTGACTTTATCCAGAATATCTTGAATTAAGGGAAGCCTTTTTCCTGTTAAAGCAGGATTTACATCTCTTACCTGTCGTGTTAAGGTACTCAGTTCATAAAAACCTTTAGGAATCTTTACGTCATCCCCTTCTAATCTCGTTATACATAAGCTGATTTTTGCGTCATGAACTAAAAATCGCTTTGCCGCTAACATACTTTGCATCGTCCACTCCTGCATTTGCTGATCGAATGAACCATCACTTGATGGATAAGGGTTGATGATGTGAACGATATGCATAGTAGCCAATATTACACCTACGAAGGTAGGGAAACCACTTCAATTAAATCTCCAATTTAAATTCCGAGGTTTTATGGAAGACTAAATCTGGATAATCTTGCTCAGCCATTTGCAACAAGAACGGTGTTTCAGCAAGAAAGACTACATTGTCATCTTTATCTGTCGCCAAGTAATTGGACTTTGCACGCATGAAGCTTTGCAATTGCTCATTATTATCTGTTG
>JAHEMQ010000110.1 GCA_024643555.1 Crocinitomicaceae bacterium | reverse complement strand
CGACGAATCGGTTCTTTTTCTTTCTCTAGCGCTTCAATGTCCTTTTGGATGAACACAGACTGCGAACTTTCTGCAGCAACCGCTTTCAACACAGAAACTAAATCCGCTTGGTCTTGTTTCATGCTATCGGTAAAGCGAGTCCATGCGGTGTTTTTTGAACTGCGCACCATCTCCTTCGCTGCCGCTTGTATCGTATTTAGTTCTTCTTCCGTTGCAATCGTCATTCCTTTGGCTTCAAAGGAAAGAATCCATTCTTTGAATTTTTGGATGCAGTCGAAAGTGGTTTCCCATTCCAATCGTTCGGCTGATTTGTAACGCTCGTGTGATCCAGAGGTGGAATGTCCTTGTGGTTGATTCACTTCCTTCACGTGAACTAACACAGGAATGTGCTCCTCTCGCGCTAGTTTCACTGCTTTTTCATAGGTTTCACACAAATGTGCGTAGTCCCATCCTTTGGTGACGAAAATCTCGTATCCAGGCTTGTCCGCAGTGCGTTGCATACCGGATAAAGCGTCGGAAATACTTCCTTTTGTTGTTTGTAATTCTCTTGGCACTGAAATCCCGTAACCATCGTCCCAAACGGACATAACCATCGGAACTTGCAATACACCTGCTGCGTTGATTGATTCCCAGAAAGGACCTTCACTCGTAGAGGCGTCACCAATGGTTCCAAAGGCTACTTCGTTTCCTCCATTCGTGAATTTCTGAAAAGCAGGATTGGAAGAAAGTGCTTCTTGTTGACGGTATACTTTGGATGCTTGTGCTAATCCTACTAAACGTGGCATTTGTCCGGCAGTTGGCGAAATATCTGCAGAACTATTTTTCTGCAACATCAAATTTTTCCATTCTCCGTTGGCATCCAAATTACGCGTGGAATAATGTCCGCCCATTTGTCGTCCAGCAGATTGTGGTTCAATGTCGACATCCGTGTGCGCATACAATCCAGCAAAATATTGTTCCACGGTCAATTCACCAATCGCCATCATGATGGTTTGATCGCGGTAGTACCCGGAACGAAAATCGCCATTCTGAAACTGTTTGGCTAATGCGATTTGTGCGAGCTCTTTTCCATCTCCAAAAATTCCAAATTTCGCTTTACCAGTTAGAACTTCCTTTCTTCCCAAAAGCGATGCTTCGCGGGATTCACAAGCCAATTGATAGTCCGCAAGAACTTGTTTTTTGAATGCTTCAAAATCCATTTGATCTTGCGTGTGAGGTGCTTTTTCTTTTGCCATTGTTGATTGTAATCGTATGCAAATATAAGGAAAAGCAACGGCGTTTTTATATGGAATTTTTTAGCAATTTTGTGAGGCTATTTTGTACCTATGAAATTAGAATTGTGCGCTGCTTCGATTGAAGCAATTACCTTAGCGAAAACGCTTGATTTTGACCGAATTGAATTGTGTCAGAACTTGGAGCAGGGTGGACTCACACCATCGGCAGGGATGATCACTTTTTCCTTAGAACAAGGAATCGACACCCATGTGTTGATTCGTCCAAGAGCGGGTGGCTTTTGCTATACAGCAGCAGAAATCGCTGTCATGGAGCGCGACTTGACTTTTTGTCAGCAAGCAGGTGTACAAGGCGTGGTTGTGGGAATATTAAAATCCAATTTTGATTTAGACATCGATGCATTGGCGACCTTGAAACAACAATTCCCTGATTTTGTGTGGACTTTTCACCGGGCTTTTGATGAAAGTATCGACTGGAAGCGATCCATGGATCAATTGATAAAACTTGGATTTCACCGGATTTTAACCTCGGGATTCGCCAGTCACGTGGACATTGGTTTACCCATACTGAGCGAGATGAAACAATATGCCAACGGTCGCATCGAAATCATGGCTGGAGGAGGCGTAAACGCCGGAAACATTGCCAAAATTGCGCGAGATGCACAGCCAGATGCGATTCACTTTTCAGGTACGAGCAAAGTGTTGTTGGACGAGGACTCCGCTTTTTCTGAAACCATTTTAAAAGTGGAGGAACACCGGGTTCAACGCATCCTGGAATCAGTGCGCAGCGTACTCAAATAGATTATCCGGTTTATTTGAAGTACCTTTGTACAAATCCTGGGTCCATCATTACTTTATTTGTTCAACCTTAGGATTGAATAACTATATGAAATTTAATGAATTAAATCTTTTAGAGCCGATTTTAAACGCTCTTACCAAACAAGGTTATACCGAACCAACTCCCATCCAACAACAAGCCATACCATACGTTCTCGAAGGAAGAGATGTCATGGGTTGTGCGCAAACAGGAACCGGAAAAACAGCGGCATTTGCCATTCCAATCATTCAACGCATTCATGCCTCGAAACAAGTAGATAACTCGAATAAAATCAAAGCTTTAATCGTGACGCCTACGCGCGAATTAGCGATTCAAATTGAAGAGAGTTTTAAGAATTACGGCAGCGAATTAAAATTGCGTTACACCGTGATTTTTGGTGGGGTGAATCAGTCGCAACAAGTCAACCGTTTGAAAAATGGGGTAGATGTTTTGATTGCCACACCAGGTCGCTTATTGGATTTGCAACAACAAGGATTCATCAAGTTAGGGAATTTAGAGATTTTTGTTTTGGATGAGGCCGATCGTATGTTAGACATGGGATTCATTCACGACGTGAAGAAAATTATTAAACTGATTCCAGTGAAACGACAAACCTTGTTTTTCTCAGCAACGATGCCGAAGGAAATTACCACTTTAGCGAATTCGATTTTAACAGATCCGGTGAAAGTGGAAGTGAATCCCGTTTCATCGACTGCAGAAATGATTGAGCAAGCCCTGTACTATGTGGACACGCCAGCGAAAAAAGATTTGTTGGTACATGTATTGAAGGAAACGACCGCACCAAGTGTTTTGGTTTTCTCGCGTACGAAACACGGAGCAGACAAAATTGTTAAGTTATTAGCGAAAAACAAAGTGACAGCGGAAGCCATTCATGGGAATAAGTCTCAGAACGCACGTCAACGCGCCTTGTCGAATTTCAAAGATAAGACTTCTCGTGTATTGGTAGCAACAGACATTGCTGCACGTGGAATCGACATCGATGAATTATCTTTTGTAATCAATTACGATATTCCAAACATTCCGGAAACGTATGTGCACCGCATTGGTCGTACTGGACGTGCCGGAGCTTCCGGAATGGCGATTTCTTTCTGTGACAAAGAAGAGCGCAAATACATTCGCGACATTCAAAAATTAATTTCCTTGGAAATTCCGGTGGTGAACAATCATCCATTCGCGAGTCGCTAAGTAGAACTTTGTAGAAAATAAAAAAGGAGCTGGAAGGCTCCTTTTTTTATTTCATGTGATTTAAAAAACTGAGGTCATTGGTTTCTAATGAAACTGATAGGCAATTCCCGCTTGTGCGTTCACGTAAAAACTCGAAAAGTCCCCTTTTGGAGACATCGCCACTCCATAAGAATTTACTCCTCCAGGATTAGTGAGTGAAATCGTTGAGCCCAAGGTGTAACGCAATGATTTCCCTGATTTCAAGGTTTGCACTTTCGCAAGTTCTATGGAACCAAGTAGTGCAAAACGATTGTAAGCGGGATTGTTTTTCGTTGTACGAATGAAATCAAAATAACCATCACTCGTTTTATAATTTTCGTAGGAAACGCAAAGAAAGGTTGGAGTTAAGTATGCGCCAATTTCGAATCCTAAAGGTAAACGTCTGTGGATACCCAACATCAGTTGTGCTTGAAACATTCGGTTCGAATAGTATACATAATTCATCTGCCACAACGAAGTATCAATATAGTTTGGAGATGAAAAATTCTGATATTTCACATTGGTTAACTGCAGTTGAGTTCCAATTGAAAGCACATTCTTTTTCCAGTTTTTGCGTAGTATAATGTTTGCAGCATGCGCTCCTCCCAAGCGATAGTCGTGCACATATCCCACATTTGTGATACTTGGGTT
>JAHEMQ010000005.1:27135-98650 GCA_024643555.1 Crocinitomicaceae bacterium | reverse complement strand
ACCTTCCCATGATAGACATTTGTTTGACCTTTGAAATTGAAATTTGACTCCGTTATTGCATTCATTTTTTTTCTTCTTTAAGTTCTTTACGATTTTTTTCTTCTATTTCTGCTTTATCAAATGCCTCGATGATTCGCTTTACTAAGCGGTGACGAATGACATCACTTTGACCTAAACGCACAACACTTATTTCATCTACATCTTTCAGTACATCGAGTGCATATGCCAATCCCGAACGCTGTTTCGAAGGCAAATCCACTTGGGACATATCCCCGGTAATTATGAATTTTGCCGTCATCCCCATTCGCGTCAAAAACATCTTCATCTGCATTTGTGTTGTGTTTTGCGCTTCGTCCAAGATAACAAATGCCTTATCCAAAGTTCTGCCACGCATAAAGGCAAGGGGTGCAATTTCAATGACACCAAATTCGATCATGTCCGCTAACTTCTCTGCTGGTATCATGTCTCGTAAGGCATCATAAAGTGGCATTAAATAAGGATCGAGTTTTTCCTTCAAATCTCCTGGAAGAAAACCAAGGTTCTCCCCTGCCTCCACCGCTGGTCTTGTCAAAATAATGCGCTTTACCTCCTTGGCTTTCAGTGCTCGAACAGCTAATGCCACAGCTGTGTACGTTTTTCCAGTTCCTGCAGGTCCGACCGCAAATACCATGTCGTTTTGATCAGCAGCTTTCACCAATTTCTTTTGGTTAACCGTACGCGCTTTGATTTTCGTCCCACCATTACCATGCACTAAAATTTCGGAGCCATCTTCTGTAGAAAGGAGATTGGAGCCATCCATCAACATCAAATTATCGATGTTATTTTCCGTAAGGTGATTAAACTTTTGGTAATGTTGAAGCATTAAATTGAACTTGCGTTCAAATTCGTCCATCACTTCCTCATCCCCATGCAAGGAAATGTTATTTCCTCGTGCTGTGATTTTCAATTTGGGAAAGAACGTTTTCAAGTGACGTAGATTGACGTCATTAACTCCGTAAATTTCAGCTGGATTCAATCCTGCAATTTCTATGTTTCGATTTCCTATGCTCAATTTATTTTCTGCTATGATCAGGGGCTGATACTCTTATTTAGATTACTTTTGGTAAAATTATAAATTTCTGCGGACACTGATTTCTGTTTGACATGCAAATCGTAACACTTACATCAGATACTGGGCTACAAGATTATTATGTAGCTGCCATGAAGGGAGCCATCTTGCATCACATGCCACAGGCTACGGTAATAGATATCTCTCACAACATACGTCCGTTTGACGTTGCGAATGCAGCGTTTCAATTACGTTGCTGTTACCAAGACTTTCCGAAAGGAACGATACACATTGTGGGAGTAGACAGTGAACCAATCTTGCAAGGTGACAAAATTTGCTTGCCATGTATCATGGTATTTCAAGGGCAATTTTTCATTTCCAATGACAATGGATTCTTTGGAAGCTTTTTAGATGAAGAGCATCCGGAGGAGCTGTATCAATTTACAGCCATCCATCAACAACCTGAAATGGTGAAATTTCCAACGAAAAATTGCTTCATTCCGCTCGCAAAGAAAATCGTGGATGGTAGCCCGTTGAGTAGTTTTGCTCAAGCAACCAATAGCTATCGCCGTGCATTTATGCAAAAACCAGTGATTGAACATTTGACCATACGAGGAAATGTCATCCACATCGATGGCTACGGAAACCTCATTACCAACATTACCAAAGCAGACTTTAACCGATTTGGTGAAGGAATACCGTTTACAATAAAGTACTTGAACAAAGAATATTTCATTGATGTCGTACACGAAACCTACAATCAAGTGACGATGGGTGAACGTGTTGCATTATTCAATAGTAATGATCTTTTGGAAATTGCCATTAACCGAGGAGCAAATGGAAGTACGGGTGGAGCCAATAAACTTTTCGGCATGAGACAGGGTGATGCTGTTCATGTGGATTTCACTCCGAAGGGATCCAAAGAAGACATAAAATCACTTTTTGAATAAGAACAAGATGTTGGTTCGCGTAGTTAAATTAACATTTCAAGATGAACACTTAGATGAATTTCTAAGGCATTTCGAAACCGTGAAATGGAAAGTGGCCCAATTCCCAGGTTGTCGAGGTATGCGTTTGATTCAAGACCTTGATAATCCTTGTCTTATTATGACTTACAGCGAATGGGAGCATGTTGATGCTTTGGAGAACTATCGTCATTCTGAGTTATTTCAATCCATTTGGCCCATGATTAAACCTTGGTTTGCAGCGAAGCCTGAAGCATGGAGTTTCCGTAATTACTTTGATGGATTTCAAGTAGTTAATGCCTAAAAAAGTCAAATAATTTCACTTTTTATTGGATAACCGGTAATTAAGTATACCTTTACCGAAATTAATTTATTACAAAATGAGTAGAGGAACAGTAAAGTTCTTTAATGAATCTAAAGGATTTGGATTTATTATCGAAGACGACACGAACAAAGAATATTTTGTTCATGTAACAGGATTAATCGACAAAGTCAAAGAAAATGACGAAGTTGAGTACGATTTACAAGAAGGTCGTAAAGGTTTGAATGCAATCAATGTAAAAAAAGCATAGTAATACATTCTCATCATGAAAATCCCGCCAATCGCGGGATTTTTTTTTGAATAAACTTTTCAAAAAATATACGTGGAAAGGAAAATTTGGCCCTGTTCATTGTACGTGGAAAATCCTTATTTTTGAACACTGAAAAATTCATATGCGCGCACTCTTTTTTAAAGAAATCAATAGTTTTCTAAGTTCTGTGATTGGATACGTGTTTATCCTCATTTACTTAATTGCCTCTGGCTTGTTCCATTGGGTGCTCTCGTATAATACAAATCTATTGGAGGGAACAGAAGCGGACATGATTCCATTTTTTAATTTATCTCCAGTCATCTTTTTTATTCTTATTCCTGCAATCACGATGCGTTCCATTGCGGAGGAGCGTCGAACTGGAACAATCGAATTACTCTTAACACGTCCCATTTCAGATTTTAAATTGATTTTCGCAAAATACCTTGCCGGTGTCGCCTTGTTGGTGATTGCCCTTATTCCAACCATCATTTATTTCATTTCAATGTACTATTTGGGAAAACCGATAGGAAACATTGATGCAGGAGCAACCTTAACTTCTTATGTTGGTCTTATTTTACTAGGAGCAGTTTTCGTTTCCATCGGAATTTTCGCTTCCTCACTCACCAATAGTCAAATTGTTGCGTTCATTTTAGCAATGTTCTTGTGTTGGGTGTTTTATGATGGATTTAATTTGTTGGGTAATTTTAGTCAATTTGGTGGACTCGATTATTTCATCAAGTATGTGGGCATTGCATTTCACTACGATTCCATCAAGAAGGGAGTTATTGATTCCGGTGACATCATCTATTTTATTTCTTTGAATTTATTGTTCTTATTTGCCTCCTTAACGGTAATTAAAACATTGAAAAAATAACATGAAACAAACGCTCACAAAAGGATTATTTAATTGGACTGTTCTGGCTTTGGTTGGACTTGCCATTGTACTTGTCAATGTCATCGGTTCATTTCTATACTACAAAATAGACATGACCAAAGATCAACGCTATTCGTTGGCCCAAAGCACGGAAAACTTTTTGGCAGATAAGCAAAACTTTGAGAATCGCATTAGCATTCAAGTTTACTTGGAGGGAAACATGCCTTCAGAAATCAAGCACTTTCAGACCGCTTTAAAAGATAAACTTCTTGACTTCAAGCGCATTGCTGGAAATCGCATTGAGTATTTATTCACAGACATTAATGTCGGTTCTGAAGAGGAAATTAATGCCATGCGCGCACAATTGTACGACAAAGGAAAAGGGATCATGCCCTTGGAAATTTTGTACATGAAGGATGGTACGCAAAGTAAAGTGATGCTTTTTCCAGGTGCCATCATGAGTTATACTGTGAATGGAGTGACGAAAGAAAATGTGGTTCAATTCTTACCCGGAACTCAACCAGGGCATCCTTACAGTTTAGAGGACATGTCCGAAATCATGGAAACTTCCTTGAATAACTTGGAATACAACTTAATTGCCAGCATGCGTCGATTAACACAAGTAAATAAGCCAACAATTGCATTCCTTCAAGGACACGGTGAATTGACCTATCAAGAAACCATGCGCGCTCGTGCTTTATTGGCTCCGTACTTTAGCTTGACTGATGTGAATTTAAAAGATTCCATCGCCGCCTTGAACGATGTGGATGGTGTCATCATTGCCGATCCACAACTTCCGTATTCAGATAGTAGTTTGTACATTTTAGATCAATTCGTCATGCGTGGCGGAAAGTTAATGGTGTTTATGAATACCTTGAGTCACAATGAAGATACCTTGATGGCACGCGGAATGACGCATTCCATGCGGAAGAACTTGAAACTAGACCGATTGTTATTTGACTATGGCATTAAAATTCATGAGAATTACATGATGGACGTTCAATGTGCGCCCAAAATTGTTCCATTTGCCGAATCGACTTTCATTCCTTGGTTCTTTCATGTGATGGCGACCCCTTCCAAGCATCCCATTACACGTAACGTAGATCCAATCTTGCTCAAATACGCAAATGAATTGAGTTTTGTAGACTTACCAAATATCAAAGCGACACCGTTGATCACCTCCTCCTCCAATTCCATTCCCTCCGGATTACAGCCATTTGTGAACCTTGGACTTCCCTTGAATTATGGGAAATCACCTAGGCTTGTGGATAATCCCGAAGATGACATCAATAAACTATGCTTGGGTGGTATGGTGGAAGGATACTTCAGTTCACATTACAACAACAGACTACCACCTGAATTTGTGAGTCGCTTACCTAAAAAATATGCCTTCCTTCCAAAAAGCAAAAAAGAAGGAAAAGTACTCGTCATTGGAAACGGAACGTTTTTCGCCAACACATATGACTCGATGCCAAATCCAAAAGGACTGAATTATCTGTATCGTCCCAATGCCTTCAATGAATTGAAAATGGATTTAGAGTTGTACCAAAGACGCATTTCTTTATATTACGGAAATCAAGAATTCTTCCAAAACATAGTCGATTATATGATGGGAGATAATTCGGTTTTGGATATCCGAAGTCGTCAAATTGATATCAAAGAAATTGACAAAGAAAAGGTAACCAAATTTGCTGGATTCTATAAAACCATGAATATGCTGCTTCCGCTCGGTATCATCATTTTGCTCAGTGTTTTAATGAATTTCATTCGCACCAGACGTTACGCTCGAAATTAAGTTCTATGAAAAAATTAGTCACCCTTGTATCGTTAATTGTCTTGCTTGTTGGTCTAGGCTGGTTTGCCTTTCGATTAAGTCAAAAAGATGGAGTCACAGATTCAGAATTTGTTGAATTTGCCGTAACAGATACGAATTCAGTGTCCAAAATTATCATTACCGATGCTTTCTCCAACAAGTTCACGCTTGTTCGCAAAGGGGATGAATGGACCGATGATCACGGTGGATGTATCATTCAATCTAGTGCACATTATATTTTAGAGGCACTTGGTAACATCTCCTTAAAAGGATACCTTTCTGATAAAAGTCACAAACAATTCATCAAATTAATGTCGGCAAGTCACACCAAGGTAGAAATTTTTCAAGATGGTGAATGGACCAAAACGTGGTATATAGGTCCTTCCGCGCAAGATCACGATGGACAAATCATGTTACTCGAAACGGCAGAAGATGGGAAAAGTGCGAATCCTGTGATGATGAAAATTAAAGGAATGACTGGCATCATTGAGCCAAGATTCTTTGCCGATGCACGAAAGTGGGCGTGCACAAAAATTTTCGAATTAGAAATGGATGAAATTGCGAGTGTGGACGTGAAATATCCTAAAGAATCTTTCCGGAATTTTCATATTGCAGCCAAAGGAAATCGCTATGCGTTAACCCAAAATGGCGCTAAAATACCGCAAGTGGACACGATGAATATTTACCGTTATTTACAGGGCTATAAGAAAATTCACTTCGAATTAGCGAATTATGAATTGTCGAAAAAACAATGTGACAGCCTCAAAAAAACACCTCCTTTTTGCGTCCTTCAAGTGAAAGAAAAATCTGGGAAATCAACAAAACTTCGCATGTTTAAAATTGCAGTTAAAGAGGCACAACGCAATGAATTTGGTGAAATGGAAAACATGGATATGAATAAATTCTGGTGTGAACTCCCAAGTGGCGAACTCGTGAAATGTCAGTATTTTGTGTTCAATCCGCTCATCATGGGACATGTTTATTTCCCTTCCATGGAATTGCACTTTCCAACTGAATTGAAAACGACGTTTTAAGCATTCATGAAATCCTTTCTGAAATTACTAGTCCTTCCCTTCATTTTTATTGGGATTGATGTCTATTTCAGGAGTGAGTTACTTGCTTTATATAGTCGAAATCAGCTCACATTTTATCTATTCTCGTTAATCCTATCTGCTGGATTCTTCATTTTTCTGAGTGTCCTTTTAAAAGCGTTGGAACTTCGGAAAATTTGGTTTTATGCGATTTCATTGCTCGTCCTAATCCCCTTGTTCTTTTCCTACATCGGGTCCTACACGTTTTTCTCTTTAAATGGTATTTTTCCCAATTATTATACCCTGCTTTACTTTAAAACAGAACCTAAGAGTGCATTCATGATTATCCGGGATGTAAGTGGATTAAAAGATTTGATCTTCTTCGTTGGTGGCACAATTGCCCTTTTATTTTTTATGCGTTGGTTCGTAAAAACCCATGTCGCCAAATTAAGCACAAAGCAACTGGTGACATTTGGATTGCTTCAATTCATCCTATTTGAAGTTTTTATTTACCAGCATCAACGCTACGATCAATGTGCGATTGTGGATGCAAACTTTGCGGCATGTGTTCAACGAAATGCTTTTTCTTGGGATGAACACACCAATTTTAAAGGAAAAGGATTGGGTGAACATTTTCCAGCACAACTACCAAAAGTCAAGGCCAAGTCTGACCTAAATGTCATCGTGTTTGTCTTTGAAAGTCTACGGAAACGCAGCATCCAATTGTATGAAAATCCAAAAAAAACGACTCCGGAACTTTGTAGGTTTGCACGTGAACATTCCGAATCATTCTATCGTTTTCAGCAAGCGATTAGCATTGCCTCTACAACGATGTTGGCAGTCCCAGCCATCATGACTGGTATTGGACCTTATCAGGATAGTAGCCTTTTGTATCATCAGCCCATGCTTTTTGAAATGGCTCAACAATTGGATTACCGTACTTTTTTCTTGTCCTCGCATACACTCACATGGTATCGCTTCGATCGATTTTACCGACATACGCAACTTGATTATCTTTGGAATAAGGATAATTCAGGCCTCCCCTATTTTAACGATTTAGGGATCAAAGATGTCCATACGATGGGCCAATTGAATAAACAAATACGCCTCAAAAAGAAACCCTTCTTTGGGGTCGTCCAATTAAATACAACGCATTTTCCTTACCATGTTCCGAAGCAAGATGAAATCTGGAACGAGTCCTTTTCCGATTCCTATGACAATGCGGTGCATTACCAGGATAAACTCATAGGTCAATTTTTTAAAGAACTAAAGAATCAAGGATTACTTGAAAATACGGCCATCTTTTTTGTAAGTGATCATGGAGAATCTTTAATGGAACATCATAACATGGGACACGCTGAAACCAACTATACAGAAACCATTAGCATTCCTTTAATGGCCTACATTCCCTCCCGCTATTTGAGTGTACAACAAAAAAATAACCTGAGAAAAAATCAAGCCCGATTAAGTTCTAACATTGACATTGCCCCGTCGATTTTAGCACTTTTACACTTGTCAGAGCAAGCATCTTGGGAAAAATGGAGGAAAAACTTTACGGGTTATAGTTTACTTTCCGCTATTCCAAAAAACCGAAAAGTCATTTCGTTGAATAACAACCAAATTACAAATTTCAACACGGGATTGTCTGTCGCATCGGAGCGCTGGCATTATTTGTTTCGCACGAATATAGTTCCAAACCGACAAGAATTTTACTATTGGAAAAAAGACATTGGAGAACTGCATAATCAACGTAAACGGATGAAGAAAATTCATCAACAGGAAGTTCTAAAAAGCATTGCACCATTTCCAGTTTGTGGAAAATTCAAGCAGGTTTTTAGTCGTTAAATCGCAAGTCTTTCCAGGGAATATCGCGTCGAATTCGTTCGGTGTTTTGTCCGTCGATAATCGAGGAAATCAATCGTTTTTTTCTTAAATCAATCGTTAAAAGTCCAAAGTGATTTTCCATCACCGGACCTTGAATCCGGTTTACATTTGGCGTTGCAAAATGCCAAGATTGTGAGATCCCACTTGCAGTCAAATCATAGAGCGGATAAAGTCCATCCAGTTTCAACTCAGACAATTCTGCGTAATGCACATCTCCAGAAATGAAAAACACGCCATTCGCCCGCGATTTTTGAATGAGATGAATCATCCGATCTTTCTCTGATGGAAAATTATTCCAAGACTCATATCCATTATAGCTATGACCAAATTGAGTCGAACTCGCAATGATTCTGAGATCTGCTTTTTTTTGCAATTGTTGTTCTAACCACTTCCATTGTTGCTCCCCTAAAAAGGTGGAGTCCGACCCGGAACAGGGGATATAATCCAAATCGTAAAAGAAAATCGAGTCTTTTTGCATCGTTTGGCGATCATACAAGCACAAATCCGAACGAAACGTACGCATGTCGAGCAATATCAATTGTACTTTCTTTCCAGCACGTTTGATTTCGTAAGAAGTATAAATTCCTGGGTGCTCGAATCGCGGTGAATTCAAGGGTTCTTCAAAAAAACGTAAAAACAAAGATTTAGAGACGTTTTGCATGGGATAGTATTTCCCAGCGTCATTTTCACCATAGTCATGGTCATCCCAAGTTGCGAGTACTTTTGTTTTAGACTTTAGGTATTGATAATTTGGATTGCTTCCCAACTGCGCATATTTTCCGGCAAGTACAGCGGAATCTCTTGTATCACCGTAAATGTTATCTCCCAAGTAAATAAAATAATCTGGCTGAAGGTCTCCTATTTGTTTTAATATTGGCAAAGACTGATCCTGATGAGCGCATGATCCAAAAGCGATACGCAAATTTTGTGCTTGAACCGAAAAGGATAAAAAACAAAACAAAAAAAGGAAGTTTTTCATGAAACGAAGATACCCTTTTTTTTTACTTTGCTTGTGTACGTTCTAATCAGCTAAAATAAACGTGGAATTAAGCAACTAATTTAGGTTTTTCTACGTTTAGGCATGTACCTAAACTACCTATTCTGCTTAAACGTTTTTATCTTACGTTCATTTGTTTAGTTTTTGCCTTCTGTGCAAAAGCACAAACTCCTACCGCTAATTTTACTGCAAGTCCTTTGGTAGTTTGTGTTGGCGTACCAGTGAATTTCACAAATACTTCAGTGCCCAATGGACCAAATGCCATTGTTTCGAGTGCTTGGGATTTTGGAGATGGATCATACGCATCTACGACAAGTCCCTCGCATGCCTTCACGACCGCTGGAACATTTACCATCACCTTGGTTGTTACCAATTCAGTTGGAACGGTAGACGCTGAAATCAAAACTTCATACATTACTGTAAATCCTTTACCCATTGTTGCATTTTCAGCGAATGGGCTTGGCTGTACGGTTCCACTTACGCTATCCTTTACAAACAGCTCCTCGAGTGGTACCAATTTTTCCAATGCATGGAATTTCGGAAATAGTCAAAGCTCCACATTAGCCAATCCACCTTCTATCACATACAATACGGCTGGAACGTACACCATACAATTGACGGTCACCAATACCACAACAGGATGTGTGGCTAACAGTTCGCAAACCATTAACGTATCTAATTTTCAAGCCGGGATTACTGCGCCCGCTTATGGATGTGTTGGTCAAGCCGTGAGTTTCCAAGACAATTCGACAACTGGCGCAAATGCATGGAGTTGGAATTGCGGAACGCAAGGAACAAGCAGTTTGGAAAACCCTACTTTTACCTTCAATTCACCTGGGACCTATACCGTTCAATTGACTTCGCAAAACACATCGTCCGGATGTACCTCAACGATCACACAACCGATTAATATCCAAGCGAACACCAATCCTATTTTCAGTGCGAATCCTACCTCCAATTGTGCTCCTGGATCGATTCAATTCACAACAAGTACTGGTGTACCTGGAACCTACACTTGGAATTTTGGAGATGGAAATACTTTTATTGGACAGAATCCACCACCACACATTTACACGCAAAGTGGTGATTTCAATGTGACCTTGAGTTTAACTACAGCCGCTGGTTGTACTGGAACAACCACCTTGAACAATTACATTCACATCACCAACGTGCAAGCTGGATTCTATGCCTTAGATACGGCAGGATGTGATCCACTTACCGTTCATTTTATTGATACATCCTATACACCATCCAATCCAATCGTTTCCTGGCAGTGGAATTTTGGGAATGGACAAACATACAATGGACATTACCCTCCCAATCAAACATATCAGGTAGGTGTTTACGATGTCACGTTGATTATCACTACTCAATCTGGATGTACCGACACCATTGTGAAAAATGATTATGTAACCGTTGGTCACATCGATTCTGTGCATTTCACCTATACACCGAATATTGCTTGTTCCAACGACGATGTCGTATTTACGAGTTCAACGTATATCTCCGTTCCTCATAATGCCAATGAAGTCAGTTATTTCTGGGATTTCGGAGACGGAACTTCGATCGAACAGAATCCAACATACCAATTTGAGTCAGACACTGGATTTTTCGATGTGATGTTCATTGCAAATTTCCGTGGTTGCACTGACACTTTTCTTGTGGAAGATGCCGTCTATATTCTAGCCCCCATAGCGCAGTTTACACCCAGTTCCTTTTTGTTCTGCAATCCCAGTTCCTTTCCTGTGAATGTCAACATAACGGACAACTCCATTCACGGTATTTTATCTGACAATGTTGCCATGCATTATGAATTTAGTGACGGGACGCCCAACGTGAATTTTACGAATGCACAATTAGACGTCCCCAATGGTGGCAACACCAGTCATACTTTTCCCGGATATGGCTCTTTCAACATTGAACAAGTCATTCATAATTATACCACAGGTTGTTCGGACAGTATTTCATCAACCATCACCATTTCGCAATTGGCCAGTCAATTTACTATGTCCAACGACACGATTTGTAATGGATCTTCCATCACCGTATCGGATGCGAGTACCTCTTGGTCAAGTGCGAGTGGATCTCATCCCGTCACAGATTGGTATTACAACATGGGCAATGGGCAATCCATTCACAACGGACCGAATCAAACTTACACATACCCAGCACCAGGGAATTACACGATTTCACTTATGGTCTTGAATAGTGCGGGCTGTACATCGACCATCACGCACAATGTGAAAGTCGTAAACAAACCCATTGCAGGAATTATAGCGGACAATTATAATGGATGTTCACCGTTTACCGTTCCTTTCACCAATACTTCGTTTACGCTTTCCAATGGACTCCCATTGTCTTCCTTCAGTACCAGTTTTTCGGACGACAATTCCATCTTGATTACAAACAATGTCAATCAAGTCATTAACCATACCTTCAATGGAGTTGGTGCTTACTCAGCCACCATTGTCGCAACGGATATTTTTGGCTGCACCTCTCAACCAACGGGGGTAACGATAACCATTACGAAACCAACAGCGAATTTTGAAATCGATAGCATTTTTTGTGATTTGGACACGAATCAAACTTTAAATTCCTCTACTGGAACAGGCACTTTGAGTTACGAATGGTTGCTGAATGGAACAAGTTTCAGCACAAATACAGATGCTGGAGTTACATTGACCAATCCGCACAACGGACAATTATCAAATACACATATTCTGACGCTCATTACTACAGATGGCAATGGCTGTAAAGATACGGTAAGTCAGACCTTAACCATGTCCACTCCATGGGCCATTCCAAATTACTACTTCACAGGCGCGGTTCCAAATGCCAACGGCGATTACGATTGTCCGCCGATTTTTTGCCATTTCCAAGATTCTTCCTTTTCCATTGGAAACATTACGGGATGGAATTGGTCCTTCGGCAATGGAAATCAGTCCATTTTAGAAGATCCTTCCAACACCTTGGTTACGAATGGAACCTTTGATTTGAATTTCATCGTGACTGACCAATATGGTTGCACGGATGACTCCACCGTTTTGGATTATATTGCCATTGGCGGACCCATGGGCACACCAAATTGGCTGCAAGGAGCAACCATTTGTGCACAGGGTGCGCAGTTTTATTTGAGTAATGTTTCCAACCTAGATAGTTTGGTGTGGAACCTTGGCGATGGAACAATTATAAGTGACACCTTGAATTTAGTGCATTTTTACAATACACCAGGAACATATCAACCAACAGTGACCATATTCGATTCTGTTGGATGTCAAATTTTACTTCCTTTAAATCCCATCACCGTCAATGACGATCAACTTGATGCGTATTTTGTACCGAATCCCATTTACGCGGACATCAATGGAATCATCGATTTCAATGACCAATCTACGTTTTTAAATGCACCCATTGTAAGTTGGACCTGGGATTTAGGCAATGATTCTACCTTCACTTGGACTTCGAATACCGCACCGACAACCTCCTTTGCACAAGGCGGACCGCATGTGATTACATTAACCGTTGTAGACGCATTGGGTTGTGTTTCCACCTACGAAACCACCGTTTTTGTGAGTGATCCAGATATTTGGGTTCCAAATGTCTTTACCCCAAATGGTGATGGAATTAATGATTTCGTCGTACTTCCCTATCCTGCGTTTAAATCGTATGACATCGTTATTGTCAATCGTTGGGGAAATGTGGTCAGCTATTTAAAGGACCAAACAGGCGTTGCGGCATGGGATGGATTGACTCCAGATGGACAAGTCTATCATGAAGGAGTTTATTTCTACCTTTTAACAGGCGTCATGTTGGGAGGCACAGAAATAAAGAAACAAGGATTTATTACCCTCGTTCGTTAGGTTTTATTTCGAAATAGAATCTGCGAAAACGCGCAATTGCCGACACAAACGAGTGTATTCCTTTAATTCAACATTTTTGACAAAAAGGTATTGGTTCAATTGATTCTCTATTCGATTCACTTTCGTCTTTTCCATTTCCAAGTACTTTTCTACTTTCGATGGTTCAATTAACTGATGAGAAATATCCGATTCTAGGGATTCAAGGCTGGTTTTTACTTTTTTGAATTGAGTGTTTAAGAGCATCATGCGTCTTCCGATGGTCATTTCTTTCCCTTCCTCTTCATGTTCTTCTCCCCCCCCTAACTCACTTTCCGCATCAATGATTTCCTGCATGGACTTGAAACGATTCATTTTAACTGAAAGTTTAGTATCCACCTTACTTGCAACATAATGACGTTTAATGGCGATTTCAATGTTAGACGCTTCCTGTCTCCAGTAGTTCAAAGAATCAAAACGATTGACCTCGTATACCTTTTCCAAGGAATCTCTTTTTGCGACGAGAGAGGAAACTTCGGTTAATTGTTTTTCCTGGGTTGGATTCGCACAAGACACTATCAATGCACAAAGGATTAGGGGAATGATCAGAAATTGTTTTTTCATCGTTCAAGTTTTACAGGCCGGTAAGCATTTAATCTCCAAAAAAAAACCCCAACGTCTCCGTCAGGGTTTTTGCTAGTGGTGCCTCCAGGAATCGAACCAGGGACACAAGGATTTTCAGTCCTTTGCTCTACCAACTGAGCTAAGGCACCAGCTATTGGTGGGGCAAATTTAATACTTTTTTTTATTTCTATTCAAAAACTAATGTAATTTTCTTTGAAAGGTACTTAACTTTGTTAAATGTCCTTCGCTCAAAACGCATATTTACTGGATGCCGGAAACACGCATGTGAAACTTTGCGAGGTAAAAAACGGTCAGCTTTCCGAGACGAAGCGATTCGAAATGAGTGCGTTTCCATGGCCTGGACTAGACCGTAACATTCCCGTGGTTGTTTCGTCCGTATTAGAAGAGGAATGGCGCGTTCAATTGGAAGCTTTTTTTTCAAAAGTCAGCTATATCCATTCAGGACTTAAACTTCCTTTTAAAATGGCTTATCACACACCGGAAACACTTGGGATTGATCGCTTATGCAATATGGCAGGAGTGGCGAATAATAAACCACAGTCTCCAAAGTTAGTGATTGACTTAGGCACTTGTATTAAATTTGATTTCATGGATGCGGAGCAAAACTATCTCGGCGGTTCCATTTCACCGGGATTATCCTTGCGCTCAAAAGCACTTCATACATTTACGGCAAAACTACCATTGATTCCCATAAATGAAAATGCCAAGCTCATTGGACAAAGCACCAAAGAGTCCATTGAAAGTGGTGTTTATTTAGGTTGGACAGCGGAAATCAAACAGTTGATCGAAACATATCAACAATTATATCCAACTGTAGCCGTTTATCTTACCGGTGGAGATGCTCGATATTTTGATTTCGAGCAAAAAAGTAACATCTTTGCACTTGAACATTTAACCCTAGAAGGAATTCTAGAAATTTACCGTCTGAATGAAGATTCTATTTAGTTTCCTTTCCTTTTTCTTGAGTGTCTTGACGTGGTCTCAATCCACTACGAATGAACCAGCCTCCTTTTATGGATTAGGAGAAAGTGCAGCACACAACCATGGGATTTTCGACGCACTCGGAAAGAACTCCATTAATATTTTTGATTCTACGGTTCTGAATTTCTACAATCCATCCACCTACAATACCTTGGCAAAAGGAAACACCCTTTATTCCTACGGAATTCAATCTCGCTTGTCTAATTATTCAGAACAATCCAAAACGCAACTTGGCTTTTCAGGAATGTTGGATCATATAGCAATTGGAATGCGCATCAAAAAACAAATGGGCCTTGCATTTGGTTTGAAACCTTATTCATCGCGTGGGTACAAAATCGTTGACAAATCCTACACCGGATTTGATTCCCTTGCCTACATTTACAAAGGAACAGGAGCCATTCAGGACCTTTTTGTCGGATATTCATACGGCATCGTTTACCGCCCAAAAACAAAATTGTCAATTGGTGGAAATGCATCCTACCTATTCGGTACCGTTGCGAACGAACGTCAATCCTTGCTCATAGCTTCCGGAAGCAATCAAGGTGGATTGAACAGAAACTCCATGATTATTCGTTCCTTTCACTACGAATTAGGAGCATATTTCCAACAGAAAATAGGCGAAAATCACACCGTTTCTTTGAGCGCGGTGTACCTACCGAATCAAAAGATCACTGGATATTATCAAGATGAATTTTATACGGCATCGAATATCAATACCTTATCTACCTACGATACAATAGCATTCAGTAGAAGTCGCATTCACATCAGTAACTCCTCTTCTTTGCAACTTGGTTTGAATTATTCCATTTTATTACCAGGACTGAAAAGACAGACCAGGGTTTTACACCCGAAAATAACCTTGTTGGCTTCCTACAGTCAATTTGGATCAATGGGTCATGATGCCATTGGACTTGTACCAGATTTCGGAATGACGAGTTTCTCACGTATGTCCTTCGGAATGTCCTTTAGTCCAGAAACGAAAATGTTAGAAAACATTGCCACACTTAAAGGACTAGAGAAAATCACTTATCGTGCCGGATACTTCACACAATCATTGCCCTACACGAAAAACGGCATACAATACCAAGAGACGGCAGTTACATTCGGACTTGGACTACCTATTTTAGCACAAATGTCTGCAAGTTCCGTGAACTTCGGTTTTACATTGGGTAAAAGAACAAGCAATCAAAACACTGGGATTCAAGAACAATTTGCAGGACTTAACATCAGCCTAATTTTGGCTCCATCCAATTTCGAAAAGTGGTTCAGACAACGAAAACTGGATTAATAATCGCACTCCTTTTCACGCTGACCGGACTTAGTTCCTGTGAGAATGATTTGGAAGCCATTGAACGCATAAGTTTTGATGTGCATTCTCCCGATGAAACCACTAAAAACCTCAAAATGGTATACGCGGACGATGCTTATGCTCGTGTAGAAATTTTTGCGAGTTTGGCGGAAACCTACCGTGGAAAGGAAGAAATTACCAAGATCAAGGATAGTTTGAAGGTTCATTTTTTTAATGAAAAAGGCGAAATCGTTTCCAAATTAACAGCCTTGTACGGGGAAATTAATTACTCCAAAGGAACCATGATGGTGAAAGATTCTGTCCGCTTGTACAATTATCAGAAAAAACAAACCTTAGAAACAGAAGCATTGTTTTGGAACCAAAAGGACAGTTCGATTTATTCGATGTCCAGTGTCGTTGTTCGTTCACCAAAAGGCACCATCTTTGGTGAAGGCATTCGAACCAAACAAGATTTTAGCAAATATGAATTAATCAAGCCGGTCGGACACATCGAGATTGATAATGAACTTGAAATAAATTAGGATGAAACTTTACAACACCATCATGAGTTACTTTTGGCTTGCTGTAGCAACCGTAACTTTTATCTCCGTGACATATCTATGTATCACGGAAGGATTCGAAAAATATGTATCCAATTACGTGTTTTCCATAATAGCTTTAGCTACTTTTTTTGTCAAACGATGGATGATGAAACGAATGGGGAATCACACCCAATTTATGAAGGATCAATCCAATAATTCAGAAGCATAAGGCCTATCTGGTTGTAACTAAAATGTCTTTTAGTAGTCTATATTGATATGAAATCGATCCTGCTTTTTATTAGCTTGTTTTTATGTTTATCACTTTCAGCACAGAATTTTGTGCGTGGTACCGTAATCGATGAACGAAAAGCACCGATTCCATTTGCAACAATTTTTGTTAAAAATACCGCTGACCAGCGCACGGTCGCCAATGCCGAGGGAAAATTTGAGCTTTCACTCATGCCAGGAGAGTACTTTTTAGTGGTTACAGCAACTGGCTTTCAAGATAGAGAAACCTATGTTTCAGTAAGCAATGTCGATGTGCAACGCGATGTACAATTGTTTCCAGAAAAAGCGCAAGATCACCAAGAAGTGGTCATTAATACGAAGCGAACGAATTACGGTCGAGAAATCATGTTAAAGGTGGTTGAGAAACGCGAGCAAATGAATCCATGGAACTATGCGCATTCCGTAGATGTTTATATCAAAGCGACAGAAAATCGCGATGTCAAGGCAAAGACAACGAAAAAGAAAGAAGGAAAAGAAGAGGAATCATCAAAAGATAATGATCCACTAGAATCCTCCTTGCCAAAAGCACCAGCTTGGGTGGACAACATGAATTTATTAGAAGTGCAATTGAACCGAAATTACGCACCGGGCAACAAGGTCAAGGAAATTCGAAATGCCTATTCATTACATGGTTCCGCACAATCGCTGTACTATACCACCACGGTAAAATCCAACTTTAACTTCTTCGAAAACTTATTGCATTTAGATGACCTTCACCAGACTCCGATCAGCTCGCCGATATCTGTTCCTGGAATTTTATCCTACAAATACAGACTAGAAGAAACATACGAAGAAAATGGTCTCACCATTTGTAAAATTAAAATCATCCCTCGAAATACGGCCACAACCACCTTGGAAGGATACATTTACGTGATTGACTCTTTGTTTTTGATTCAAAAACTGCAGTTGACCATGAATAAAGGTAACCTTTTGATTTACGATCATTTTCAAATCGACCAGAGTTATTCAGTTGTCGGAGACACCATGTGTGTACTAGATAAACAAATACTCAATTACGGAGTAAAATATAAAAATGAAACATCGTCCTGTCAGACAACGGCGACTTTCACCAATTACAATTTTGACCCCAACTTTGGGAAGAAATTTTTCAATACGGAAGTAGCAGTAACAACGGAGGAGGCATACGAACGTGATTCCAGTTATTGGTCCTCCGCTCGCCAAACCAGTTTGAGTCCAGAAGAACAGCGCTTCATCATTATCAAAGATAGCATTCGGGATTATTACAATCGAAAAGAATACCTTGACTCGGTAGATGCTGTTTTCAATAAAATTACAGCACTGAAAATACTTTGGTTCGGTGTGGATCATCGAAACCGCGATCTGAAGTATCAATGGAGTTTAGGTTCTGCAGCAACATTAATTCAACCCTTCGGCATTGGTGGGCCCAGACTCAATCCAAGTTTTGATTATTTTAAAAAATGGAAGGACGAGCGTTCGCTGGAATCCTACTCGCGGATTTCCTACGGATTTTTGAACAAAGACATTAAGGGAGACACTTGGTGGCGCTATCGTTTTGACCCATTTCATTTTGGATTCGTTCGGTTTGCTATTAATCATGACTTTGACGTCATTAGAGGGTATGACGCCATTACCCAAATCTACAAAAGAGACAACTTCATCGAAGCAACAAAAATGACCTTGTCCTGCGACTACGAACTGTTCAATGGTTTTTATGCCTATAGTTCGCTTGGATTTGCGGAACGCAGAAGTTTATCAGATTTTCAATTTTTAAATGCCATTGACAACATCATACCCAATAACGACCCAACAGCATTTAAACCGTATCAAGCCTTGATTGGTTATTTAGGCTTCAGTTACACACCCAAGCAAAAATACATGAGAGAACCGCATAAAAAAGTAGTGCTTGGTTCTGCTTGGCCAACATTCAGCATCAACTATGAAAGGGGGATACCCAAATTATTCGGAAGTGATGTCGACCATGAATATTTACAATGCGATGTCATGCAGTCTTTTAAAATTGCTACACTTGGCACCATGAATTACCGTGTTTCCGTAGGGAAATTCCTCAGTGCACGCCATTTGTACAATCCAGATTACAAATACCAACGAAGAAGTGATCCTATTTGGTTTTCGAATCCTTTGTACTCTTTTCAAGGATTAGATACCACTTTACCTACCAGTAATTATGTTTTTCAAGCCCATGTTGTACATCACGACAATGGAGCCATCTTAAATAAAATTCCATATTTCAAGAAAACGAGAATTGGACTTGTAGCTGGAGCAGGCGCCATGTATGTGTTGGAACACGATTGGCAGCATTATGAAGTTCTTGGCGGTCTGGAACGAAATTTTAAAATGAACCGAAGACGTTTGCGTGTAGGAATCTACGGAGTTATTTCCGATGGAAACCACATCAAGCCTACCTTTGACTGGAAAGTCTCCTTTGCGATCTTAGATGACCGCAACATGAAGTGGAATTTCTAGTCAGCAGATTCTTCCGTGGTTTTTTTCTTCGGGAAATAAGCGCGCTGACGAATTAAAATCAGAATGACTCCGGAAGAAATACAAGCATCCGCTAAATTCCAAATAGCTGGGAAAATTTGTTGTCCACCGACCATTGGCACCCATTTGGGCCAATTCACATTGAACTGAAACATATCCACCACACTACCTAACATGAATCCTTTGTGACGCAATTCAACTGGATATTTAAATCCGTAATCCGTGCAAACCGCCTTGATCCCAGATCCTGGAAGTTGATTGAACGAGTCACAGGGATTTAATGGAAAAAAGAAGTCGTAGAACATAGAATCAATTAAGTTTCCTGCCGCACCAGCGAGAATCAGCCCAAACACAAGTAAAAATTCCAAAGAAGCGTTTTTTCTGGCTTGCTTGATCAAATAATACACTAGAAATCCAATGGCGATTAATCGAAAGATACTCAGCGCAAGTTTGTGCCAAATACCCGAACCAAAGGTCGTCCCGAAAGCCATTCCTGGATTTTCAATGTAATGCAAAATAAACCAGTCCCCCAAAAGTCCACTCGTTTCCCCTGGTTCAAAACTAGATTTGATGTATAGTTTGATGAGTTGGTCTAGTAACAGAAGAACAAATACTAGAACGAAAACAACACTTAGTTTTTTCCTCACTATTTTTGCGCATTTTTTGCATCAATACTCATCGTTGCATGTGGCACCAAACGCAAGCGTGCTTTAGGAATCAGCGTTCCATTCACGCGACAAATACCATACGTTTTATTTTCGATGCGAACCAAGGCAGCTTGCAGGCTTTGAATAAACTTCTCTTGACGAGCCGCCAATTGAGCGACTTCCTCTCGAGATAAGGTTTCTGACCCATCTTCCATCATGTTGAAGGTTCTACCTGTGTCATCTGTACCGTGATCATCATTGTGTGACAAGGATCCGACCAACAATTTATAATCTTCGTGGGCTTCCTTCAATTTATTTAAAATCAGTTCCTTGAATTCTTCAAGATCTGCATCTGAATACCTGTTTTTTTCTTTATTCATACCTTTATTCTTTCAAAATTTCCTCTACTATTGAGGAAAGCAAATATATCATTTTTAGCCAAAAATGACCATCAAATCGGAATTAATTTAACGTTAAATGCGTCATTTTGAACAAATGCATCGAGTTATTCACAATCATGCCAAGTACCCATTAGAAAAAAGTAACTTCGTTTCATGATTCGACTGTTTTTAGACAACCGAACGGGTGTTTTATTCTTACTTCCATTGATCCTTGGAGTGTATGTCCTTGCTTCCGTTCTTGGTTTACAAAACGAGGTTATCACTCGAACGGATGGATTGTTTTTTCAACATGCGATTCTCGGAACAGTTTCTACATATTTCTTACAGTCATTTCTACTCTTATTGAACGCTGTACTTTTAAATGCCGTTTTCAATAGCCACGAATTTTTAGATAAAAACACATACATCATTAGTCTCATTTACCTGGTGCTCACGCCCATGTTTGTTCCACTAAACACTTTTGATGGTACGCTGCTTGCGCATTCCTTCATGATTTTTTGCTTGAGCATACTCTTTCAATTGAAACAAAATTCCGATGGGAAAATAATCGCGTTTAATGCTGGACTATTCGTCAGTATGGCGATCCTTTTTATGCCCTATCTTCTGTTGGTGATTCCTTTTATACTCATGATGATTGTAATTATTCGACCCTTCATTTGGCGCGAACTGATTCTCTTTCTTTCAGGAGTCTGCATCCCAATTATTTACTATTTCAGCTACCTGTTTTTTACCGCACAACTTGATTTCAATTGGATTTGGCCTAGCTGGGGAATGCCTACTGACAAACAGCTTTTTAACGTTTATCCGATTGTCGGACTTTTCGCAATTATCGCATTAATCAGCTTGTTTAGTCTAGGTGCACGCTTGTTAAAATCTTCCTTGCGTTTAAAAAAACAAATTCAAATGCTCGGACTTTTATTTGCATTTTTCATATTGTTGGGAAGTGTCGATTTTTTCTTTAGTGGTTCGTTACAGTACCTATCTTTAGCCATTATACCACTCACCTATTTTCTTACTTACGCATTTTTGAGCAAGCGATCTGGAATCCTTGCTAGCATCTTTTTCTACATTACCCTGCTTTACTCCTTTGTGAAATTTTTTATCAGCTTCACAGAGTAGCAGTTTAAATGATTAATTTTGAACGATAATTAAACAGTAAGATGAAATTTGGAGTTGTAACGTTTCCCGGATCAAATTGCGATCAAGACATGATTTATGTTTTGTCAGAGATGATGGGACAACAAGTGGAAAATTTGTGGCACAAGGATACGGATTTAAAGAAGGTTGATATGGTGATTATTCCTGGTGGATTTTCCTATGGAGATTATTTGCGTTCAGGAGCGATTGCTAAATTCTCACCAATTATGACGGAAGTCATGCGTCATGCCGATCGCGGTGGATACGTGATGGGGATTTGTAATGGCTTTCAAATCCTAACCGAATCAGGACTTTTAGAAGGTGCCTTACTTCATAACAACACTCAAAAATTCATCTGTAAAAATGTTCACCTGAAACCAGCAAGCCACAGCGCTGCTCCAAGTATGGATCTGAACATGAGTCAAGCCTATAAAATTCCAATCGCTCACGGAGAAGGTCGCTTTTTCGCATCTGACGACACCATCAAAAGCATTCAAGACAACGACCAAGTTTTATTTCATTACTGCGACGAGGCAGGATTGATTTCAGATGAAGCGAATCCAAATGGTTCGTTGCACTCCATCGCAGGAATTAGCAACAAACAAAAAAACGTATTTGGAATGATGCCCCATCCCGAGCGTGCTGCAGATATTCATCTTGGAAACACAGATGGTGTTCGCATTTTTGAATCGATTTTAAACCATTGTTCATGAGAGTGCTTTTATTAGGTTCTGGTGGACGAGAGCATGCATTGGCTTGGAAAATTGCGCAAAGTTCGATTTTAGACGATTTGTTTATTGCACCTGGAAATGCAGGAACCAAAAAACATGGGAAAAACATCGATTTATCTCCGACAGATTTTGAAGGAATCCGATCATTTGTCTTGGAGCAGCAAATCGATATGGTCATCGTTGGACCCGAAGAGCCATTGGTTAAAGGAATTTATGATTTCTTTCAAGCAGATGAGCAATTGAGAAAAGTTGGCATCATTGGACCAAGTCAATTCGGCGCACAGTTGGAAGGAAGTAAGGACTTTGCGAAAGCGTTTATGTCGAGACACGCTATTCCAACTGCAAAATACGGAACATTTACAGCAGAAACGATTGCACAAGGACTTGCTTTCTTGGATGCGATGAAAGGTCCGTATGTGTTGAAAGCAGATGGACTCGCCGCTGGAAAAGGGGTGTTGATCCTCAATGATTTGAACGAAGCGAAAACAGAACTGAAAAGCATGCTGCTGGATGAAAAATTCGGTGCAGCAAGTAGTAAAGTGGTCATCGAGCAGTTCTTAGACGGCATCGAACTTTCCGTGTTTGTATTAACAGATGGTGAATCGTTCAAATTATTACCTGAAGCAAAAGATTACAAACGAATTGGTGAAGGTGATACGGGCTTAAACACCGGAGGCATGGGCGCGATTTCTCCAGTACCCTTTGCCGATGTGAGTTTCATGGACAAAGTGCACAACCGCATTATTGTTCCAACCATCAAAGGACTGAAATCTGAAAACATTACCTACAAAGGATTTGTGTTTTTTGGATTGATTAATGTCAAAGGAGATCCTTTCGTAATTGAATACAATTGCCGCATGGGTGATCCAGAAACAGAAGTTGTGATTCCAAGATTGAAATCCGATATCCTCGATTTATTTGAAGGCGTTGCCAGCAATACACTTTCTGAGCGCGACATTCAATTCATCGATAAAAGTGCCGCAACTGTGATGATGGTTTCTGGTGGTTATCCTGGTGAATACGAAAAAGGAAAGTCCATTTTTGGATTGAATAGCATTGTTGATAGTATTGTTTTCCATGCAGGAACAAGTGCAGATGGTCCATCCGTGTTAACAGCAGGTGGACGTGTACTCGCCGTGACTTCCTATGGGAAAAATTTAGAGGCAGCTTTGGAAAAATCCTATGATTCCATTTCAAAAATAAACTACGACGGTGCATTTTACCGAAAGGACATCGGTCAAGATGTATTGTAAACTACGGATATCAATTCCAAACTTATGAGTGTAGATTTTATCATCATTCTCATTTCCATTCTTGCTTCAGCTTTCTTCTCAGCGATGGAGTTGGCTTTTTTATCCTCGAATCGTTTGCGCATTGAGGTGATGAAGAAAAATCGCTCCATCAAAAGTCGAATTATTGGACTTTTCTTCCACAAAGAATCAACCATGATCGCCTCCCTATTGATGGGAAACAACATCGCTTTGGTGATGTATGGCATCGCTGCGGCTCGCGTTTTGAATACGTTTTTCATGGGACTTGGAATCTCTGATGAAGTGCTGTTATTGGTCTTGCAAACCATAACCTCTACCATCATTGTCCTAGTTACTGCTGAATTTTTACCAAAAGCTTTGGTGCAAATAAATCCGAATCGATTTTTGGACATCACCCTTGCTCCCATGCTCGTTTTGTATATTTTATTGTACTTGCCTACCCAACTAGTCCTGTTTTTCAGCTACATTATCCTGAAACTATTCGGTTCAACACAAGATCAATCCGCACGCGTTTTTTCGAAAGTTGACTTGGAACATTACGTTGATGACCTTAGTTCACGGATCAAAGCGGAAGAAGAATTTAGCAATGAAATGCTGATCTTACGCAACGCACTCGATTTTAGCCATGTCAAAGCACGTGATTGCATGATTCCTCGCACTGAAATTATTGGAGTAGAAATCGAAGAAAGTATCGAAGATGCGAAGCAATTATTGATCGAAAAAGGACTTTCAAAATTGATTGTTTTCAGAGATGACATCGATAATATCATTGGCTATGTGCACTCCTTCGATTTGTTCTCCCAACCAAAATCAATCAAGCAGATACTGAAGCCGATTAGCTTTGTGCCAACGGTTATTTCTGGTAAAGAATTACTAGAGAAATTCACAAAGCAAGCAGGTAATTTTGCTGTTGTGACGGATGAATACGGTGGAACCGCAGGAATCATCACTTTGGAGGACGTTATTGAAGAAATTTTTGGAGAAATTGAAGATGAACACGATAAGGAAAATTGGCTGGAAGAACGTATTAGCGATACCGAGTATTTGTTTTCGGCGCGCATCGATATTGATTACTTGAATGAAGCATTCAAACTTCACTTGGAAGAATCCGAAGAGTACGACACCCTTGCTGGATTAATCATTCACCACATCGAATCCATCCCAACACAAGGGGACGCTGTTCAACTAGATAAATACCGTTTGGTGGTGGAAGAAGTGAGCGATCGAAAAATTGAAACCGTTCGATTATTTATTGAATCCTAATGAAACCAGCACTTGGACTTCTTTTTCTAGTTTTCCATGTACTTGTTGCAGCTCAAACAACTTACAAACTTCCACCCGAACTTTCAGAAATTTCCGGGTTAGAAAAATTAAATGATTCCACTCTGATTGCTATCAACGATAGTGGGAATGAACCACTTATTTATTTGTTGAATTTTCGAGGCGAAATCCTTCGAAAAATGCAGGTTTCGAATGCAACTAACATCGATTGGGAAGCCTTGGCAATTGATGAGAAGTTCGTGTACATCGGAGATCTAGGAAATAACCTAAATGCACGTAAAAATTTATGCGTTTACCGAATCAATCGCAGTGACCTTATAACGGCAACAGAAATTTCGGCGGAAAAAATGTCGATTTCTTTCCGAGAACAAGAAGCATTTCCCCCGAATGAAAATGCGCGTTATTTTGATGCGGAGGCGATGACTTTTTTTGAAGGACAACTATGGATTTTCACAAAAAACAATACCAAACCATTTGATGGAATATCCTATTTGTACTGTTTTCAATTTGAGCCAAATACTCAAAAGGTCCTGAAAAAAACGACTGAAATCAAATTGAATAAACGCTCCTATTGGAAGGATGCCATAACGAGTGCTAGCACAATAGAAAATAAAATCGTCCTCACCACCTACAATCGGATGATTCAACTCGATTTTCCAAAAGAAGGCATTCGAATGAAAAACCTTTATTTTTATCCACATATTCAGCAAGTCGAAGCCTCTGTTGCCCTTGGTAAAAATCAATATCTTTTATCCAATGAAAGCAACAGGTATTTAGGTCCTGCGAAATTCATTCAGTTAACATTGCCATGATTCATATCTCCCAATTCGATGCCGTTATTTTTGACATGGATGGTGTCCTCATTGACTCCGAACCCCTTTGGAAAATTGCCATGGAAGAGGTTTTTCATTCCTTAGGGTCTACGCTTACAAAATCTGATTTTCAAAAAACGGTTGGATTGCGCATTGATGAAGTCGTACATTTTTGGAATCAACACGAAAATTGGGGTGTCGAAAACGAGCAAGAAGTGGAAGAAGCAATTATTGTGAAAATGATTGAACTCATTTCCGAAAATGCCGCTCCACTTTCAGGAGTATTAGAAACACTCGAATTCCTTCAAAAAAATGGAATAAAAATAGGATTAGGTACCTCGTCTTCAAGTCGACTGATTCAGGTAGTATTAAAAGAGTTGAATATTGCACACTTTTTTGCGGTGGCACATTCTGCTGAAAATGAAGCCTACGGAAAACCACATCCAGCTGTATACCTTCAGGTTGCTCAGGAACTTGGTGTGTCGCCAAACAAATGCCTGGTGATTGAAGATTCCTTCAATGGTGTCCTCGCTGGACTCGCTGCAAAAATGAAAGTCGTTTGTATTCCTGAAAAAACACATCATCCAAATCCCAAACTTGCAGTTGCCGATTTTCACTTTGAGTCCATGTCGGATTTCCTACACGAAATAGCCCAATAGAAGCAATGCCTATTTGGAATGCTTTTGTATTTTTGTAGAGAATGGAAGATTCTTTTGATTATAGAGACGAAGCAGAAAAAAACGGCGAACAGGAAATCGATAAGGTCCTGCGTCCGAAAACGCTCAGTGATTTTGCTGGTCAACCATCCGTTGTCGAAAATCTGGAGGTCTTTGTACGTGCCGCTCAACTTCGAAATGAACCACTCGATCACGTCTTGTTGCATGGTCCTCCCGGACTCGGTAAAACGACGTTAGCGAACATCATAGCGAACGAACTTGGCGTTGGATTCAAAGTGACTTCAGGACCTGTTTTGGATAAAGCGGGAGATTTGGCTGGACTCCTGACGAATCTTGGAGTAGGAGATGTTTTGTTTATTGATGAAATACACCGCTTAAGTCCTGTCATTGAAGAATATTTGTATTCTGCCATGGAAGATTACGTGATTGACATCATGTTGGATTCAGGTGCCAATGCGCGAAGCATTCAAATCAATTTAAATCCTTTTACGTTGATTGGCGCCACGACACGCTCTGGATTGCTCACTTCTCCCCTACGCGCACGATTTGGAATCAATTCGCGCTTAGAATATTACGATGCCAAAACATTGACATCCATCGTGGAACGCTCCGCACATTTATTGAACATTCCCATCGATGAGTCCGCCGCATTCAAAATTGCCAGTCGAAGTCGCGGGACGCCCAGAATTGCCAACGCCCTTTTACGTCGCGTACGTGATTTTGCACAAATCAAAGGAACGGGAAAAATTGACGAAGAAATTACAGAATTTGCTCTAAAAGCTTTGAACGTAGATGCCAATGGACTGGATGAAATGGACATCCGTATCTTGAAAGTTATTATCGATAAATTCAGTGGAGGACCTGTCGGACTAACCACCATTGCCACGGCGATTGGTGAAAACGCAGGTACTTTGGAAGAAGTTTACGAACCTTTTTTAATCCAAGAAGGATTTTTAATGCGCACACCAAGGGGTCGAAAAGCTACCGAGAAAACGTATCGCCATTTGGGCAAAGATATCGGTTGGACACAAGGTGGACTTTTCTGAGCAAGATGTCCGCGCTTTCTGCCAAACAATTGATTTCACAAAAAGCCAAAGAACTCGGTTTCTTTCACATTGGCTATTCCAAAGCGGAATTTTTAGAGGAAGAAGCTCCTAGACTTGATGAATGGCTTTCTAAAAATTACCATGGTGAGATGTCCTACATGGCCAATCACTTTGACAAACGCTTGGACCCACGACTACTTGTGGACGATGCAAAAACGGTGATTTCCTTGCTTTTCAATTATTACACGGATCAAAAACAAGCCGACCCCGATGCTCCGAAAATTTCCAAATATGCTTATGGAGAAGATTATCACCATGTCATCAAGGATAAACTGAAGGAACTCATGGAATTTATGCAAGAAAAGTTGGGGGCAATAAATGGGCGTGGATTTGTTGATTCCGCTCCAGTGATGGACAAAGCCTGGGCAAAGAAATCAGGACTTGGCTGGATTGGAAAAAATGCCAATTTGATTACGCGTCAACAAGGAAGTTTTTTCTTTATCGCTGATTTAATCATTGACTTGGAAATCGAAGCTGACGGACCAATAACCGATTATTGCGGAACATGCACGCGTTGCATTGATGCGTGTCCGACCGATGCCATTGTACAACCCTACGTCGTAGATGGTTCGAAATGCATATCCTATTTAACCATTGAACTAAAAGACGAATTGTTACCAAAGGAATTTGCTGGTAAATTGGACAATTGGATGTTCGGTTGCGATGTTTGTCAAGATGTATGTCCATGGAATCGTTTCTCCGTTCTACACCAGGAAGAACGCTTTCAAGCAACACCGCAATTATTAGAACTGAATCAAGCAGATTGGCACGAACTACAAGAAGAAGGATTTCAAGTCCTTTTCCAACGCAGTGCAGTCAAACGGACCAAATTCAAAGGCTTAAAACGCAACATCACCTTTATCAAAGGAAAATAGTTTTCCGATTTTTCCTGTTGAAAATTCTAAGCCTTTTGGTCATTACATTCCACATAGTTTTTAACTTTGCTTAGAGTCATTCGAGACGATTCACAATTAGCATTACCTTAATCAGCAAGAAATGGAACAAAAAAAAGAAGTCGTCATTATTGGAGCAGGATTAGTTGGCTCACTCTGGGCAGTATACATGTCCAAAGCGGGATACAACGTGACCATTTATGAACGTCGTTCAGATATTCGAAAAGCAGAAATCAGTGCTGGAAAATCCATTAACCTCGCCCTATCTGTTCGTGGGTGGACCGCATTAGATGCAGTTGGTGTTGGAGATGAAATTCGAAAAATCGGCATTCCCATGTATGGCCGTATGATGCATGATTTAAAAGGGAATTTGAGTTATCAGCCATACGGAAAAGAAGGTCAAGCCATCTATTCCATTTCGAGAGGAAAAACCAATGCAGTGATGATGGACATGGCCGAAAAACTTGGCGATGCCACCATTCATTACAATCACGACTGTAAAAAAGTGGATTTAAATGCTGGAATTGTAACATTAACCAATACTTTAACCAATGAAGAAGTGACCGTTAAAGCGGACTTAGTTTTTGGTGTCGATGGCGCATTTTCTGCCGTTCGCTACAATTCCTTTCAAAAATTGAATCGTTTCAATTATAGTCAAAACTACATTTCGGATGGTTACCGAGAAATTTTATTGCCAGCAAATCCAGATGGTTCGCACAAATTGGACAAGCATGCCCTGCATATTTGGCCACGAGGACGATTTATGTTAATGGCAATGGCCAATGAAGACGGATCGTTTACGTGTACGCTTTTCATGCCGCATGAAGGCGGAGAAAATTCGTTCGACAAATTGACATCCCGTGAGGCCGTTAACAAGTTCTTTTCGACTACCTTCCCCGATTTCTATGAAATGATGCCGAATATCGCTGATGCTTGGGAAGATCATCCACTTTCAAATTTGGCCATCATTCGTTGTTATCCTTGGACCAATGGAAAAGTTGCCTTAATGGGAGATGCAGCGCATGCAACCGTTCCTTTTTATGGACAAGGAATGAATGCCGGATTTGAGGATTGTACGGTTATGAATCGCTTAATGCACAAACACAACCATGATTGGGATGCCATTTTCGCAGAATACAGCGTGGAACGCAAACCTGATGGTGATGCGTTGCAAGACTTGTCCGTTGAAAACTATTATGTCATGCGCGATTATGTTGCTGATCCTGCGTTTATTTTAAGAAAGAAAATTGAAGCGAAATTCAGTGAACTTCATCCAGATCGTTGGTTACCACTGTATTCGCAAGTAACCTTCAGCAATATTCGTTACAGCGATGCCTATCGCCAAGGAAATGTCCAAAGTGAAATTATGGATGAAATCATGTCTTTACCCAATATTGAAGAAGAATGGGACTCCAAAATTGTGATGGATATCCTGCTTGAAAAAAGTGCTGACTTTAAATTTTAATGATGAATAGATTCCTACTTGCACTCATCGGTTTTTGCTCTTTCTTGACTTTTGGACAAGGTGGCTTCGTTAAATCCCAGAAAAAAGGAAATGATTACATGGTTGTGAGTAATCATGGAATTCAGTTTTCACTAGGACCAACTTACTCTTTTCATAGTGATCCTATTCTGGGAGAATTAACCGCCTCTAATGGGGCAAGAGGAAATTATAGCATTACTCCGAAAAGTCAACTTGGATTTTATGCGGAATTTGGAATGGTGCATTTTCCGAAATGGAAAGGGACCCCGATCAAGGCTTTGAAAAAAAGTCGTGTAATTGATTATTTTGATTGGGGACTCGGTTATGCCATGTACCGCGGAAGAGAAGAAACGGAACTCACCTACAAAAATGCCTTAGGTGATGTGATTAGCTCAACGAAGGAAGGAGATCAATTTAACAATGGGTATCTCTATGGACGCTACAGCGCACATTCCTTGCTTTATTTCGGAAAGAAGAAAATTGTTAAAGTGCGCAAACATTTCATCGACAATAGCCTAGGATTCCAATTTTCTTACTGCTTTTATCCAGGCGATACCGTTTATAACAATTACAATCCTAATTTAGCAGCACGAACCTTTGAAGGATACAACGACAATAAACTTGCCGCGCAATTTGTCTACAGTTTAGGTGTGGGTATTCGATTAAACAAAGCCTGGATGTTTGTTCCAAGTGTCACGATTCCAATTGTTACCGTCAATCATTGGGATGGATTCAACGCAAATTTTAATTGGTATTCTTCCAGCTATTGGCCTTTTCAAGCACAGGTGAAATTCATTAAATTATTTGAAAAACCAAATAAATGCGGCGTTTACAGTACTCCCGAGGACAAGGAAATGCAGAAGCAATATGAGATGCAGAATTAATTAAGATTTCCAACCAGAGGCAATCAGCTTCGGTAATTTTTTACGAAAGCGTTTCATGACGGAATCTCGATCAGAGACATTGCTACATTTCAATAAACTGCGTCCAATCAATTGATCGTTTAAATCAAAAAACGTGAACTCGAATGTGACGGAGGTTGCTTCATCACGGTAAATGTGATAAATACTCGTCATTTCCATCATATCTTTCAAGGTAATTTTCGTTTCAGAAGGTTTGAAACGACGGTCATATCCACGTACTGTTAAAACCGCATACGCATCTACTCCTTTGTTTTTAAGGATGTTCTCAATGGAGTCATTCGTTAGATTAATCAAGGGTTCACCTTGCTTCAACACATTAAAGGAGGGCATCGCTTTGTAACCATGTTGCTGAAGAATTTCAGCATAATTTAATTCCATGGCATATCGATCCTCTGATTTATCAAACTGCGCTACAACGACGGCGTTCTTAAACTTGATCGATTGACCAAAGGATAAACTACCGAGTAATAAAAAGATCATTAGAACTGCTTTCATCATGCTTTCTTAAAATACTTCACGCGCAATTTCTTGCACAGAAGTGGAATTAGACATCGTATAATAATGGATGCATGGTGCACCATTTGCTTTTAATTCCTTCGATTGTTGGATTCCCCATTCGATTCCCACTTGCTCCACAGACTTATTATCCTTGCATTTCAGAAGCTCGTTAGATAGTTCAACTGGATAATCAATGTGGAAGAATTTTGGCAAGAAACTAATGTGTGCCAATGTTTTAATGGGTTTAATTCCTGGAATAATTGGAACGGTAATTCCCATAGCACGACAAGCTTCAACAAAACGGAAGAACTTAGAATTGTCGAAGAACATTTGCGTTACAATATAGGAAGCTCCAGCATCTACTTTACGCTTCACATTCAATAAATCCGTTTCCAAATTCATGGCTTCAAAATGTTTCTCAGGGTATCCTGCTGCACCAATACAAAAATTCGTTGGTTCCAACTGCACGTCATCCATCATGTAATTGCCACGATTCATATCGCTAATTTGATGAATCAAATCTACTGCAAACGCATGGCCTTCTTTGTGTGGACGAAAATTGCTTTCTGTTTTAATCGAATCCCCTCTTAATGCCAAAACATTGTCAATTCCTAAAAACTGTAAATCAATCAAGGCATTTTCAGTTTCTTCTTTGCTGAATCCACCACAAATTAAGTGTGGAATTGCATCGACATCATATTTATTCATGATGGCCGCACAAATACCAACGGTCCCAGGACGCTTTCGTATCGCGATTTTTTCTAAAAGTCCATTTTCGCGTTCTTTGTAAATGAACTCTTCCCGGTGATACGTCACATTGATAAACTTTGGCTTGAATTCCATTAAAGGATCAATTCCTTCATAGATCGATTGAATGCTCTTTCCTTTTAATGGAGGGAGGATTTCAAATGAAAACAGAGTGTCTTTTGCGTTGTGTATGTGATCGGTTACTTTCATAATTCAGTTAGCGTCTGCAAAAATACGTCTTTCTCGAGAGATGGACTAATTACCTGCTGTTTCTTCAATCGCTGCGAGAATTACATCTGCAGCATGCATCAACACCGATTCCTCCATGTTTAGCGGTGGAGATAGGCGAAAACTGTAGGGATGGGATAAAAACCAAAAGGTGATTAGTCCTTTTTCCATGCACTTCGCGACTACTTTCTCAACTCGCTCAGCGTTTTCCATGTCAAATGCAAACATCATTCCCACTCTTCTGATTTCCTTAATCTCCTGATGTCCTTTAAATCGATCTTGGAAACGTTGTGCTTTCTTTTCCAATTCCGACCATGATATTTCTGTTTTCAACACCTGTACTGCCGCCGCCGCCGCTGCACAAATCACCGGGTGTCCACCAAATGTGGTGATGTGTCCCAACATGGGTGCATGTGTAAATTCGTTCAACATCGCTTGTGAGGAAACCAATGCACCAATGGGCATTCCGCCACCCAAAGCTTTTCCAAGTGTCAAAATATCAGGAACGATTTCAAAATGTTCAAAGGCAAACATTTTTCCAGTCCTTCCCATTCCGCATTGAATTTCATCCAAAATCAACAAGGCTCCAACCTCATCACATCTCTGACGGAGTGCTTTCATAAACGTTACACTCGGTTTTCGTACGCCCGCATCTCCTTGAACCGTTTCCAAAATGACACCCGCTGTTTTTTCGGTAATCCGATGCAACTCGGAGACTTCATTGTGACTTAAAAACTGAACTCCCGGTAAGAGCGGACGAAAAGCCAATTTCTTTACCTCATTCCCGGAAACACTCATAGAGCCATGCGTACTCCCATGATAGGAACCCCGAAAGGAAATCAATTCTGTTCTTCCCGTTACTCTTTTCGCTAATTTCAACGCTGCTTCAATGGCTTCAGTTCCTGAATTTACAACGTAAACTCCATCCAATTTTTGGGGTAAAACTTCAAGTAATTCCTTGACCAATAATTGCTGTGGATCTTGAATAAATTCACCATACACCATGACATGTAAATACTGATCTATTTGACTTTTCAAGGCGGAAACCACTTTCGGATGACGGTGACCAATGTTATTCACGGCCACACCAGCTATCATATCCAAATATGCTTTTCCGTCTTTGGCATAGATGTAGTTTCCCTCGGCACGCTCCACTTCAATCAAAAATGGAAAGGGCGTGGTTTGTCCTAAGTGATCGATGAAAAATTGGCGTTCGGTCATTTTATTTATCTAAAAGTTCAAGAATTGGCATGCCAGTCATCGCACCCGTTCGTTGCAAATTCATAAGGTGAATCAAGGTTGGTGCGACGTCGACTATTTGAATGGGTCTGTACAAATTCTGAACAGGTACATTGGCACCATACCAAAGCAAGGGAACATGTGTATCGTAATTAAATGCAGATCCGTGAGATGTTCCGGTATGTGCCTTCGGCTCATCCATCGCCTTTGACAAATAACCGGGATGCAACATGAAAATCACTTCTCCACTTCGCTCCAAATCAAAGCCTTTTTGAATCATCTGTCCCCATTCATCCAAGCTTTCATGTCCCGATAAAAGTGCTGCTTGTGTAATGGCCAACTTAACCTCTGGCCACAAACGAACTTGTTCCGCAATAAAATCAGCAACTACTTGCTTATTCAATTTTAAGGAGTCCATTCTTGACTGATTCAAGTAAATATTTTGATTCTCTTCTGCTTCGATGAGATCTGCACCAAAGCGCGTAGAAACCTCTTTTCTCAAGTTTGCCATGCGTTCGTTTAAAAACAAATAACCACCTGGCATTTGACGATCTACCAACATTTGAGGAACCGGTACAACGGCATGATCTGCTGTCAAGAACACCACAAATCCATCTTTTCCGTACATCGACTCTAAATGCGAAAGCAAACGCTCGATTTGCTTATCCAAACGTGCATACATGTCTTCCATCTCCAAGGAATACGGTCCAAAGGCATGACCCGCAATGTCAGGTGTGGAATAAGAAATACACAACATGTCGGTTCGATCATCGGCCCCCAATTGTTCGCTGTTCATAGCTTCCATGGCAAGGTCCGTTAGCAGTTCATTTGCAAAGGGAGAAAGTGTAAATAGTTGATTCGCGTTGTTCGACACTTTAGACATCTCTTTGAAATCATATGGAAAAGTTGCGGATGTTTTTCCGCTTAAAATCACTTCATACGGACTTTCGTCAACGGATGTATAGGTGGATTTTGGTTGTAATAAATCCCAAGTCTTCAAGTATCGATCTGCATTTTTTGTTTCATTAAACGATTGCAACCACTTCGGAAGTTCTTTCCTGAAATAAGTACTAGTTATGAATTTCCCACTGGAATAATCGTACCAGTAAGACCCATCGCTTAAATGTCCGCCTGGTAAAATAGAACTGCGATCTTTAATGGAAACGGAAATAACTTTTGACTTAGGAGAAGCTAATTTCAATTGATCCGTAACAGTATATGTTCGTAAATTTTGTGGGGAAGCCTGTCCTTCCGAGGAAGTACTTCCCACAGTTTGAACTGTTTTATCCGATACACAATTTACAAATGTTTTCGTGGAGCGCTGGTACCATTCGTTTGCTACGATTCCATGATTCGATGGAGTTGTTCCCGTGTAAATAGATGCATGTCCGGGACCAGTAAAGGTAGGTACGTAATTATACAAGGTATTTCGGCAATTCAATCCTTTCTTCAAAAAACGATTAAATCCACCCGCAGAAAAGTGCTGTTGGTAACGGTAGAGGTAATCGTAACACATTTGATCGACGACGATTCCAACGATTAATTTGGGTTGCTTTTGTGCGAGAAGTGTCCCCTGCATAAAGCTCAAGAAAAGTAAAATACTCAGTGCTAAGTTTTTCATGATTCAAAATTAAGCAATACACAAGGATTATAAAGCAACCTTTCGTAACTTCGGTACGTCTAAGCAAAAAATTTTCATATGAAAAGAATCTTATTTTTCAGTTTAATCCTGACTTCTTTGTTCTCGTTCGAGGCAAAATCACAGATAATTGTTAACGTTACTAATGTTAGTGCACCTGGTATGTGCGACGGATCTGCTATTGTAGATACCAACAACCTTGTCACAGCAGCAAGCCTCACATGGATGCAAGGAAATACCATTATTCAAAATGGCGGGTACATGATTTCCAATCTTTGCGCTGGTCAATATAGCTTAATCTTCATGGGGGGAGGATTCACTTCCACTTCCCAATTCACGATTGGAACAAATGTTCCGAATCCATGTGCAGGATTCCAAATTTTCACTTCGAGTACACCCACTTCCGCAGCGAATGTGTGCAACGGATCCGTGTCTGTAACCGCGGTTGGTGGATCTGCACCGTACACGTATCAATGGCCCAACATGGGAGGAGTATTCACTACAAATACTTTATCGAACCTATGTATCGGAACGTATTCAGTTACTGTGATTGATGCGAATGGTTGTTCAAATACTGGAAGTGCGAACGTTGTTGTTGACTCAAATGCTTTGAATCCATGTTTTGGTTTTACTGGTAATATCACGAGTACTAACGCTACAGGAGCTAGTGCATGTGATGGAACTGCTGCCTTAAACATCATAGGAGGGACGAACCCATTCACGATTCAATGGTCTAACGGAGCAACTTCACAAAACATCAGTAATTTGTGCGTTGGCACCTATACAGTAACAGTTTACGATAACAATCAATGTACCTTCACAAGTTCTTGTACCATTGGAAATTCATCAACTAACATCGATTCTGTTACGGTGATTGGAAATTTAGCAAGTGGGGCAAATGTGATTGGTACTATGTCTTCCGGTTGGATGTACAATTGCACCATCGATCTAGGTGCTTTAGACACAGCCTACATGGTTTCCGCAAGTTTTGGAAATTCGATGTTTACCCAGGATTCTTTATATACCACTTGGTATTTGGTGGATACAAACGGGAATTACATGTATGTGAACTACACCTATTCTGTACCATTTGGAACGACTGGATTTTATAACTTGATTTTACAATTGTACTGTCCTATTAAATCTCAACCGGTTTATTACAACATTATTTCAGTGTTTAATTTAGCAGAAGCTGGAATAGAAGACAATAAAGCAGCACAAATGATCGTTTATCCGAATCCAGTTCAAACAGTTTTGACCATTGGAAACCTAACATCTGCTTTCGATTATACGGTTACGAACATGGATGGTAAAATACTAATGAGCGGACAAGTAACATCAACGAATGCAACGATTGATCTGTCATCCATCGCAAACGGGACTTACATCGTTCAATTGAAAAATACTCAAGATGCGTTTACATACCGAGTAATCAAATAATCGGGTAAACTCTTATCAAGAAGGGGCGGGAAGAAATTCCTGCCCTTTTTTTGTTCCATCGATTTACGGAGCATCGTAGCACAAAAAATTAGACATAAAAAAAAGGACCTGATTTGAGGTCCTTTTGTCGTTATATGTTCGTTATCCTTTCCCAGACTTAACCGATGGAATACTTGGTTTAACAGTCGGACTACTCGGTACTGGTGTATGCGCTGGCTTGGATGGTACTGGAGCAGGAGAAGCTGGCCGGACAGGATTTACTGGATTCACATGAACAGATGGAACATGAGTGGCCGGTCTACTCACTGGATTTTCAGGTGTTGAATTAAATCGACTTGGTTCTGTATCTGGTTTTGAATTAGAAGGATTCTCCTCACGATTCATAGAAGGTTTTTGTTGTTGGATAGGCAGCGGATTACTTGCTCCTGATGGCGCCAAGTTCTCCTCAGGGAAAACAAATTGATTCGTATGCAAGGCGGGTTTATTGATGGTGCCTAAAACCGTTTGAGTTGGGATTGGTTTAGACGGCACTGGAACTTGATTGGGACCAATATTTAAATAGCCCTGGTCAAAAATACATCCTCCCATTTCATCAGCAGAGATTCCCATGGCTTGACAACGTGCTCTTGCATTATCCCGTTGCGTTTGATTCATGTCAGCCACCGTTAAATGTACTTTGGGGAATCGTCGGTCTGTGTAATATTCAGTGGATGTTCCTGGGGCATAATCAAACAAGGTTGTTTGAGGAGTAACGCGCCAATCCTCAGCGAAGTCTTTTGCTAAAAATGCTAAATATTCTTTCTCAGCTAGGTTAGAGGCTTGTTGTAATGATGAATTTCCAAAAGTTGAAAAAGCCATGTATGTCGGACGTTGACGATCCATGTTTCGACCCTGAAAGTCGTCGTCTGCAATTCCATTCGCATTTCCTAGAAGCCCCTGAAAACTACCTGCGTCACAGGCGAATACATGAACCGTGGTATTTACAAAACCAAATTCGCTTGATGATCGCACGTCAAAAATAACCATTTCACCTGTTGGCCATGCCACCGTGTAATTTCGTCCTTCAAAGCGAATCACCCCACCATTTGGTAAAAAGTAAGTTCTTCCTTGTAATTGAACCGGCATACCATTCAAACGCAAGTTGGAATTCAAGTTGTCTGGCTTTGTACTGGCATAATAACAAACGCGGTCACCGGCAACATTCATCGCCACAGCAGCATTCAAAGAAAAATTATCGGATTGGGGTTGTTGACGAGTTTGAACCTCAAACTGACTTTTTTCAGATTTGGATAAAACAAACTCTCCAACTGTTTGAAAAGAATAGGTTGCTTCGTCGAAAGACTTTAAATGTGGATCCCCAAAACTACGACCAACAATTTGATTACAAAGAGAGTGTGCAAACAGCACGTCAATTAAGGTCCATTGGCTATTTGCAAAATTACCACTCGGCAAACGATTTTGATGGATCATTTCTTGCATATCTCTGCGATCCGACATTGGGACCATGGTCAACATTTCATATGGAGTGAAATCCTCGGGGAACGTACGATCCGGAATTGCTTTGTGCTCTGAAAGTGCGATCATAGATAGCGCTAGCCAAGCCCCTCTGATAGGATCCCATTTTTCCAATTTTTCTCGAAGAGGAGTAAATTGCTCGTTGAATGTCTGGGCCTGAGAGGCATTCAAAACCAGCGTAAAAAGAAGGAAGTACGTATATTTCATAACATTGATTTTTTTTGACTTAGCAAAGATTGCACCAAACTAACGGTTCAATTTATATCCGATACCTTTGACCGTAGAAATGTATTGGTCCCCGATTTTCTCACGCAATTTTCGAATATGTACGTCAATTGTTCGGTCACCCACAACGATGTCTGTTCCCCATACTTGTTCGAGGATCACTTCTCGCTTAAAAACAAAATCAGGACGTGAAGCTAAAAGAGCTAATAACTCAAATTCTTTTCTTGGCAATTGAATGGTAACTCCATCTTTCTCCACTAAATATTTTTCTCGATTAATTTTCAATTCCTGCGAGATTACCTCTTTGACCTCCATTTTCACTTTTCTTCTGAGAAGCGCGTGAATACGACTCAACAAAACTTTCGGTTTGATTGGCTTCGAAATATAATCGTCTCCCCCAGCCTCTAATCCTGCAATTTGACTATAGTCTTCGCTTCGTGCGGTTAAAAAACAGATAAGGATATCTTGGTTCTCTGGATTGTTTTTTAGAGCTTCACACACTTCAATACCATCCATACTTGGCATCATCACGTCTAAGATAATTAAGTCCGGTTTTTCCAATTGAATTGCAGCCAAACATAAACTGCCATTCTCAAAGGTGGAAACACGATGTCCATCTTGAATCAAATTGTATTTTAGCAATTCTCGAATGTCTTCTTCGTCATCGACTACAAAAATGAAAGCCATATCTTCTTGATTTATTCATCAAATATACGCTATCCAAGGCAGGATTAAATTGCAAAAGTTTATGATTTTATTTTTTTAGGAAAAAATTAACATATGTTATGTAACAAAGAAGGTGAAATTCAATTATCTTTGTCGGACTAGTAGTAGGTTTAGGTTAATAGTTGAGAGCTTTGGATCATCCAAGGCTCTTGGCTTTTTAAGACGTTTCCATGAAAATTAAAATCCTCATTGTAGAAGACGATATCAATCTAGGAATCGTTATTTCTGATCAGCTGCGCTCAGATGCATACGCTGTAACGCTTTGTGAAAATGGTGCGGAAGGTCTGCGTCGATTTAACGAGGAACCCTACCATCTATGTATTTTTGACGTGATGCTTCCGGTGAAAGATGGATTTACCTTAGCAAGAGACATTCGAAAAGTGAATGCGGATATTCCCATCCTTTTTCTATCTGCAAAATCCATGACTGAAGATAAAATTGAAGGATTCAATGCGGGAGGTGACGATTACTTGACAAAGCCATTTAGCATCGAAGAACTTCAACTGCGTGTGAGGGCATTGTTAAAACGCGTTAAAGTTCAAATCATTCAACCTGAAGAAAAAGTCATTAAACTTGGGATTTTCTCCTTTGATATTGAAAACTTTACGTTAAACTCCCCCTCGACCAAACAAACCTTGACGAAAAAGGAAGCCATGATTTTGCGCACACTTTTTAGATTTAAAAATCAACTCATTGCTAGAGATGTGATTTTGAATTCTGTTTGGGGACAAGATGATTACTTTGTTGGAAGAAGTTTAGATGTGTTCATTACCAAACTTCGCAAATACCTGAAAGAGGATCCTACTATTCAAATTACCAATGTCCATGGGGTTGGATTCAAGTTTGAAATTTCAGATGACGAATAGTTATATATTACATATTGAAACAGCCACCAAGGTCTGTAGTGTAGCTGTTTCTTTAAATGGAAAACTATTGTCTTTCAAAGAAACACAGGCTGATGGATTCATCCACAGCGAAGCGTTAACTGGATTTATTCAAGAAGCGTTAAACGCTTCAGGAATCTTAATAAGCGACTTGAATGCCGTTAGTTTTTCAAGTGGACCCGGTTCCTACACTGGATTAAGAATCGGACTTTCAACGGCGAAAGGAATTTGCTTTGCATTGAAAATCCCACTGATTTCTGTAGCTACCTTAGATGCCTTATTTTCCTTGGTTCCAAAAAGTGATAAAAACATCATCCCTATGCTGGATGCCAGACGAATGGAAGTATACGCAGCAGTGTATAACTCCAACGGCGAGGTGATTCAAGCACTTGATGCCATCGTATTGGATGAAACAAGCTTTTCGTCGTTCGAACCGTTTACTATTCTTGGTGACGGCCTAGAAAAATGCAAAGAACTATGGGCTCATCGACCCATTGAATGGAGAGAAGATCTTTTCACCAGCGCAAGGGGACAAGTATCCATAGCCTATCAAAAATTTCAAGAAAACAAATTCGAAGACCTTGCTTATTTTACACCTATTTATCTGAAAGATGCTAACGGGGTGCGTAGATAAGAAATAGACTTTTTTTCCAAACACTTTTATTTCCACAACGATCTTTTACAATGAGCTCAAGCGAAATGAACTGTTCAGTTTTGGGACCAATGATGGTAGCCCTTCGGTTGTTTTGCCAGATCAAGCAATTGTTTTTTTGATCATAATAAATGGGAGTCCATTCACCATCAATGTATAAATCATAACTCGAAATTCCCGATTGACTATCCGAAATTTTCCACGAAAGAAAAGCTGGTATAAGGACATTGCTCGATGTTGGAAGTTCTTTTAAAATTGGAGCAACCGTATCTGATTTCACGGAAAAAGTTCCTAATTGTTTTGACTCTGTAAGGAGCCAGCCCTCCTCATGACTTGTCTCAAGGGCAGTCCCTCCTACCGATATGTAGTATTTCTCGATCGGCAAGGTTGGATTGACTTTCATTCGAAGACAAATGGGGCGTTGAATCACTGTTTTGGAAGAACCGAATTGACTGAGCGACAGATTCACGGATTTTTTCTCCGGCTCGTAAAATGTATTTGCGTCCACTTCGACCACCATGTTTTTAGTCCTGAAAACATAACTTGAATCCGGTAAAAAATAATTACTCGATCGATAAAAAGGATCACTTGACAAGGAAAGCTCATGTGGGTAAATCAATTGAAGCGTATGCTGAGTCTCATTCCCATTCACATCAGACAACATCAAACTACAGTGAACGGAATCTTGCCCTTTCAATGAAATGCCTCCAAGTGATTGCATGGTATAAATACCGAGGGGATTGTTTTTGGTTCGGAATAATTTCTGAAACTTAATCCCTTTGGACTTGTATTCGTTGTAATCCATGTGATTATTTACGTAACGGGAATCGTCAAAGGAAATGTCCTTTAGTTCGAAACCGAAACGCTCAGACCGATTTGTCCAGATTTCAGCGGCGTACAAACCGAAACCATGTCCACCCACTTTCATTGGGTCAGTGACAGAAATACATACACCAATTTTCTCATTAGCTGCGATAAAATCTTTTGGAATTTCTACCGTATGTTGCCATTTTGTCAAGAGGACCGACAAACTTTTCCCTGGAATCAGGTAGCCATTCTGGTCAATGCCAACCAAGCGAATGCCATGTAGGACAGGAGCAGCAATATCATCGACATGGAATCCATGTAATAAAGGATTCAAAGCATGTTCCGACTCTGTGTCTCGAAGTTCAAAATGCAAGTGCGGACCCGTAGAGTTTCCGCTATTTCCAGAGAGTGCAATTTGTTCTCCCTTCGCTACTGGAAGTTGATCCGGACTTAGCATCCAATCAAACTCATTTTCTTTAAATTGAACTTGTAAAGGAACGATTACGTTGATGATGCGTTCCGAAAAACGCGCACAATGCGCATAAACGGTTGTCATTCCATTGGGATGATTGATGTACAGCACACGTCCATAACCGCTGGATGAAATACGAATGCGTGAAATATATCCGTCGGCTACTGCAAAAAGCGGAATCCCCTCTACACCATTCGTTCGAAAATCCAAACCCATGTGAAAATGATTTGGACGAATATCACCAAAACCTGCACTTAATACAGGTGTGATACCAATGGGTGAAGTCCAACAAGAATCTACTCGGACCGTTTGAGTCCGCACGAAAAAATGTAAACAACAAAAAAAGAGAATCTGCAGGCATTTGATCATGGACAAAGATACACTTTCAAAAAAAATGGAAAATAGTTTCAAAAAATGATAAATGTAATCGAATGCTTGTTAACTTTGTACAAAGTCAAAAGTAATGACTGAAAAGATTCAAGATACCATACAAGAGATAAGTCGAAAAGTAGTGCGAATTGGGGAAGCCCTTCGCGCTGAACGTTCGAAAAACGCGATTCTACAAGAAGAAATCGATCGTAAGGAAGCGCTATTAGCATCGGAAGCAACTGCCATTTCCCTCTTGAAAGAAGAAAATGAATCCCTAAAGTCCGCTTTACAATTGGCTGAAAACAAAGTCGTTGAAATTCCTGTTACCGTGAAAGGTAAAAACGAACAGGAAATAGATGAATTAGTGAAAGAAATTGAATTCTGTATCGAACAGTTGAAGCAATCATAATGAGCAAAGTATCACTTAAAATTACCATTGCTGGAAGAACTTACCCACTGAATGTGCCGGTTAGTGATGAGGAAAAGGTAACCAAAGCGGCCGCAGATATTAACAAAGCGGTTGAATTGCTACGTAAGAATTATGCTGTAAACGATAATCAAGACTTGTTAGCCATGACGGCCTTGCAGTTATTAGCGAAAGCGAGTAATGAAGTAACGGCCAATGAACAAGTGCCTGTCGATTATACTGAAATTGAGGACGCATTGTCTCACCTTTCAAACGAGTTAGACGGAATTCAATAATTAACATTCATTTCAACGACCAATATTTATTCATAAATTAAAGAATATGTGGTCAGTAGGATTATTAATAGGTTTATTTGGAGGAGCTGGAGGGACATTTATTGCTCAACGCTTCTTAATTCAATCTAAAAGTCAGCAAATCATTAAGAATGCTGAACTCGAGGCAGAAAACATTCGCAAAGAACGCGCGCTTCAGTCCAAAGAGAAATTTCTAAAACAAAAAGAAGAACACGAAGAATCCATCCGTGAACGTGAAAAACGAATGCAATCAAATGAGGATCGCTTCCGTGCAAAAGAAAAAACATTAAACCAAAAACTAGAAGAGCTCAACCGCAAAGAAAAAGAAGCGGAAAAAGCAAAAGGGGATTACGAAGCAAAAGTGCAAGCATTGGAAGTGAGACAAGCTGAATTGGATAAAATGCAGCAAAAACAAGTCGCTGAATTATCTAAAATCAGCAACTTGAGTCCAGAAGATGCAAAAAATCACTTAATGACAGCCTTGACAGATGAAGCCCGCACGGCAGCTATGGCAACCATTAAAGAAATCACTGAGGAAGCGAAACTGAACGCGAATAAAGAAGCGCGAAAAATCGTAATTCAATCGATTCAGCGTGTGGCTACGGAGCAAGCGGTAGAAAATGCAGTATCTGTTTTCAATATTGAATCAGATGAAGTAAAAGGTAGAATCATTGGTCGTGAAGGACGAAACATACGTGCTTTGGAAGCAGCAACAGGTGTGGAAATCATCGTGGATGATACCCCAGAAGCAATCATCCTTTCCTGTTTCGATCCTGTTCGTCGCGAGATTGCTCGTTTGTCTTTACACCAATTGGTTTCGGACGGACGTATTCATCCTGCTCGTATTGAAGAAGTTGTTGCAAAAACACGCAAGCAACTGGATGAAGAAATCGCAGAAACAGGACGAAGAACATGTATCGATCTTGGTATTCACGGTTTACATCCAGAATTAATGCGCATGGTTGGACGCATGAAATACCGTTCTTCCTACGGACAAAACTTACTTCAGCACTCGAGAGAAGTCGCGAATTTATGTGCGATAATGGCTGCCGAACTCGGACTCAACGTAAAATTGGCGAAACGTGCTGGCTTGTTACATGACATTGGTAAAGTTCCTGACGAAGAGCCAGAATTACCGCATGCCATCCTTGGGATGAAAATCGCTGAGAAATTTGGCGAAAAAGGAGATGTTTTAAATGCCATTGGTGCACACCACGATGAAATTGAAATGACAACTTTGATTTCTCCTATTGTTCAAGTTTGCGATGCCATTTCAGGTGCACGTCCGGGAGCACGTAGAGAAATCGTTGAGGCGTATATCAAACGCATTAAAGAATTGGAGAATTTAGCCTTGTCTTATGATGGTGTTTCCAGTGCTTACGCAATTCAAGCAGGACGCGAATTGCGCGTATTGGTTGAAGCCGAAAAAGTAACAGATCAACGTTCTGAGGAATTGTCATTTAACATTTCGCAACGCATTCAAACGGAAATGACGTATCCCGGACAAGTCAAAGTGACGGTGATTCGAGAAAAACGATCCGTTCATTACGCAAAATAATTACAAGGGGAATTCGTTCCCCTTTTTTGTCTCTTATAGCCTATGATGCCAGCAAATACCATCGTGATTTCTGGTCCGTGCAGCGCGGAAACACGAAGCCAAGTTTTGGAAACAGCCCGTGGTTTATCCGACTTGGGAATCGATTACTTTCGAGCAGGGATTTGGAAGCCCCGAACAAGACCAGGTGAATTCGAAGGAATTGGCGATGTCGGTATTTCGTGGCTATGCGAAGTCCGCGAAACCTACGGATTGAAAATCGCAACTGAAGTGGCAAAAGCGGAACACGTTGAAATTGCCTTGAAAAATAAGTTGGACATGATATGGGTGGGTGCAAGATCCACCGTTAATCCATTCACCGTTCAAGAAATTGCAGAAGCCTTAAAAGGGACCAATATCAAAGTGATGGTAAAAAATCCTGTGAATCCGGATCTAAAACTTTGGATTGGTGCCATTGAGCGCATCATGAAAGCAGGAATCACAGACGTAACGGCGATTCATCGTGGATTTTCTGTTTATGAAAAAACGCTTTATCGCAATGATCCGAATTGGCAAATTCCCATTGACTTAAAACAGGAAATGCCTGAAATACCTCTCATCTGCGACCCCTCGCACATCGGCGGAAGGGCACATCTTCTTTTACCCCTAGCGCAAAAAGCCATGGATTTAAAATACGATGGTTTGATGATTGAGTCGCATATGAATCCCAGTGTAGCATGGACAGATGCCAAACAACAAATCACACCAATCGAATTGAGAGAACTTTTGAAGTCTTTAACCATTCGCAATCGTTCCGAAATAGATGAAGATTCCATGTTCGCTTTGCGGGATCAATTAAATGAAACAGATGAAGCGTTGATTCAATTGCTCAAACACCGAACATTTATTTCTTCGCAAATTGGACAATTTAAAAAAGATCACAACCACGTCATTCTTCAAAGTAATCGTTGGGAAGAAGCACTTAAAAAAAATGTACAAAAAGCAAGTATCGCAGGACTATCAGAAGAGTTTGTAACACAGCTTTTTAAACTTATACATCAGGATTCTATTCGCATTCAGTCAGAAATTCTGTCTACCAATGAAAACGATTAGCCACTATCTATTTAATCATGAAATTCAAGCAAATGCTTCGAAAAGCGATGCGCAACGCTGCTTGATTCTAGCTGCATTCAGTTCAGGAATATCACGGATTCATGGTTTAGATGAATCAGAGGATGTTCTTTCCATGAAGCGTTGTTTAAGTGAAATTGGGGCTGAATTTCACGGAACGAATCCCACGAAAGTAATTCCAATTCAAAAAGAAAACAAAAAAGCATTGGTCTTAAATGTTGGAGAAAGTGGTTTTGCCTTACGGACCATCGCGTTCATGAGCTTATTATGCAGCGAAGATGTCTCCCTAAATGGAACGGGAACCTTACTTCAACGAGAGCAACATCAATTGATAACGATTTTAAAACAACTCGGATTACAAGTAGATTCAAACGAAGGTAAATTGCCGTTACACATCCGAGGGAAGATTGGTTTTTCCGAAATTTCCGTGGATGGTTCTGAGGGTTCACAAGCTATTAGTGGCCTATGCCTTCTCGCACCACACCTACCCAATGGACTTCAAGTGCACTTAGAAAAATTAAAAAGCAAACCTTATTTGGCATTGACACTTCAGCGCATGCGTACGACAGGAATTCGCATTGTTGAAATTAGTTCCGATACTTTTTTCATTTCGAACCAATCATCCTACCATAGCGATGCTTATCAAATAGAAGGAGATTGGAGTGGTGCAGCAAACTTCATCGTTGGAGCTTCCATTTCGGGAAGTATTCGGATTACTGGTTTACAAGCTACATCTATGCAAGCCGATCGAAGCATCATGGACTTCATACAGTCATTCGGTGCGAAGGCACATTGGGAAGACAAAGTGCTATGCATTTCACAAGCAGATACGAAACGTACTTTTCAAGCAACAATTACGGATTGCCCTGACTTGTTTCCAATACTTGTCATTTTGGCTTGTTCTGTCCATGGAACTTCCATCATCCGTGGTGTTGAACGCTTAAAAAACAAAGAATCTGACCGACTTTTGGTCATGTGTAAGCTTCTTGACACCTTCGGAGTTAACCATGAATTACATTCAAATGAACTACAAATTCATGGAACCGGAAAGATACTTGGCGGAATGATACAAACGCATCACGATCATCGCATTGCCATGGCTGCGAGCATTGCTGGATGCCTTTCACAAAATGACATCATTCTTTCGGATGAACATTGTGTGGCAAAATCCTATCCGAATTTTTTTAACGATTTAGGCAACTAGCCTACTTTCCATTCATACGGAATTGACTGTATTCGAAAAAATCCATGTCAATATGTGCCAAACGATTTTCAATGTCCTTGCGTTTAGTTGGCTTTAAATTCTCTTTTAACAAAAGCTCGTAGTAAAAACGAACTTTTTGCTCATCTCTTGGCTCGATTAAAACATCATATGTGCTCGCAATGCTTTCCAATAAAAATTCCTTGTTTTCATATTTCGGAAACAATTGCAACAAGGTGTCTCCGTAAGAAACAGAAAGTTCATAAGCTTGTAAATCACTGTATTTAATGTGAACCTTGAACAAACATTCCGCCGCATATTTATCCTGCGGAAACGCATGGTAATAAGCCAAAAGTCGGTTAATCAATTCAATATTGGTCAAACTTGGCATCTTCGCCGCTTGCATTGGGTCCTTTTGAATCGTACTGATGGAATCCTCCATGGCTTTGATACTCGTTTTCAATTCCGTTTTTTTATCCGTTTTTGCAGGGCCTCCACATGCTCCAAGCAAAAGAGAGAAACTCAAAAAAATGAAAAAGGCATACGTAATTCTCATATCATTTTTGGTTTTTTTCCACCAGGAAAGGACATTTTATAATCAATGTCAATTCTACCTGAGGTAATATTTTGTAGTCGTTTTGTTAACATTTTCTTTTTCAACGGAGAAAGGTGATCCGTAAAAAGGATTCCTTCAATGTGATCATATTCGTGTTGAATAATACGCGCCGCATACCCATCGTAGGTCTCTTCATGAAATTCCCAATTTTCATCATAATAAGTGATGAGGACTTTCTCCTTCCGCATGACGTTTTCACGGATTTTAGGAATCGATAAACATCCTTCTTGAAAGGCCCATTTCTCACCTGTTTCCTCTTCAATAATTGGATTGATGAATACTTTCTTAAAATGTTCAATCCCTTCCGCCTTTGGGTCCGGTTCATCGTCTTCTTCATCTGCGAACGGACTCCCATCCACGATAAACAAACGGATACTTTTTCCTATTTGAGGTGCAGCCAGTCCAACTCCCTTGGCATGATACATGGTATCGAACATATCCGAAATTAACTTCGCTAAATCTGGATATGTTTCATCAATTTCATCCGCTTCCTTTTTTAGAACTGGATCTCCGTATGCAACTATCGGTAATATCATGTCGCAAAATTAAGGAATTCTACTTGAATTTATTGTTGGGATAAGTAATCTTGTAAAATCAAAGTAGCTGCAAGTTTATCCACTAAGGTTTTTTCTTTCAATTTCTTCTTTTTTCCCATAGAATGAATGGCTTCCATCGCACGCGAAGAGCTGAAGCGTTCATCCTGAAAAACCACATTTATTGCTGGGAATTCCTTTTGCAAAACGGACTGCAGCATGCGAACATTTTCTGTTATATGTGTATCGGATCCGTCCAATCGCGTTGGATAACCCAACACCATCACTGCTATTTTTTCTTTTGCGCACAACTGAACTAAGAATTGCATTAGTTTTTCTGATTCAACAGTCGTAAGTGGACTGGCAATGATGCCGTAATCGTCGCTTAACGCTAGTCCTGTTCGTTTTAATCCAAAGTCGATGGCAAGAATTTTAGGCATAGACAAATGTACAAAACATACGCAGCAATGAAGAAGATTTACAGATGAAAGCGTGAAATTAAGGACGAATGTGTAACTTCACGCTGCTATTTGAGATTGATCGTATGAAAACTATTTTCCGCCCTACTCTACTACTCTTTTTATTATTGTTCAGCTTGGTGAATTGTCAACATGAATCCGTTTCTAGCACTCCAGAAAAAGTCAAAAAACGCATTGCATTTTCTGAGGAATTCAAGGACTTAGTTGTCTTTGAAAAATACGTTCAAAAAATAGATGAAAATAAAGCGCTTCAAAAGATTCAGGGCTTGTTTTACACAGATTCAGACGGGAACACAAACGAAGCAACAGCTTGGTTAGACGCCAATATGAACATTGTCAAGATCAAACAAATAGAGAATTTAACAAGTGGTAAAAAATACGAGCGAACGTTTTATTTCTGCGATGGGTTGAAGACAGTCAGTCAACAAATTACAGCACATTACGAGTTAAAGGTTCCTTATTTTTCCGAAGAGCGATCCTACTATAGTTCCAACGAATCCGTGATTGCTACCTTTCAACGATCTTCCAAACAAGAGAATCTTTCCTTGCAAACACTTTCTGTAGGAGAAAAACACGTCTGTTCTCACCGTGAAGCATTAGACATCATCAAACGTACTGGTGATTTTGAAACACGTTTCCGTGGATTTGACGAAGCTTTTGGAAGGAATTTCATCGTACTTGGGACAGAAAACCAAAGTACAACTTTAGCATTTAATGTGGAAAGTCCTATGCTGAAAACCTTAAAAAACAACGAAAAATCATTTATAAACAAACCATTCGATGTCGAATTTTCTCCAATTACCGAACCGGATGGATTCACCTTTCAAGCCTTAATCAATTTGAGTCTTGTGAAAGACGAACAATAACGAACTTTTTTAGCTTTTAAGCGTATTAACTTGGCATTCAAATCATGAACGTATTGATGAAAAAGATTTACACCACCTTACTTCAACCTGGAAAAACAATCATTTTCCTTTTATTTCTATTGGTTTCGAGCCTTCAAACTTCATGGTCGCAACAAATGAAATTAACTGGGACGATTTATGACACTTCGAATGTTGTTCCGCTCAGAAACGTTTCCGTCATGGCGCTCCGTCTGAAGGATTCCGTCTTACTGAGTTTCACGCGAACCAATCAACTTGGTGAGTTTACCTTAACAGGTTTTCCAATTGATACTTTCCAGTTGATTATTGAACATCCAAAATTAGAAACGCGTACGTTCTACATTATCGGAAGCAAGGACAATTACGATATCAAGGTACCTCGTATTCAACTGCTGCAAAAAACTCAAAACGTTCGTGAAGTCACTGTATTAACCAATAAAAATGCGATTTACTTCAAGGGGGACACCCTCGTGTATGTCGCCGACTCCTTCAACGTCGGACAAAATGCCGTGGTAGAAGATTTATTGAAGAAATTGCCTGGAATCAAAGTGGCAGACGACGGAAGCATCACCTCTCAAGGAAAAGAAATTAGTAAAGTCTTAGTCGATGGAGATGAATTCTTTGGGTCTGATCCAACCATCGCTACTAGAAATCTCGGCGCAAAAGGTGTGGCTTCCGTTCAAGTATACGAAAAGAAAAACGAAGATGCTGCCATTGGAGAGGATGATAAAATCCAAGTGTTGGATTTGAAACTGAAGGACAGTGCAAAGAAAGGTTATTTCGGGAAAATCTCAGGAGCTTCCGATTTTGGAGTTATTCGGGATAATCCTTTTTACGAATCTGAAGTGTTATTAAATAACTTCAACAAAAAACAGAAAATTTCGGTATTCATGTTAACCTCTAATACACCTAAATCCAATTTTGGTTTTGGAGACATGAATAAATTCGGGCTAGATAACGAACGAAACAACAGTGGCATGACCATGTGGGATCAAACAAGTAAAAATAACACTTCAGGTATTCCTCAAACCATGAAAGCCGGAATCTATTACTCGGATAAAATTGGGAAAACAGGAAAAATTGGTTTCAACTATTCCTACTATGAAAATCGCTTGAACGCCGTAACAAGTAGTCAATCACAGTACTTTTTACAACAAGACAGCTCGTATTTCACTAGAGATTCTTCAGCGAATATCTCCAAAAATCAATCGCATCGTCTCAACTTAACGTATTCTGTGAATTTGGATTCCCTCACCTATATCGAGCTTCGTCCAAACCTACACGTTGATTTTGGTGAATCCGACAACTTTAGTCAAAACTCATTCTTAACAGAGTCCTTCGTTTCATACTTAGGAACTGGAATTCAAAACAAAAACAGATCAAAAGGTATCAGCAGTAATTCAGAAGCCATTTTTAGAAGAAAATTTAAAAAAGTGAACCGTGAATTAGAATTAAAATACATCCTGAATTCGAGTTCCAATCAATCAGATGGAAGTTTGTATACACTAAAAACAGGTGCTTTGTCCGACACCATCGATCAGAAAAAAATCAATGATAATGGCAACACCACGAATTATGGTATATTGACCTACACGGAGCCTTTTGCGAAAAAATGGAAATTCCAGTTGGAATATTACCTAGAATCTGGAAAGTCAAATCAGAATAAACTTACATTTGATAAAGATGCAAGCGGAAATTACTCCCAGCAAGTTGCACTTTATACCAATCAGTTCGACAATACGCGTTTTCAACAACGTGGAACAGGAATGCTCATTTTTGAACACCGTCAACATACCTTCACTGGTGGAATCGGATTTAGAAACATCGAAGTACAAAGCACGAATCTGCTTACAACGGTAGTGACCAATCAAAACATCAACAATTTCCTTCCGAAGTTCTCGTATCAGTTTAAACCAGGAATGAGTAAACGAATTTCTTTGAATTATTCTACTGCATCTTCTCCGGCAGCCATCAATAATCTTCAACCTGTTCAAGACAACACCAATCCAAACAGAATTCAAATTGGTAATCCCGACCTTAAACCAAATTATGTGCACAATTTACGCATGAATGCAAACATTTGGCAAGCGCTTTCGGGACGATACTTTTGGTCTGGAGCGAATGCAAGTTTAACAAACAATGCCTTTGCTGATTCAACAAGTTACGACCAATATGGACGTACACTTGCTAAAACGGTGAATGTAGACGGGAACATTTTTGCAAATGTATTTGCCGGAGGTGGCTTTCCTATTTTTAATCGCAAAATTGAATTAGCACCGAACGTAAACGGTTCATTTAACAAGTATACGAACTTCATCAATGGTCAAACAAACGTGACAAAAACGACAGCTATTACCGCAGGATTAGACATTGAATTGAAATTGGATTCACTCAACATTACGATTGGAAATTCATATTCTTACAATAATCCAGTTAGTTCCTTATCGAGCTTCTCCAATCAACCATATGCCACACAGAAATACTTTATCGACGGAGAATGGCGCTTGCCACATCATTTCCAGATTAAATCGGATGCAACGTACACCATCAATACAGGTCGTGCAGCTGCATATAATCGAAATATTTTTATCATCAATTTTGAGATTAGCAAAGCCTTTTTATCGACGGAAAATGTGATTTTGACACTTTCGGCCAATGACATCTTGAACCAAAATTTGAACCTACAACGTCAAATTAACGGCAACGTGATTACGGATAACTACACGAAAATTATATCGAGGTATTTCCTTGTGAAATTAACCTATAAGTTCAATAACAATAAAACAAGAGAAGATGACTTTAAAGGCTGGCATTAACCAATTCATATTGATTATTTGCCTAGGTTTCCAAGCAAATGGTCAATACATGCTCAATGGTAAAATTACCTTTGAGCGACGAACGAACCTTGAAAAGCGATTTAATGATCCACGCATGCGTCGGATGGTGACCGAAGAGAACAAAATTCGAACGGAATCTTTCACGCTGTATTTCAATGATACAGCTTCTATTTTCAAGGCTATTCCGAGCGATAGAGTCGATGACATGGCTTGGATGACTACCAAAAACAGTTACTGCCAAAACTTGAAAAACGGGACGCAACTAACTGTTTTAGGACTAATGGGACAAAACGTGTATGTTCAGGACAGTCTTCCTGCAAGAAACTGGAAAATCACCGACAGCAAACGAAGTATCTGTGGGTATGAATGCCGCAAAGCTGTTTATGAAAAAAATGATACCACACGAATTTACGCTTGGTATACTACGGCACTTGTTCCCTCTGTTGGTCCGGAAGGCTTTTGCGGCTTGCCGGGAACTATTCTTGGATTAGCGACAGAAGACGGTGGAATTATTTATTTTGCCAAAAAAATTGAAGAATTGAAACCAACCAAAGAGGACATGAGCATCGATGTGGGAAAGAACAAAGTGTTCACCTTAAAAGAACTTCGTACGAAAATTGAAAAGGATTACGGAAATACTCCATGGGGTAAAAGAATGTTCGACGATTTATTTCGTTGGTTATAAGTATACATTGATATGAAAGGAATCATTTTAGCTGGTGGATCTGGGACACGACTCCATCCACTCACCTTAGCAGTAAGTAAACAATTGATGCCGGTTTATGATAAACCCATGATTTATTATCCACTCTCCATTTTGATGAGTGCAGGCATACAGGAAATACTGATTATTTCAACCCCTCACGATTTGCCACATTTTAAAAAATTGTTGGGTGATGGTCAACACTTAGGTTGTCAATTCACCTACGCAGTTCAAGAAGTGCCCAATGGATTAGCACAAGCATTTGTCATTGGGAAATCATTTATTGGCAACGATAAAGTTGCCTTGATTTTAGGAGACAATATTTTTTATGGTGTTGGAATGGATACTTTACTGAAAGAAAATAATGATCCAGAAGGTGGTGTCGTTTACGCCTATCATGTAAGTGATCCAGAACGATATGGAGTGGTGGAATTTGATGCTGAAATGAAAGCAGTTTCGATTGAGGAAAAACCCAAAAAACCAAAATCTAATTTCGCCGTCCCTGGTTTATATTTTTACGATAATAGCGTCGTTTCCATTGCTGAAAACTTGAAACCTTCTGAGCGAGGTGAATACGAAATCACGGATGTCAATGCGGAATATTTACGCCAAGGAAAACTGAAAGTTGCGGTACTGGACAGAGGAACGGCTTGGCTGGACACAGGTACATTTGCCTCTTTGATGCAAGCTGGACAATTTGTTCAAGTTATTGAAGAAAGACAAGGATTGAAAATTGGATGCATCGAAGAAGTTGCCTATCGAAATGGATTTATTTCCAAAGATCAATTGAAACAAATAGCAGAACCACTTGTTAAAAGTGGATACGGATCTTATTTGCTCCAATTGTTAAAACGCCGATGAATACACTTGCCTCATACACCGCATGGATTGAAAAGGAAATTGAGTCTTTTGCTTTTCCAACTCATCCTACGAATTTATACGACCCGCTGCGTTATTTCATGACCTTAGGTGGTAAACGCATGAGACCCATGTTGACACTAATGTCGGCCAATTTATTTGGAAAATCGATACAAGAAAGTATGCCCGCAGCCATGGCTGTTGAACTTTTTCATAATTTTTCGCTGATCCATGACGACATTATGGACGATGCACCTCTGCGCAGAGCAAATCAAACCGTTCATGAAAAATGGAATACCAATATTGCCATTTTATCTGGCGATGTATTGCTCGTTTATGCATACGAACAAATTTGCAAGCAGCCCCCACACATCATCCCCTCTTTGCTTTCGTTGTTTAACAAAACAGCAATTGAAGTGTGTGAAGGACAACAAATGGACATGGATTTCGAAACGAGATCGGATGTTAGTGCTGAGGAGTACATCGAAATGATTCGATTGAAAACTTCTGTATTACTCGGTTGCGCATTAGAAATGGGCGCCATCATCGGAGAAACAAGCCTTGAAAACAGAAAAGCACTCTATGCTTTTGGAGAGCATTTAGGCATTGCCTTTCAAATTCAAGATGACTTGCTTGATTTATACGGAGATCCTGAAAAGGTCGGGAAGCAAGTTGGCGGAGACGTAATAGCCAATAAAAAAACGTTGCTGTCCATTTTAGCAAAAACGAATGCATCAGCAGTACAATTGAGCAAGTTGAATGCGTTGCAAGGAGAATTGGACATTACGAAGAAATTAAGTGAAACAAAAGCACTTTTTGAAGACTTAAATATTCAAGAGCTATGCAACAATGAAATGCGCAAACATTATGATTTTGCAATGTCCTCCTTGTCAACTGTTCAGGTAGCAAATTCATTGGAGGAGCTACATGCTTTATCGAATTATTTATTCCATAGAGAATATTAGTTCATACATTTGAATGAATAACAATTTTTCGTTAAATTCGCCTCACTTATAAATTAAATCATTATGAAAAAAGTCTACTTATTAACTGCTTTGGCACTTGCTAGCTTTGGAGTTTCTGCTCAGAAACAAAAATTAGCGGCTAAAGAAATGAATGTTGAAGTCATTCAAAAATCTAGCGTTAAACCAGTTGCTCAACAAAAGGTGACAATTTGGTCTAACGATTTCTCTACTGCTTCTCAATGGGCAATTTCTAACTTGACAGGTGATGCGCAAGATTGGGTGATCTCAACGAGCACATCAACATCTCTTGGATACAGCACAGGAGCTTGGGTAGATCCAAATAACACCGTAACAAATGAGAACGGTTATGCATTGTTTGATTCAGATGCTGTTGGAGCTAACAACGGGAATCAAGATGCTTTGTTAACGTACACTGGAACAATTGATTGTTCAATGTATCCAAATGTGGTGCTTGAGTTTAACCAACGTGTTCGCATGTGGCAAACAACAGAAACAATCTTCGAAATTAGTAACGATAATGGTACAACATGGATTCAATTCCCTGTAAACTTGGATAAAGCGACAAGTACACTTTATCAAGAAAACTCTCAAGTAAACATCACTTCTGCAGCAGGTGGTCACGCAAACGTTAAATTCCGTTTACGTTACATCGGTTCTTGGGACTACGCTTGGTTAGTGGATGACGTGAAAATCGTTGAGCAACCAGCTTATGACTTGCGTTCATTGTCTCCATTCGTAGCTGGAACAAACAACATTGGAATTGAATACGGAAAAACACCTGTTGCTCACTTAGATGCTTCTTATGACATCGGTGGAAGCGCATTTAACTTTGGTTCTGCAACCAACACAAACGCAGTTGCAAACGTAAACTTCGGTTCAGGATTGACATATAACTACAGCATTGGATCGATCTTGTCAAATGACACGATTGCCTACGGTGCAACAGAAACACCTAATTTAGCTGTAGGTGTTTATAATGGTACCTACACCGTTTCTTCAACAGAAGAAGTTTCAGGAAGCGCTTTATTTGCAAACAACACTGGAAAACGCAATTTCGAAGTAACAAACAATGTATATGCATTGGACGGAATTGGAATAAATCCAACTGAATTGCAAACAACTACAACTTTAGGTTCAAACTCTTTCAACACACCAACAGGTACAATTTTCGCGAACATGTACCACTTGCGTGGAGGAAATACAAACAACGTTGTTGTTTCATTGGAAATCGGAATTTCAAGCGCAACAACGGCTGGAACTTCCATCCAAGTTTCCATGATTGATACGGCTACATTCTTCGCAGATGGTTACCAATCGTTGACTGACTTAAACGGTAACGTTGCAGAAAGTGATTATTACATCGTTACAGCTTCTGACGTTGCTGCAGGAAAAATCACAGTATTCTTCCCACAACCAGTTGCTTTAGCTGATGACGCATACTACGCTGCAGTATTGACAGAAGTAGATGCATCAAATACAAACATCATCCGTATTTTAAACGACGAAACAGTTCTTCAGCCTTCTTATGCTTCTATGATTCACTTAATTGGTGACGCAACTTATTCAAATGGAAATGCATTTGCAATCCGCATGAATATGGGTGTTTTAGGAGTTAATGAGGAAACTGCAGCAAACCTTTCTGTTTATCCGAATCCATCTTCTGATGTTGTAACAATCGAAAGCAACATTACAGAAGGATCTATTCAAATCGTAGATTTAACAGGAAAAGTGATTGCAAGCAAAACAGTAAATGGTGTTGCTACTGCATTCAATACAACTGCGTTAACAAACGGAATGTACACAGTAATCCTTACAAATGGATCAACTGTAGAAACACGTAAATTTATCGTTCAACACTAAGAACAATAAAGAAATAGATTTGGAAACCGCTCAGAAATGGGCGGTTTTTTTTATCTCAAACAAAAACCAAGCACATGGTCTACAAACGCATCAGGTGCTTCAGCATGAACCCAATGTCCAGCGTTCTCAATGGAAATAAATTGAGAATCCGGGAAATAAGACTCAATGGTTGGCAAGTCTTCCTCCAAAATATAATTGGACAAAGCACCTTTGATAAATAAGGTAGAAACCAACACCTCATTTTCTGGTAAAGCGCTCAATATTTCAGGCATTTCTCTCTCCAAAACGCTAAAGTTTACACGCCATGAAAGCTTGCCTTTTTCCATCCAATAGAGATTTTTCAATAAAAACTGTCGGACACCTTCCGAATCAATGAACTGTTTTAAAATAGACTCAGCTTCACTACGAGCTGATAGCTTACTCAAATCAATTTGATGAAAAGCCTTTAGTATATGTTCGTGATGTAGAGGATAGGATTTCACCCCCATATCCACCACAATTAATTTATTCAATGTAGCGGAATATTGCTGAGCAAAATGCATAGCAACTTTTCCACCCATGGAATGCCCAAGTAAAATGACTTCGTGCAAATTCAGCTTTTCGAACAAGGATTTTAAATCCTCAACCATGAGCGCATACGAAAATTCATCTGACCATGGTGAATGCCCATGATTTCGCAAATCGACAAGAATGACGCGGTAATAATCAGAAAATTTCTTCGCTTGTGTCTGCCAATTGTCAGAAAACCCAAATAATCCATGTAAAATAACAAGAGGTTGCCCCTCTCCCATTTCGCGATAATACAGTTCCATTAAATGGCTTTTTTAGCGATTTGCTTGGCTGTAAATTGATGGTCGTTCATTGTATTTAAAATGGAGGAGATCTTTTTTTCAGAGATTAAAGTGGAATCAAATAATACTTTGACCAATTGCACTTTTTCATTTTCAATAAAATTTACCTCCACACGATCAACAGCACCAGTCTTTTTCAATTCCTTGCGCATCGAACCACCACATCCCATTTGACAAACCATACCCTCTACAGAAAAATCTATTTGGGCATTTGCATGAACGGGAAGTGCTTTTTCAGTCTTCGTTTCTTGCTTTTTTTCTTGAGTAACCGTTCCTTGGCAAGAAATCAAGAAACTTAGAACGATGAAGTATGGAATTGTTTTCATGTTACAAAATTACAAGGATTGTGCTGAAAATTGCAGTTTGTTTAGTACATTTGAAAAAAAACTTAACTATGAGAATCGCAATCGCAGCCCTTTTTATCTCGTCATTGTTCTTTTCTTCATGCCATAAATACAGTGAAGGACCAAATTTTTCGGCTTTAACAAGAAAGGCTCGTATTTGCAATGATTGGGAATTGAAAGCATATTCAGTTAGTGGGAATAACGCATACGATCCTGATTACACCACCAAGTTAAGCATCGATAAAGACGGAACCTATTCTATGTCAACAACCAATAATGCGCTTGGTCAAATACAAGGAACTTATTCCAATGGTCGTTGGGAATTTGCAGATAAAGATGAAACGCTTTATTTCTATGAAGATACTACTTCAAAACCAACACATGAATTCAGCATCAAAGAATTACGTAATAAACAATTGGTTATTGTTGAGGATATTTTTCAAACAGGAGAGTCACACAGATACACCTACCAACCTCAATAGGTTCTTATATCCTTTTCCTAAACAAAGTTAGGATCAACTTCCATCACGTGACCACATTGGTCACAGGTTCTCATTTCTTCCGAACCATAAAACTCTTTAAATCGAGGGATGAAATCTTGTTCGATATTCGAAAGTGGGAAACGATATGTCTTCAAATGATGGTTGCATTTTTCACAAAACCACATTAAACCATCTTGCAGATCTGTTCCTTTTCGAACGCGTTCTATCACAAGTCCTACGGTGTTTTCCCCTCGCGATGGAGAATGTGGCGTGTTCGCAGGGAGCAAAAACATTTCCCCTTCCTTAATGATCACATCTTTCGCTTGACCATTTTCTTGAACACGCACTAAAATATCTCCTTCAATTTGATAAAATAGCTCCTCACTTTCATTGAAATGATAATCCTTTCTGGCATTTGGACCAGCAACCACCATCACAATAAAATCTCCTGCCTCTTTATACAAATTCTTGTTCGAAACAGGTGGTTTCAGTAGATCTCTGTTTTCATCGATCCACTTTTGTAAGTTAAAAGGAGCTAACATAATTCCTTGTTTTTATGATTAATCCGCCAAAACACCTCGAGAGATGACAATTTTTTGAACTTCTGAAGTCCCCTCGTAAATCTGTGTGATTTTCGCGTCGCGCATCAATCGTTCCACATGGTATTCTTTCACAAAACCATATCCACCATGAATCTGAACAGCTTCAACCGTTTGTTCCATCGCTACCTTGGATGCGTATAGTTTAGCCATTGCACTGGACTGATCATAGTTTTTACCCATGTCTTTGTCCATTGCTGATTTGTATACCAATAAACGCGCTGCTTCAATCTCAGTCGCCATGTCTGCCAATTTAAAAGCAATGGCTTGATGCTTGTAAATTTCTTTTCCGAATGCTTTTCGTTCTTTTGAATAAGCCGTTGCCAATTCAAACGCACCAGCGGCAATTCCTAAGGCTTGCGCAGCAATTCCAATTCTACCACCACTCAATACCTTCATGGCAAATGTAAATCCAAATCCGTCCTCACCAATGCGATTCGCCTTTGGTACTTTTACGTCGTTAAACAACAAAGTATGTGTATCACTTCCACGAATACCCATTTTATCTTCTTTTGCTCCAACCACAAATCCTTCCATTCCTCGTTCAACGATTAATGCATTGATTCCTTTATGGCCCAATTCTGTATTTGTTTGTGCAATCACAAGGTATGTGGAGGCAGACGAACCATTTGTAATCCAGTTTTTGGTACCATTTAACAAATAATGGTCTCCCATATCGATGGCAGTTGTGCGTTGAGACGTCGCATCTGAACCTGCTTCTGGTTCCGATAAACAAAATGCTCCGATTTTTTCACCTGTAGCAAGTGGAACTAAGAATTTTTGTTTTTGTTCCTCTGACCCATATTTTTCTAATCCCCAACAAACCAAGGAGTTGTTTACTGACATACATACGGATGCTGATGCATCCACTTTGGAAATTTCTTCCATCGCCAAAACATAAGATAAGGTATCCATACCACTTCCGCCATATTGGGGGTCAACCATCATTCCCATGAATCCTAATTCCGCAAGTTGTTTGATTTCTTCGGCGGGAAAACGTTGGTTATTATCGCGATCGATAACTCCTGGCTTCAATACATTTTGAGCAAAATCCCTAGCTGCTTCCTTTACTGCAAGTTGCTCTTCTGTCAATTCAAAATTCATGTTGATTGATTTTTTAATTTTGAACAAAAATAAATGAATTCTGCCAAGCATGAAAGAAATAAACCGGAATAAAATGGAGATTTTAGGTCTGATGTCAGGGACATCTTTGGATGGATTAGACATTGCACATGTTTCTTTCGCCTTTCAGGCGGAAACCATCACCTTTGAATTACTTCATTTTCATACCTTTAGCTATCCTGAGTCCATTTTGGAGAAGTTAAAAAACGCGACGAATTTGAACTCAGAAGAACTTCAAATATTCGATAAGGAACTTGGTGCTTACTTCGCTGAAATGGTGAATGTTTTTATGCAGAAAAATAAGATTAGCAAACAGCAAATCGCAGCCATCTCCTCTCATGGGCATACCGTATTTCATCAACCTCATCGCGGATTTACCCTTCAAATTGGATGCGGATCAACGATGGCGTTTAAAACCGGCATTGATGTTATCAATGATTTCAGAAGTTTGGATGTCATTGCAGGCGGACAAGGAGCTCCCCTTGTTCCCATTGGAGATTTTCATTTATTCGGAGACAAAGCAAGCGCTTTTTTAAACCTTGGGGGATTTTCGAATATCAGTTTCCGAAAGCACGGTCAAATTCAAGCTTTTGATATTTCTCCCGCGAACCTGCCTTCAAATTTGCTTATGCAAACAATTGGGAAATCTTTTGACCAAGATGGTCAACTTGCCCAATCGGGAAAAATCAACCCATCTTTACTCGAACAATTAAACTCATTAGCCTATTACGCTCAAAAAGCTCCAAAATCGCTTGGAATTGAATGGTTGAATAAACATTATATGCCACTTTTAAATAGGAGCGAAAACATAGCAGATTTATTGTGTAGCCATACCGAACATGTCGCTATTCAAATTGCACATGTCTTGAATACAGAAAATTTAACTTCGGTTTTCATCACCGGTGGAGGCACTAAAAACACCTACTTACTGGAAAGACTTCGTGTTCATTTTAATGGAACTTGCCTCATTCCTGAAAAGGAAATCATTGATTTTAAGGAAGCTTTAGTATTTGCATTTCTTGGGGCAAGACATCTCCGTGGAGAACCAACAAATGTTCCAAGTGTGACTGGAGCCAATCAGGAACTTTGTACGGGAGTTCTCCACCGAGCAAGATAAGTTCATGAAACTGTTTGAAAATAATTTGAAATGACAGCGGCATTAGGACCATTTTCCTAATTTTGCAAACGATATATAACGAAAGAAATGAAAGATTTACTCCAAAAATTTGAGAACAAACGACCTGAAATCGTTTTTGAGTGGAAAGATGCCGAAACCGAAGCAGAAGGTTGGGTCGTGATTAACTCACTACGCGGCGGTGCAGCTGGAGGTGGTACTCGCATGCGTGTTGGACTAGACAAGCGCGAGGTTGAATCGTTAGCGAAAACAATGGAAGTGAAATTTACCGTTGCAGGACCTGCTATTGGCGGAGCTAAATCTGGCATTAACTTCGACCCCAAAGACCCACGTAAGGAAGGGGTGTTGAAACGTTGGTTCGCTGCTGTATCTCCCTTGTTGAAAAATTACTACGGTACAGGTGGTGATTTGAACGTGGATGAAATTCATGAAGTGATTCCGATTACTGAATCTTGCGGGGTTTGGCATCCACAAGAAGGAGTTTTCAACGGACATTTTCAACCAAAAGAAGCTCAAAAAATGAACCGCATTGGTCAATTGCAACGCGGGGTATTAAAAGTGATTCAAGATGAGACCTTGAGTCCAGATGTCGCTCGCAAATATGTTGTTGCGGACATGATAACCGGATATGGCGTATCTGAATCCATTCGTCATTACTACGCCTTGTGGGGAGGGAATCTAACTGGAAAAAAAGTACTTGTTCAAGGTTGGGGAAATGTGGGTTCCGCTGCAGCTTATTATTTGGCCTTGAATGGCGCTAAGATTGTAGGAATCATTGACCGAGTTGGTGGAATCATCAAAGAAGATGGACTAAGCTTTGAAGAAGTAAAATCATTGTTCCTTACTAAAAATGGAAATGAATTAAAAAGTGATGATATGCTTTCGTTTGAGGAAGTAAATGCGCGCATTTGGAGTACACCAGCAGATGTTTTTATCCCGTGTGCAGGTAGCCGCATGTTGTCGGAAGAGAATTTAAATGAACTATTAGCTGCCGGAGTGAAAGTCATTTCATCTGGTGCAAATGTACCTTTTGCAGATCAAGAAATTTTCTTTGGTCCAATTGCTGAAAAAGCCGATGCAAACCTTTCGTTAATTCCAGATTTCATTGCAAATTGCGGAATGGCACGTGTTTTTGCTTATTTAATGAGTAATGACCTTGAATCCATTGAAGATCGTTTGATATTCGACGATACAAGTCGCATTATTTTCGAAGCATTGGAAAAAGCCAAAGAACAAAATCCAGCACAAACCAACATAGCTAAATCAGCCTTTGAAATCGCGCTGAAACAATTGGTATAAAAATGAGCTCTGCCCTACTTTTGATTTTCGTTTTCGGTTATGTTGCTATTACCATGGAGCATAAACTGAGAATTGACAAATTAGTACCTGCACTTTTCATGATGGTAACTTCTTGGGCTGTAATATACATTGGATTACCCCATATCATTTCGTGGTTGGATCCCATGAACGGATTAATGACCGATCCTAAATGTGGACAACTAAGTATCCCAGAATTGAGCGGATCCTTGGAACAAAAAAGAGAACTAATTGACGCTAGTCTGCTGCACCATTTTGGTAAAACAAGTGAAATATTGATTTTCTTGATTGGAGCCATGACAATTGTGGAAATTATTGACCATTTCGATGGATTTCAAGTCTTCAAATCTCTCATTAAAACAAAGCGAAAAATTTGGCTTCTTTGGATCATGTGCTCCCTGGCCTTCCTGCTTTCTGCACTTATTGATAATTTAACGGCCACTATTGTACTGATTAGTATTTTAAGAAAAATTGTCGCGGAAAATGAGTTGAGAAAATGGTATGCTGGATTCATCATCATTGCGGCAAATTCTGGTGGAGCTTGGTCCCCAATTGGCGACGTAACAACCACCATGCTTTGGATGAATCATAAAGTGAATGCTGGCGGATTAGTTACCCATCTGTTTTTACCTTCTCTTGTGTCCATATTTTTACCCGTTTTCATGGCTAGTCGATTATCCGTTTTCAAAGGAAACATTCCTCCAATGGATTCCAATCAATCGACGAATAAACACAGTATTTGGATCCTTGTACTTGGATTATTTCTGATTGTATTGGTTCCAATCATGAAAATAATCACGCACCTTCCTCCTTATATGGGCATGATGTTCTCTTTAGCTGTACTTTCTATCGTTGCAGAAATTTTGAGCAAACGACATTTTTCTTTGACCGATATTACAGATACTCAAGAGCACAATAGTCCGACTTTTAAAGCACTTCGAAAAATTGAACTTCCAAGTATCTTATTTTTTCTAGGGATACTTATGACAATCGCGGCTATGGAATCTATGGGAATGATCTATGGCTTAGGTGTTCAAATTCAAGAGGTGATGAATGTGAACCTCTTTGTTGCATTACTTGGCGTAGCATCCGCTATTATTGACAATGTACCCATTGTTGCGGCATCGATGGGAATGTTCCAATTCGGACTAGACCATGAAATTTGGCATTTCATCGCTTACGCAGCTGGTACGGGTGGTTCCATGCTCATCATTGGTTCTGCTGCCGGAGTCGTAGCGATGGGAATGGAGAAAATCTCCTTCTTTTGGTACCTTAAACACATTTCATTTTTAGCTTTCCTAGGTTACGTTGCAGGCATTGGGGTTTTCTTTCTTCAACAGATCTAACTTCATGGAATTAAAATCTTATTCAGCGGCAATTAAATGGATGTTTTCACAATTTCCATCCTATCAAAACATTGGTGCAGGAGCTTATAAACCAGGACTTCAACAAACAAAAGAATTACTAGCAGCGCTGCAAATTAATCTTGACTCCGAAAAAATCATTCACGTGGCTGGTACAAACGGTAAAGGTTCGACCTGTTCGTACATGAATTCAATATTGACGGAAAAAAATGAAAAAGTAGGACTATTTACTTCTCCTCATATTTTCGATTTTCGCGAACGCATTCGCATCAACGGGGAAATGATTAACGAGGACTCTGTCTTGCAATTTTGTCAACGTGTTCATGCACTTCAGCTCGATTTCGAACCAAGTTTCTTTGAAATCAGCTTTGCGATGGCCTTGGATCATTTTCAACGAAACAACTGTAACTATTTAGTCATTGAAACAGGAATGGGAGGAAGGTTAGACGCCACAAATGTTTTACAATCAGATATTTCAGTTATTACCAACATCGGCTTGGATCACACACAGTTTTTAGGGTCCACTTTAGAAGAAATTGCCAAGGAAAAGGCTGGAATCATGAAAGCTCGAAGACCCGTGATCATCGGGCAATCACAATTGAATTGTGCCGACATTTTTCGTCAAACAGCGCATAAAAACGAAAGTACTATTTTGTTCGCTGACCAAATGGAACTGCGTTATCCGAGTGACCTAAATTTACCAAATTTACAGTTAAAAAACCTTCAAACTGCACTTGTTACACTTCATTGTTTGGGCATGTCTATTTCGGAAGAAACGATACGCACTGCAGTGAAAAAAGTCGCTCAGAACAGTGGGTTGTTTGGACGTTTGTCTCAACTTCAGGAAGCGCCCAAAGTGCTGTTGGATGTTTCCCACAATGCGGATGGAATGAAAGCAACGATGGAAGCGGTCACCCGATTAAATTATGGAGAATTACAACTGATTTACGGAGCCTCTCAAGATAAAAACATACGTGAAATCTTAGATTTATTTCCTGATAAAGTACAGATTCACCTTTGCTCATTTGGGAATGAACGAAGTTTTTCACTTGCGCAATTAGAAGCATTAAAATTAGTGGATAAGCGCATTTGCTCCATCAATAGCAATGTAAATTCAATCCTAAGCAAATTGATTGCCGAAGCAGCTGAAGAAGACCTCATTTTGGTAACGGGTAGCTTTTTTCTCTTATCAGATCTCAATCTTCAGCTTTTTAATGGATAAATTTCATCCTCCACTTCGTTGAATTATAAATAAGCCGTATCTTTGTGCTAATGGAAAAGCAAATCATTTTGAATCCAACACATTTGGACCTCACTTTGAAACGTCTTTCCCATGAATTAATTGAATCCCACAACGATTTTTCAGATACCGTTCTCGTAGGACTACAACCTAGAGGAATCCATGTTGTGACAAGGCTTAAGTCCTATCTGGAATCAATTCTTGGTAAAGAAATTCAATGCGGAAATTTGGACATCACCTTTTATCGCGACGATTTTCGTCGACGCGAAAAGCCAATGATTCCTAGTATTACGAACATCGATTTTAGCCTCGAAAACAAACGTGTCATCTTAGTAGATGATGTCCTTTACACCGGTAGAACCATTCGTTCTGGCTTAGATGCCTTGTTGACCTTTGGTCGTCCTTCCAAAGTGGAATTATTGGTTTTGATTGATCGTCGTTATAGCCGTGACTTACCCATTCAAGCGGATTACGTAGGAAAAACAGTGGATACGCTCGTTTCCGAACGTGTTTCTGTTGAATGGAAAGAATTAGAAGGCGAAGATAAAGTGGTATTGTTTACAAAAGAAAGCAATGAATAATTTAAGTGTTGATCACCTTACTGGCATCAAAGATTTAACTCGTGCTGATATTGAGTTAATCTTTAAAACTGCTGATAGCTTCAAAGAAGTTATTAATCGTCCCATTAAAAAAGTTCCTTCACTCAGAGATATTACGATTGCAAATATTTTCTTCGAAAATTCAACGAGAACACGCTTATCTTTTGAACTTGCTGAAAAAAGACTCTCTGCAGATACGGTCAACTTCAGTGCCGCAAGCAGTTCAGTGAAAAAAGGAGAAACACTCATCGATACGGTCAATAACATTCTTGCCATGAAAGTGGACATGGTTGTTATGCGACACCCAAACCCAGGTGCTGCTCTTTTCCTTTCTCAAAAAGTGAAGGCTCGTGTCATCAATGCGGGAGACGGCACGCATGAACATCCAACTCAAGCCCTATTAGATGCTTTTTCAATTCGCGAAAGACTTGGAAGTGTGGAAGGTAAAAAAGTAGTCATTGTGGGTGACATCCTTCATTCGCGTGTAGCCTTGTCCAATATTTACTGCCTTCAAAAACTAGGAGCAGAAGTGATGGTCTGTGGCCCTACTACTTTGATACCGAAATACATAGGTGATTTGGGCGTAAAGGTATCGCACAACCTGCGGGAAGCGCTTGAATGGTGTGATGTAGCCAATATGCTTCGCATACAATTGGAACGTCAAGACATCAAATATTTTCCTTCACTTCGCGAATACACGATGCTGTTTGGACTCAACAAAGAAATGCTCGATGGACTTTCGAAGGAAATCATTGTGATGCATCCTGGTCCAATAAATAGAGGAGTCGAAATTACCAGTGACGTAGCTGATTCAAAGCAAAGCATCATACTCGATCAAGTAGAAAATGGCGTTGCAGTAAGAATGGCCGTAATTTATTTGCTCGCTTCGAAGATTGAACGCTGAAAATTTTTACATTTGACAAAACGATTGTCATGAACTTTTCAGTAGACCCTCAAGGAAAAATAGTTGTTGTCTCGACTCATGTCGAAAAATTAGATGCGAGCAATGCACCTGAGTTGAAAAGCCACTTCCTTCAATTGAATAAAGTAGGGAGTAATTTCATTCTTCTGGACCTTACAAAAACAAAATACTGCGATTCATCTGGATTAAGTGCCGTACTCATAGCAAATCGCTTATGTAAGGATACGAATGGTGGATTTGCCATTTGTGGATTACAAAGTAACGTGCAAAAAATGATTGAAATCGCTCAATTGGATAAAGTACTTGTCATCGCAGATTCCGTTAACAAAGGAATCGATGCGTTAATCTAATGAGTTTTTCCATCTGCATACTCGGCAGTGGTGCAGCACTTCCAACTGGACAAAGAGCACCAACAGCTCAATATGTCGAATGCAACAATCGTCATATCCTCATTGATTGTGGAGAAGGAACACAATTGCAACTCCGAAAATTCGGTATAAAACTTCAACGAATCTCACATATTTTAATTTCCCATTTGCATGGCGACCATTTTTTTGGACTACCTGGTTTAATATCCTCCATGCATCTATTAGGGAGAAACAGAGGACTTACCATTTATGGACCGACCGAATTACAATCCTTGTTATTGTCGTTTATAGAAGTTGGTGGACATAAACTTTGTTTCGATATTAAATTTGTAGTGACTGAATCCAAATCCCTAGAAACCATTTTTGAAGACCGTTTAATTGAAATTCAAAGTTTTCCTTTGAAACACCGCATCCATACATGGGGTTACCGAATCGCAGAAAAAGCCAAGCCTTTTCACCTAAATGCTGCCGCTATTGCAGAATTCGGTCTGTCTCTTGAAGACCTTCCAAAGTTAAAATCGGGAATCAATTTGGAAAAAAATGGAAAAATACTTCAATTTGAAAAATTTACCTTTCCACCATCTCCTTCATTGAACTACGTGTATTGTTCCGATACGAAACCATGGACCGGTTATGAAAAAGCCATTGAACATGCGGATTTAATGTATCATGAGGCTACTTTTACGGACCAACATAGCGACCGTGCCAAACAAACTTATCACAGCACTGCCAAGCAAGCAGCTACGATGGCGCAGAAAATGAAAGTTAAAAACCTTATGATTGGACATTTTTCTTCTCGTTATGATGGTTCGGACCAACATTTAATAGAAGCCAAATCAATTTTTGAACGAACGATTTGCGCGGAAGATGGCCTATGGATCGACTTAGAAAAAATGACTCATTTCTGAGCAAAGCGATACAGGACATAGGCCGCAATTGCAAACAAAGCATTTGGAATCCATACTGCGACTACCGCTGGCAAACCGACATTCATAGATGCAACCGTTAGCATTTTCATGGAGAAAATATAGATGAAAACAATCGTTAATCCAATTGCAACATTGACTCCAATGCCTCCTCTTTTCTTACGTGAAGACACAGAAACACCCATTATCGTTAATATGTAAGCAGCAAAAGGATAAGAAGTTCGTTGATGTAATTCAATTTCATACGTCGGAACTAAGGAAGAACCTTTTAACTTTTCGCGCTTAATTAATCGTGTTAATTCACTGAATGTCATGGATTGTGCCACATTTTCACGTTGAGCCATTTCATCTACAGTGAAAGAAAAGGTTGTGTCCTTTTTCGCTCCATGTATTAGTTTTCCATTTGGAAAATGATACGTCTTTTCATAATAGTCCTTCAATTCCCAACGATTCGTGCCTGGAATATTTGTGGCTGTTCGTGCCCTAAAAAAATAAATCGGTTCGTTTTCCTCATTCCATTTTTGAATGGTCAAGTCATGAATTTGATTTTCGGACGTCGTGTAATTTGAAAAATACACTAATTCATTTCCCGGATATTCAGCTTGATAATCTTCAACGGAAAGGATATCTCGGTAATATTTCTCTTCAAACGCTAATCGGATTTTAGATGATCTCGGGACAATGAAGTGATTTAAAGCAAAAGACAAAAGCATGAGAACGGTCGCCCCAATCATATAAGGACGCAAGAATCGTGTCACTGGTCGACCACTAAACCAAATAGGTATGATTTCTGTGTCCTGGGCCATTTTAGCCGTAAACCAGATCACTGAAATAAAGATGATCATGGAAGAAAACGTGTTCCCATAAAAAAGGATAAAATTCACATAGTAATTGAATATTATTTCTGAAATGGGCGCTTTGTTCGAGATGAATTCACTTAATTTTTCGGAAATATCAAATACAATCGACAACAACATGATGATTCCCAACATAAAAAAGAATGTGGAAAGGAATTTTTTAATGATATATCGATCAATGATTTTCAGCATGTTTTCCTAACGACGCATGGCCAATTTTGGAGTGACTTTATTTTTCCAAGTGACAAAATCCCCTGCAGCAATGTGCTCTCTAGCTTGCTTAACCAATTCCAAATAAAATGCAAGGTTGTGAATGGTGGCTATTTGAATGCCTAAATATTCACCCGATTTCACCAAATGTCGCAAATAAGCTTTGGTATAAACCTGATCCACCCAGACGCCGCTTGTTTCATCGATCGGAGAAAAATCCTTCGCCCACTTTTCATTTTTAATGTTGATCGTTCCTTCCCACGTGTACAAAAGTCCATGGCGCGCGTTGCGACTTGGCATCACGCAATCGAACATATCAATTCCCAACGCTATACATTCTAATATGTTTGTTGGTGTGCCAACTCCCATTAAATAACGCGGCTTTTCCTTCGGTAAAATGTCACATACCAATTCCGTCATCTCATATAAATCCTCATCGGGTTCTCCAACAGATAGTCCACCAATGGCATTTCCAACTGCATCCCAAGAAGCAATTGTTTCCGCCGACTCTTTTCGTAAATCTTTGTACACACTTCCCTGAACAATAGGAAATAAAGCTTGTTCATATCCGTATTTCGGTTCAGTGGCGTCCATGGCTTCAAAACAACGCTTCAACCAGCGGTGCGTCATATCCATGGAACGTTTAGCATAATTATACTCGCAAGGATATGGAGTACATTCGTCAAATGCCATGATGATATCAGCCCCGATCGAACGTTGAATTTCAATGGCGCGTTCTGGTGTAAAGAAATGGTAACTGCCATCAATGTGAGATTGAAATTTCACACCCTCCTCGATAATCTTACGACTTCCCGACAAGGAATAAACTTGGTAACCGCCACTATCCGTCAACATCGGACGTTCCCAACCAATAAATTGGTGCAGTCCACCCGCAGACTCTAAAACCTCTATACCTGGACGCAAAAACAAATGATACGTATTTCCTAATATGATTTGAGCGTTGATGTCATCGCGCAATTCTTGTTGATGAACTCCCTTTACAGAACCAACAGTTCCCACTGGCATAAAGATCGGAGTTTCAATGGTTCCATGGTCAGTATGAAGTCGACCCAAGCGTGCTTTTGAGTCGTTATTTTGCGTCAGAAGTTCAAAGTGCATAAAAATGTTGAAAAATAACTGCAACAAAGATACGTGTATTTGATTTGAGAATTCATCTTTGTACTGAAGTTATCGTATGAAGTTTTTACCCACATTTGAAATCAATTTTTTTTCCATCGCATTTCTGGCTTTGGCCATTTTTGCATTGATACAATTATTGTACGTTTTGATGATTTATTCAAAGCTCGCATTCCACAAAGTAAAACCAATCGATGAACATCAAAATTGGATGCCTATTAGTGTAATTATTGCAGCAAGAAATGAATCCGATAATTTATATGAAAACCTTCCTGCTATACTCAGTCAAGATTACCCAGTATATGAGGTCATTGTTGTTAACAATCAATCCATTGACGATAGTGGATGGATTCTAACTGCTTTTGCAAGGCAGTTTCCAAATTTACGCGTGGTAGAGCTTAGTAAGAATAAACATTTGCGTCCTGGAAAAAAACTGCCAATTACCCTTGCCATAAAAGCAGCCAAATATGAGCATTTTGTTTTAACAGATGCCGATTGCAAACCAAGCAATAATCAGTGGATAAAGCAAATGGCCAGTCAATACAGTCGTTCCAAACAAATTGTTATAGGCTACGCTCCATATTTGAAAAGCAAAGGATTTTTAAATCGACTCATTCGTTTCGATACAGCATGGATTGGTGTGAATTATTTTTCGATGGCACTTGCAAAATTACCCTATATGGGGGTTGGAAGAAACCTCGCCTACACAAAAAGTGTTTTCCATTCCGTAAATGGATTTAAGTCGCATTATTCTGTTCCAACCGGTGATGACGTCTTGTTTATTCAAGAAGCAGCTAAAAAATCTAATTATGCGATTCAATTGAATCCCGATTCCTTCTGTCACTCCCCTGCCCCAACTTCTTGGACAAGATGGATGACTCAAAAAACGAGACACTACGCCACATCAGGGAAATACCGCTTTATTAAGAAACTCTTGTTAGGAATATATCCACTCTCCCTCATTTTGATGTGGGTTTCTTTCATTACTTTGTTGTTCAGTAAAGACTTCCTCCTGCTTAGCAGCAGCGTGTTTGGATTTATTTTATTGCTAAAATGGTGGTTACAAGGGCGTTGCCTGTCTCAATTAAAGGAAAAGAGTTTCATTCGTTTCCTTCCTTTTTGGGATTTGTTTTACGCGATGTTAATGCCTATTTTGTTTTACATTTCGGAACGACAAAAGTATTATAGATGGTAGAAAACGAACATTTATCGGATAAAGCCAAGCACGATCTCGTGTTGGTGGACTCAGCTCGAAAAGGAAATCAAGCTGCCTATGCCGATTTAATGGATCGCTATCGGGACTCCATTTATTTCATGATGTTAAAAATGGTCAAGAACTCTGATGATGCAGACGACTTAACTATTGAGGCATTCGGTAAAGCCTTTAGTCGGCTTGACCAATATTCACCTAGCTTTGCTTTTAGTACTTGGTTATTTAAAATTGCATCCAATAATTGCATCGACTTCATTCGAAAAAAACGCATCGAAGTAACCTCCATTGATAAAGGAATGATGACAGACGATGGTGATCGCTTGCGTATAGACGCACGTTCGACGGGGATGAATCCAGAAGAAACGATCATACAAGGTCAACGCATCACGCACATGCGCTTGCTCGTGAGTAAATTGAAACCAAAATACCGAGAACT
>JAHEMQ010000005.1:0-27035 GCA_024643555.1 Crocinitomicaceae bacterium | reverse complement strand
GGCGAATTTGATTTTATTGTGAGTCGAGCGGTTACACAAATGCCTGTTTTCCTAAAATGGATTTCAGGAAAAGTAAAAAAGAAATCTGCTCACGATCTAGTGAACGGTATCCTTTATTTAAAAGGAGGAGACCTGAGAGAAGAAATGAAGCCTGTGAAACATTTGCACCGCGAGTTTTTATTAACTAGCTATTTTAAAGAACCGTTTTTCGAAACTAAAAAAGTGGTCTACGTCAAGCTAAGATAGATTCGGTGGGAATTCCACAGTAAACATTGGAATAGGAGCGGTGAACATTTGCGTTGATTCCACACATTGAAACGTGTAAAATCCACTCATGCGACCAATGGGCATCCAAAACTCACATCCACTCACGTATTCATATCGTTCATTTGGATGAATGACCGGTAATTCACCAACAACACCAGGTCCTTCAACTATCTGATCTCCAATGAGTAAATGTTCTACTTTCCAATGGCGATGTAGTAGCTGAATACTCTCTTTTCGTTTATTTTCGATAAATATGCGGTAGTTATAAAAATATTGCTGTTCCTCCGGATTAGATAAATCGGAACGATACCATGCTTTCACAAGGATTTTGACATTGGAACTGATTTTATGACTCATGTTTACCTAATGTGTAAAGGAATTCGATTGAAATAGAAAAGAAATGAACTTACTTTTGAATGAGACAACTCGCATATGCTTTAATGGCGCGGCCTTCTCCAAAGGAATCTACCAATTCATGCGTGGTTGCTTTGACAGATATAGCATCGATGTCTACTTCTAAAATCTTGGCGATTACCTCACACATGGCTGGAACATGTGGATTTAATTTTGGTTTTTCGAGCACTACAGTCGAATCGACATTCACTACATGATACCCTTTCTCTTTTAAAAGGTTCAGGACACCCGTCAACAAAATTTTAGAATCAATCCCTTTGTATTTTGGATCCTTATCGGAAAAATGAAAACCAATGTCTCGCAAGTTGGCCGCTCCTAACAAGGCATCACAAATGGCGTGTAATAAAACATCTGCATCTGAATGTCCAACTGCCCCAAAAGGCGATTCAATTTTTACACCACCAACTACCAAATTGTAACCACTTGCTAAGCGATGGACGTCTATTCCAAATCCAGTTCGAATCTGCATCCTATAATCCAGATGAAGTGGAGGATCCTCCGGTTCTACCAAGGTTTAATCGCAAGGTAAATCGCAAGGTGTTTGCTAATGGGCTTTGTCTTCCGCTAATCGAAGCCAAATAAGAGAAATCAATGGAAAACATGTTGTATTTCAAACTGGCTCCGAAATTTAAAAATTGACGATTTCCCTTGTTTTTATTTTCGTAAAACATACCCGTTCTAAATGCAAGTACATTGTTGTACCACCATTCAATTCCAGTAGCAATGTTGATTTCAGCTAATTCTTCTTTCAAACGAGTTCCTTTCACAATTTTGTAAGATCCGTCATTATTTTGGATGTAATCACCATTTGCGTCTTTGGCTACGACACCAGGAGCATCGTAAAAAGATTGAATGATACCGTTGATAATACCTACATCCCCATTCATACCAGAAAGCATGGTGTAAGAACCATTTACATTTGCATAATAAGCCGGTGTTGGCACCAACAATTTTTGTAAGTCAATTGCAAACGTTACTTTATTATAATCGTCAAACTCAGCTTGAAACGAGTTTCCGATTTTTAAGTTCATTGGAATAAAGTCGCGCTTTGATAATTCTGAATATGCGACCTTATTTCCTAAATTATTGATGGTTGTTGCGAAGGTGTACGTTCCGTCGGTATTTCCAATTTTCGCATCGTCATTGTGATAGGTAATTGAGAAATCTGCCGCTCCAACGACACCCGCTTTTGTATTTACACCACCTACAGTTAGTCCTCCCGTTAAATTAGAGTATGCGAATTTACCATTCAAACCAATACTTAATCTTTTTGCCAAGCGAAAAGCGTAAGCTCCAGTTAGTTCAAATTCACTCGGTTTATCATCGCGAAGTACATTTCCACTAACATCTGTAAAAGTGATTTCACCTAAACTGAAATAACGCAAAGACCCACCGATTGTATGGATTTTATTTATCTTGTAATACCCTGCTAAATATGAAAGACTGATGTCATTTGTCAACTGTCGTAGCCATGGCGTGTAAGATAAACTCAATTCTGATTTTTCTTTGGCGAAGCTCAACATAGAGGTATTCCAATATACTGAGGTGGAACTTGCGCTCAATGCAGTTCCAGCATCACCCATTCCTCCTGCTCTTGAGTCGGGAGTAATTGCCATAAATGGAAGGGCGGTGGTAATCGTATTTAATTGCAAGTCATTATCCGTAACACCTGAACCACCACCGTTTGGTTGTGCAAATACAGGCATTGAAAAGATACTCATGGATAAAAATAAAAAGACTTGCTTCATAATCGACTTTTATTTAAGGTCTGTAAATATACGAAAAAGTAGGTTTTTTATTGTAGACTTACTTTAAAATCACCAATTTCTCCGTTTTTTCTGCCGTCTGACCATCCAAATTTTTCACCATTAATCGATAGACGTATACACCTTTTGCTAGTTGGTCTCCAAACTCATCTTTTCCATCCCACTCGATTCCTTCAGATCGGAAACCTTGAGTCTGAACCTGTTTTTGAATGGTTTTCACCAACCTACCAGAAATCGTATACACTTGAATTTGAACCTCTAAAGAATTACATGCTTGGTTGTGTTCAAACATGAATGATGTCTTGGTTGTGAATGGATTTGGATAATTGTACACATGTTCCAAAGTCGGCTCTTCTTTTTTCTGAACAATAAATTCGATGCTAGCTGTTCCTGAATTATTGTTGACATCCCAAACCTTTAAATCAACTGTATGCTTTCCAGGTGCTAAATTTTGAAATTGATATCGAACTTCCCCGTGCTGGTAATCATCCAAACCAGCAGAATAGAAATCGTTTAAAACAAATGGGTTGCTTGTTTCTCCATCTAAAATCGCTACAATATCATGACCAATGCCATTCCCGACTGTATTGATGCCATTTTCGTCTGAAACTTTGGCGAAAAGTACAGGATTTGCGTCGGTAATGCTGCCTGAAACAAAGGCATCATCGTTCATAAATAATTGTATGGCAGGACCCTCTTGATCATTCACGCCATTTGGATCAATACCTCCAATGATGATGGAAGTGTCAAATCCTTGGGCATCTGTCACCGCACTATTTCCATAATAACTAATTTTCCCCGCGCCATAATTTAAGGAAATGTCTTTCGGGACAATAAAATCAAAGTCGAAATACCCATTCACAATGCTTGCCTTTCCACGGTATATTTTATTGCGTTGTTGAGAAAAACTAATGACCGTTGGCGGCTCTTGTCCTAAGGTCTGTTCTGTTTTATACTTATCAAAAATGGTTGGTGTTAAAACGCCATTCCAGGAATTTAAAACATTTCCATTCCAGTCCTCCAAATGTCCTTTCACCCTCATTTTACTTAAGGCCCGAATGGTGTCGATTTGCACATTTGGACTATGTCCATTGATGCTATCCGTTACCACTTTATATCGAGGAAGTGCAACAGTTAACGCTGGATCACCAATCAAGGTAAAACTTCGTTTATTTCCACTCGACCCTGAGTTGTTTTTTGTCAATTTGGCAATTTCACCAAAAGACTTTGGTTTACCAGATGCATCCCGAGTGAAAATTTGCTCATAAAAGGCATCTCCCGTGATTTCATTTACGGTAATGTATACGGCCCTCGTGGTTGTCATAAGGGCAATGGAAGATCCTGTTGGATTTAAAAATGCCCATTCACCTGCCGAAACCCTTTTAGGATCGTCGTATCGAGTAAACTCACAGGTTGCGGAAACAAATAAATTCAAGGCATTGATATTGGTCCAAGATTGAATTTGTGGAATGGTCACAATTCGTTCCTCTGCCAGACCGACTTCACCTCCATGTCCCACATAATTAATCATGAGGATTCCTCGTTGAACGCGATCCGTTATGGACTCCATCAAGGCTGGATAACGAACTCCACCTGTTGAAATAACCATGGGGAAAGCGTCCATATAAAGCTTTTCACCATTCATTTCACGGTGATAAAGTTTCACGTAATTTGCTTGTGGCTCAGAGTTATTCAGAACAAATTGGTTTGATGGATCATTATCTGCTACTTGGACGAATTTCAATCGCCAATCTCCGAAAGTACTATTTGAATTCGTCTCTCCAATACAACAGGAGGCATTATTCGCAAATAAATTAGAACCATTTTTCATGTAATGTTCAACCTTATCTACTTGTTGTTTTGCTTGAATATTGTCACTCACGATAAAGCGACCAATTCCAATATCCAATAAGTCTGTACTAGCAAATGCTTCGTTATCTCCCAACAATCCAAAATAATCGTCAGACACCACCGCATTAATATGATCCTCACTTGTCAAGACCTGATAGGTTGGAATAAAATTGTTATTGTTTGGAAGTCGATCTTTCGGATCGTAGGTTCCATCACCGAACAACAATAAATATTTTGGTTGGGTCGATGGATCAGTCGCCAAGGCACGATCATAGAACATTTTGGTAAACATACGAATGGCTCCAACATCCTGCATGCCAGAACTAAACTCGTTGTACACTTGATTTACATTCACCACGTGAACCGTTAATCCTTCATCACGATGTAAGTCTGCCAGGCGGTTAGCTTGCGTCAAAAAATCTGGATGAGTTACAATCAAGTAATCTGCTTGTGGAAGTCCATGTAAATTTTGAGTGGTAACAGAACCCACACGATCCGGAGTGAAAAAAGAAGTACCATTCGACGCCACAAACTCCTTGAATGTTCCATCCGATTTAAACAAGCTCACACTTCCATTCTGAGATAAAAAGACTTTTTTTGGTGCATGTCGATCCGACAAGTCCCAAACAAATCCACTACTCGGAAGGCCAGTAACTTCATAAGAGATCAGTTGGGCTGAGCCTGTATTTTTTACCCTAAAACCGAATTGCGTTCCATAAAAAACGAGTTTTCTTTTCGTATTGATAACAATGCGATCCAAATACGTTAAGGTAGCTGGAGATTGCCTTGTAACGGTCAGTTTTAGAGGAATCAAACTTGGTGGATTTTGAACAGAAAATTTATATTCACCTCTTGAATATTCGACTGTGTTAACGGGTAATATGTGCGAAAATTCAAGCTGATTATTAATACTTGCTTTGATTAAATTTAAGTTGTTATTATATGGGCAATTAGACACCACATCTAATTTGACATTTAGTTGTGCCGTATCTATATTTGGGATTGAAAAAGTAAATGTTCGCTCCATCTCAACATCAAATAATTCACCGTACCAACGCTGCCCACCTTCGATAATATTCACCAAATCTGTTTCGTAAATATCCCGAAAATCGTAAGACTGAATCGTGGTGTCTGCTGGATTATCATTTTGAGGTAAATTCTGAATTCGCATGGGCGGAATAGCAGCATTTACATTAATAAAATAGGTGGAAACATCGCTATACAAATGGCGAATTTGCATGTAATCAAAATTTAAATCGTCTTTGGTCCATCGATGAGGACCCCAAGCATAGAAAAGAATATAATCATTCTCGTTAAAAATGCCATCCGATTCACCTTGAACAAAAATGGCATTTTCAGCTAAGTCATCTGTTCGAGGAACACTATTTTTTTCCGGCAAAAGCCCATCACCATTACCATAAATATGAATGTGAGAAGGATTTAAACCATTCGTATTGATTCCACAAGACTCCAAAAAAGCTTTGTCTATTTTATAGATACCATCCCTTGGAACGGAAATTTTGTACCAAGTTCCTGATCCATCCATTAGAACAGAATTCGCAGCAAAACCTTTCTGATTTGGCTGATTCTTAGGTGTAATGCGATAAGAAACTTGAGTGATGCGTTCATATTTGCCGTCCTTGAAACGAAAAGGATTGGAATAGATTACCAAAAATGGAATACCGGCCTCATCGGTCACTTGTGCTTCAATCTTGAATTCAGACGGAAAAGAATAAAATGTTTTTTTAAAGTATGAAAGATCAGACATTGGAATTGGCTCCGAGGTAACTGAAGTAATCTCCATACTTTGGTGAACAGAAGTGGTTTTTATTTTTTTAAAAAAATAAGGCACACCATTATCGATTCCTTGTTGATCGATGTATTGTATGGAATAATCTTTTCCATCGAGATTAATAGAGTGCATTTTTGTCCAATTGAAATTCAAAAGTTGTTCTTGAGAATGCAAGCAATAGGACAAAGAAATGAGTAAGAAACTAAAAAAAATACGGAGCTGATTCATTAATTTTCAAATGTTAGTTGGAAGAAAAACGGCAAATTATTTAATTTATTTGAATAAATGTTCGATATTTGTAACCTTTGAAACCTAAACTACGTTAAGATTGTTCGTGCTAAAACCAAAGTTTGTGAAAACATTCGGAACTCTCATCATTGCAACAGCAACTTTTTTTGTTGTTGTCATGTCAAATACTGCTCGGTCTCAGGACCCAACTTTTACACAATTCTACTCGAACCCTGTGTATTTGAACCCGGCGCTAGCAGGATCTAGTGGCTGCCCTAGAATTGCCTTAAACTATCGCAACGAGTGGCCTCAATTATCAGGAAACTACGTGACCTATAGTGCAGCATACGATACTTATGCGAAAAATATTTCAGGAGGAATTGGACTAATTGCATTACATGACCAACAAGGTTCAGGTACCATTCAAACGACAATGGTGGGTGGAATTTACTCCTACAATCTAAAAGTTTCAAGAAAATTTTCATTGATGTTCGGCGCGAGAGCCGCTTATTATCAAAAATTCTTGGATTGGGATAAATTAACTTTTGGCGATATGATTGACCCAAGAAGAGGTTTCATTTATCAAACGGGAGATGTCATCAGAGGAAATGGCCGACATGGTTTTTTTGATGCTTCCGCTGGAATGGTTGGATTTACTAAAAATTTCTATTTCGGTATTGCCGGTCACCATTTGAATCGCCCTGATGAATCGATGATTTTAGGTGAATCTCGTTTGCCAATCCGTGTTACAGGTCACATGGGTGCAACAATTAAAATTGGTCAACGTGGACGTTATTCAAGTAACACGATGTTGATGCCCAATATCATTTACCAATATCAAAATGGATTTCAAGAATTTAATATTGGTGCATATTTAAAATACGAAAGTTTTACAATAGGTGCATGGTATCGAAACCGCGATGCGTTTATCGTTAGTTTAGGGATAAATACTGATCGATTTAGAATTGGATACAGCTATGACTTAACTGTGTCTAAATTAGGTAACGGAATTTCTGGTGGATCACACGAAGTTTCAATGGGCATCAACTTAAAATGTAACAAGAAACCAAAAAATTTCAGAAAAATTTCTTGTCCTTCCTTTTAATTGTAACAAAAAATAAAAATTGAATTAATATCGTTAATTAAACGCAAAGCAGAATATGAAGCGATTGATGTATAGATTCTTAGGAGTATCAGTAGTTGGACTATTGGTACTTTCCTCTTGTTCTCCGGAACGTTCTACATCCACTGGTTGGGAATATAACAACTATAAAAATGGTGGATTTGAGAAATTTGACGCGCAGGAACAAGAAACCGGACCAGGACTTGTAATGGTTGAAGGCGGAACCTTTACCATGGGTAGAACGGAACAAGATGTGATGCAAGATTGGAATGCACGTGCATCGCGTGTGACCGTTGCCTCTTTTTACATGGATCGAACTGAGGTAACCAACTTACATTGGTTGGAATACATGTACTGGATGAAACGTGTTTACAACAAAACATATCCACATGTCTACAAAAAATGTTTGCCAGATACATTGGCATGGAGAACTGCTATGGGCTACCGTGAAAAATATGTAAGTTACTACTTGCGCCACCCATCTTATGCTGATTATCCAGTCGTTGGGGTTTCTTGGTTACAAGCCAATGACTTCTGTAAATGGAGAACAGACCGTGTGAATGAAGCAATTTTAGTAAGAGAAGGTATCTTGAAATGGCATTTTGCTGATGAAGGTAGTACGGATGTTGGTGCAGCAAATGATGCAAATTACGACAAACGTTTTGCTTCTGTTCCTCAAAACATGTTCAGCACCGAAAATTACTTGAACGGTAATTACACCATTGAATCTGAGGGTGGGTATGTCATGAATAAAGACAATAAACCGAAAGCGAAGGTGGACGCAAAAACAAAGCGTTCTGTACCACGTGATCCATACCAATTAGAAAATTACGATCCAATTTACGCCGATTTAGATAATGGTCGTTTAGGTACTCGTCCAGTTCGAATGGAAGATGGTATCTTATTGCCAAATTACCGCCTACCAACTGAAGCAGAATGGGAATTTGCTGCGCTTGGATTAATTGGAAACTTGGATGAAGGATCTGAAAACATCAACGACCGTCGCATTTATCCGTGGGATGGCCATTACGTTCGTCAAGAAGAGGAGCAGTTTGCTGGAGCGATTCAAGCCAACTTTGTTCGTGGAAAAGGAGATATGATGGGTATTTCAGGAAACTTAAATGATGGTTCCGACATCACCGCACGTGTCGATGATTATTGGCCAAATGACTTTGGTTTATACAACATGGCTGGAAATGTTTCTGAGTGGGTAATGGATGTTTATCGTCCAATGACTAGTGAGGTAGCTGAAGAATTCATGCCTTTCCGCGGTAATAAATACCAAACTCAATTATTAGTTCCTAACGGTTTGTACGATCGTCCTGTAAAAGCAAACGAAAACGTATATGACGTGCATGGAATGAAAGAATTTGTAAATGAATTTGCTCGTGTTAAATACTTGGCATACGCCAATAAAAAATATGGTCAAACTGCTGGATCTAATTACCAGTCAAACTTTACAAATGGTGCTCCTGTTGATACCACTGCCGCTGCAAATGCTGCCGCTGCTCCAAAACCAGCTGGAGTGAACAATAACCCAATGAATTCACGTGTATATTCAAAACAAGATCCACGTGCGTATCAGTTCAACTCTCCGTCAAGTTATTATGTATCCAATAATTCTCAGTTCACATCGCAAGAGCGTTTGCAATTCGAGTTCTTAGATACCTTAAACATTATGTTGGATACTGCTATTGCTTTGTACAATCAAGGAAGAACGATTGCAGCATCTGCTTTCATTGAAAGAGTATTGTTCAACAAGGATCTTCCAATGGAAATTCAAGATGGAGCGAAAAAACAAGACATCCTCGAATTAATGCAAATTGCATTTGATCGCAGCGAGCCAAATGCGTTCTTGGGAATTGATACGGCTTTATTCAGTAAAGATTATTTGGAACGTAAATTCCGTTCTTACAGTACTGACCCAACCATTACCACTTGGATTATGACCCTTCGTAATGGATTAACAGAGTTCATTACTGAGACGAAAGGAAAACAACGTTGGAGAGATGTAACAGTTGAAGAAAATGCTGGACGTTTGAATTACCGTAAAGATGACTACATCGATTACATGGATGGTGATTTAGAATCCTCTATCTACTATAATAACGCAAAACGTAAAGACGATATCAACAACGGATTACGTGACTCGAAACAAGTCATGTACCAAAGTCAACATGAAAACTTCAATCTGAACAATGACATGATTAATGCCGGAGCTTCTGGTTGGCCAACTACGTTAATTTCTGATAAATCGAGAGTGTACAAAGGTGGTTCATGGGCTGATCGAGCTTATTGGTTATCTTCCGGAAACAGAAGATTCCTAGACGAAGATAAGGCGACAGCAACCATTGGTTTCCGCTGTGCGATGGATCGTGTCGGAAGTTCTCGACCGAAAAGTCCGAAAGAATAACATTGAAAGCCCGAGCAATCGGGCTTTTTTTTTGCATTTTTGCATCATGGAAAAATTATTCGATCTATTCTATCAAAGTAAGGGTATTTGCACCGACACACGTCACATACAAGCTGGTTCACTATTTATTGCACTAAAGGGAGACAACTTTAACGGAAATCTTTTCGCGCAACAAGCAATAGATTCAGGTGCACTATTTGCCATTGTGGATGAAGATGGATATTCCGACCAGCAACGCATTTTTCAAGTTTCGAATTCCCTTGAATTCCTTCAAAAACTTGCCCGCTTTCATCGTGATCGGTTTGATATTCCTGTCCTTGGAATTACAGGAAGTAACGGAAAAACAAGCACCAAAGAACTCATTAATGCCGTTTTATCTAAAAAGTACAAAACTCTTTGCACGATAGGTAATTTAAATAACCATATTGGTGTTCCATTGACCTTATTGAGATTAACAAATGAACATGAAATTGCCATCATTGAGATGGGGGCAAATAAGCCTAGAGATATAGCGGAATTATGTGCCATTGCGGACCCAAGCCATGGCATCATTACCAACATTGGAAAAGCACATTTAGAAGGATTCATCAATTTTGAAGGGGTACTCAAAACAAAGACCGAGTTATTTGCTTCCATACTTCAAAAAGGAGGTGTTTTATTCGCATGTATGGACGATGCCATTTTAATGGATGCGTGTAAAAAATATCCTTTACCACTCATTACCTTTGGAAGCCATGAAAACGCATTAATTGTTGGTGAAATGAAGTACTTAGATCCCTTTGTTCATTTTACTTGGCACAATCATGACTACCACTCACCTACCCTTCACACGCATTTAGTAGGTCGCTATAACTTCAATAATTTTCTAGCCGCAATTGCTTTTGGGAATATTTTCCAAGTAGAACCTAACGAAATCAATGAAGCCATCGAAGGATACATTCCTCAGAACAATCGAAGTCAGGTAAGCAAAACGTTGAAAAACACGGTAATTGTCGATTGTTACAATGCGAATCCATCCAGTATGAAGTCTGCATTGGAATCATTTGTTGACATTCAACAGAACTCGAAAATAGCCATTCTTGGCGACATGCTTGAATTGGGAAAAGAAGGAAAGTCCGAACATCAAGCTATTTTACATTTCTGCAAGGAACATGCGATTCGTTTTATTACGGTTGGACCCATTTTTAAGAGTTTACATCCAGATGGCTTTGAAAACACACAAGATTTGATGGATCATTGGTCAAATTTTGAATTTGAGAACAACTTGATTCTACTGAAAGGGTCTCGGGGAATCGCGTTAGAGAAATTACTACCGCTTCTTTAAGAACCGTACATCATTAAAAAAGATTTCAAGAACGGATCAAGTCCGCCATCCATGACAGCATCTACGTCACTCGTTTCTGTTCCGGTGCGAACATCCTTCACCAACTTATAAGGTTGCATGACATAGTTTCGGATTTGACTACCCCACTCGATTTTCTTTTTACCTGCTTCAATTTCGCTTCTTTTTTCCATGCGCTCGCGCAATTCCAATTCGTATAACTGAGAGCGTAATAACTGCATCGCTTTTTCCTTGTTGGCTAATTGAGATCTTGACTCCGAGTTTTCAATGATAATTCCAGAAGGAGCATGACGTAGACGAACAGCAGTCTCCACTTTATTGACATTTTGTCCTCCCGCCCCACCAGATCGAAACGTTTCAAAAGAAACATCTGCTGGGTTAATGTGAATTTCAATATTGTCATCAACAAGTGGATAAACATAAACAGAAACAAATGAAGTATGACGTTTTGCATTCGAATCAAATGGTGAAATACGCACTAATCGATGCACACCATTTTCACCTTTTAAATACCCAAATGCAAACTCACCTTCTAACTCTAATGTCACTGTTTTTACTCCAGCCACATCCCCTTCTTGAAAGTTCAATTCTGTAATTTTGTATCCTTTTTTCTGTCCCCACATGAGGTACATGCGCATCAACATAGATGCCCAGTCACAACTTTCTGTCCCACCTGCTCCTGCGGTAATTTGAAGTACGGCACTCAATGCGTCCTCTTCACCAGACAACATGTTTTTCAATTCGAGTTCTTCAATTTCCGAAAGAATAACTTGAAATTGTTGTTCTAGCTCAGCCTCTGTTGACATGCCTTCTTTGACAAATTCCATGACTACCTCTAAATCTGAAACGGCTGTCTGAACACGATCAAAAGTCTCCACCCAAAATTTTAATCCACGAATGGATTTCATCTGTGTTTCCGCTTTTTTCGGATCATCCCAAAACGAAGGGTCTTGTGTTTTAAGCTCCTCTTCTTTAAGTCGCATTCGTTTCTCCTCGATTTTCAAGTAGTTTTGAATGCCTTCCACGCGCTTTAACAAGTCTTTGTATTGTTCGATAGTCATGGTGCAAAGGTAATTATAAAGTCTTTTCCACAGGCTTGAATCAACCGAACAAAATTGTTACATTTGTAGAAATCAAAATTGTCATGAATATTCCATCAGAATTAAAGTACACAAAAGACCACGAATGGGTAAAAATCGACGGAGATGTTGCCATTGTAGGAATTACAGAATTTGCTCAAAGTGAATTGGGTGATATCGTTTATGTTGAAATCGAAACAATCGGTGAAACATTGAATCAAGAAGAAGTTTTTGGAAGCGTAGAAGCAGTGAAAACAGTTTCTGATTTGTTCATGCCTGTAAGTGGAGAAATTCTTGAATTCAACGAAGCATTAGAAGGGAATCCAGAATTGGTAAACTCTGACCCTTATGGTGAAGGATGGATGATTAAGGTAAAATTAACCGACGCAGCTCAATACGATGATTTATTGGATGCTGACGCATATAAAGGATTGATTCACTAAGTGTTGAATCAAAAAAAAGAAAAAAAACCGCCTCGAGCGGTTTTTTTTATGGCCAACAATTCGGACAGACCTTGGATTCTATAGATTGTTCTAATGGGTCCTCTAGTTGATAAAAGAAATTGATGCCTGTTAATTTTTCCAAAGCGTCAATGGACACCGCAAAGTTCATGAGTAGGTCTTTGGACCCTTGATTCGGCATAACAAACGCTATTGCTTTTGAATGCGTTCCCTTATAGTCCAGTATTGCTTTGTAATAATACTTGGGCACGCTTACTTTATTTGTCCCAATGGTCGACAAAGGTTCACTTAATATAGGCCCCGTGACAATCAAAACTGAATCGAAGGCGATGGCCCAATCGCGCACCTTTTCTTCCAGTTTTTTCCAGATTCCACGGTTGAAAGCCGGCAATTGCGGACTCATATTGCTGTAATAAAAAGATTCCTCCATGGCAATTTCTGACCAACGCATATCCGCAGCAGGCGCTAAATGTCCGCGGTCGTATCCGCTCTTCGCAAAATCTTCATTTGTGGCAGTTCCGGTTTTAACGAATGGATCTTCCACAAAGTGATCGCTTCGCTCGATGCTGCCTTCGGTTTCTTTTTTTGTCAAGCAATAAGCCACCCATTTCGCTTGTTCGTGATTTTCATCATAAACAAACGCGTAACCTGCATGCTTCACATACGCTTCTCCTGCTTCAATATATGGTGTTTCCAGCGGAAAATGGGGCAATGAAAACTTCTTTTGGACAAATCCAAAAGACACAAAAAAAGCCAGTATTAAGAATGACATTCCCAATACTGGCTTGATGTAGATTCGAAACATCTTATGCGTCGATTTTTGCGTATTTCGCGTTTTTCTCAATGAACTCACGACGAGGTGGTACATCATCTCCCATTAACATGGAGAAGATTTGATCACATTCTGCCGCGTTGTCTATGGTCACTTGACGTAGGGTTCTGCTTTCAGGATTCATGGTTGTTTCCCAAAGTTGCTCCGCGTTCATTTCTCCAAGACCTTTATAACGTTGTACATTTACCGAAGACTCACTTCCACCACCTTTTAAATCACTAATTAAACGATCGCGTTGATCCTCATTCCAAGCGTATTCCGATTTCGTTCCTTTTTTCACTTGATACAACGGTGGAGTTGCGATATAGATGTATCCATTTTCAATCAACTCTTTCATGTAGCGGAAGAAGAAAGTTAAGATTAAGGTTTCAATGTGTGAACCATCGACATCGGCATCACACATGATGATAATCTTGTGGTAGCGTAATTTATCAAGGTTCAATGCTTTCGAATCTTCTTCCGTTCCGATGCGCACACCTAATGCCGTATAAATATTCTTAATCTCTTCATTCTCAAAGATTTTATACTGCATTGCTTTTTCCACATTGAGGATTTTTCCTCTTAGCGGCATAATCGCTTGAAAGTGACGGTCACGGCCTTGTTTCGCTGTTCCACCCGCTGAATCTCCCTCAACGAAATAAATCTCACAAGCAGCAGGATCTTTTTCGGAGCAGTCCGCCAATTTACCTGGCAATCCTGACCCTGAAAGAACGTTTTTACGTTGCACCATTTCGCGTGCCTTTCTAGCGGCATGACGCGCTCTTGCGGCAAGAATTACTTTCTCAACAATCAATCTAGCTTCAGCTGGGTGTTCTTCCAAATAAGCAGACAACATTTCAGAAACTGCTTGACTTACTGGTGCCGTTACCTCACGATTACCCAATTTTGTTTTGGTTTGACCTTCGAATTGTGGTTCCTGAACCTTTACCGATACAACCGCAGTTAATCCCTCACGGAAGTCATCACCATCAATTTCAATTTTTTCTTTTGCCAACATTCCTGAATCGGTAGCATATTTCTTCAAGGTATTTGTTAGACCACGTCTAAAACCAGATAAATGCGTTCCTCCCTCATGTGTATTGATGTTGTTCACATATGCTTGAATATTCTCTGTGTATGAATTGTTGTACGTCAATGCCACCTCTACCGGAATATTCTCGCGTTCACCTTCAAAATAAATCACATCGGGAATTAATGCTTCACGATTACGATCCAAGTACTGTGCAAATTCCTTCAATCCACCTTCTGAATGATACATGGTTGTTGGATGATTACCTTCTTCATCCGTAACTCGGTTATCTGTCAATGAAATTGTAATTCCTTTGTTCAAAAACGCTAACTCGCGCATTCTTGCGGCAAGTGTATCGAAGTTATACTCTGTTGAGTCGAAAATGGTACCATCTGGTTTAAACGTTACCTCTGTTCCTGTTTCGGTGGATTCACCTACAACTTTAACATCATACAATGGCTTACCGATGGAATATTCTTGTTGGAATATTTTTCCTTCGCGACGAACGGTTGCTTTCAAAGCAATTGAAAGGGCATTTACACAAGAAACCCCAACACCGTGAAGTCCTCCAGATACCTTGTACGTGTCTTTGTCAAATTTTCCGCCCGCATGGAGGACAGTCATAACTACTTCCAATGCCGACTTCTTTTCTTTCGTGTGCATTGCTGTTGGAATTCCACGTCCATTATCAATAACCGTAATGGAATTATCCACATTAATAAACACATCGATTTTATTACAATGTCCAGCCAATGCCTCATCGATCGAGTTATCTACCACTTCATAAACCAAGTGGTGTAACCCTTTCACTCCGACATCCCCAATGTACATTGCGGGACGCTTACGCACTGCTTCAAGTCCTTCTAATACCTGAATGTTATCCGCAGAATAATTATCCCTTCTTTCTTCTTCAGCCATATCTATTTTAATTTCGTTTTATCACTTTTATCAAGTCAAACAAAAATAAGAAAAAGCTAGGCTTTTTAAGGGGTTTTAAAGGCTTGGGGGACCCTAACTTATCAACAAAATTTCAACGATTTGGTCTATTTTTCAATCCACGAAGTAATCGACGCGTCATCCGGCTGAATTCGTGGAGAAATCACTTTTGCCAGGTGACCACTTTCATCGATCAGGTACTTTTGAAAATTCCATTCCACCTTGTTATCTTCTAAGCCATTTTTGCTTTTCTCGGTCAAAAAGTGATACACAGGATGCATGTCCTTTCCTTTCACGGAAATCTTCGACATCATGGGGAAGGTTACACCGTAATTCATTTTACAGAAACTTTCAATTTCCTCATTTGATCCAGGTTCTTGGGACATAAAATCATTTGCAGGAAAACCAACGATGATAAAATTCTTGTTTTTGTACTTTTCATATAAGGCTTCTAATTTCTCGTATTGAGGTGTTAGTCCACATTTGGAAGCGGTATTTACAATCATGATTTTTTTTCCTTTCAAGTCAGCGAAATCAAACGTTTTACCGTTGATGTCTTTTACCTTGAATTGGTAGATATCTTGTTTTTCAGCAGTAATCATAAGGCTTAAAATTGAAATAAATAAAACGAGTGTTTTCATAGTTGTCTTTTTAATGGAAACATTTAGTTTCGAAGATAGTTCGAATTTTTGGAACATTTTTTGGCTATTTACGAATAAAAAAGAATGAAAGTAATCGTGTTTTTGTGTTTTTTCTGTTGTTTCGGTATACTCCGAGCCCAAAAGCTATCTGGCACATGGCAAGGACTCAGTTCAATTCAACAAACCAATGCATCGAACACAACCTCGGGATCTTGGATTTATTTGGAAATGACCATTGTAAAGGGATTAATAGATGGTAAAATACGCCACGAAGATTACTCATTGCGCCAATATTACATTTACGACATCATTGGAAAGGTTTTACCAAATGGACATTTAGAACTTTCCGAAACTAATCTTTCTGCAAAATCTAAAAACGCCGTATCCTTTCAAAAACAGCAATTCGATGTTGAATTTGATGAGAAAAAAGGGTATTTATTGGGGAAGAGCAAAGATGGAAAATCACTCTTCACCTTGTATCGAGCTGCATTTAACATTCAAGAAAACACACCTGCAATCTTAACTGAGAATCAATTAATTAAATTCCAACAAGAATTAAAAGATGGACTTTCCTCACCGGAGAAACGCCTCGAGGAATTGAAGGCATTTAAATTCGATCCCATTTATTTCGATTACGGAAAAGATTCGCTTAAAAAACAATATGAGCCATACCTCATCGAAATGATCCGCATGGTAAAAAGTCATTCTGATTTACGGATTTTGATTACCGGACATACTGACTCGGACGGTTCAGATGCGTACAACATCGATTTATCGAAGAGGAGAGCCGCTGCATTACTGCGTTTTTTCGAAGCGAATGGACTTCCAAAGTCCCGAGTGGAAATTGATTTCAAAGGTGAAAAAGAACCAGTGGACAGAAATGATACCCCTGAGGGAAAACAAAAAAATCGCCGCGTAGACTTTCGCTTTATCTAAACTATCCTTTTAACGCCGCTAGTTTTTCTTCGAGTAATTGGATTTTCCCTAGTGCGTCTGCTTCTTTCTTGCGCTCTAGGTCGAGCACTTGCGCCGGAGCACCCGCAACAAAACGCTCATTGGAAAGTTTCCCTTGTACACTTTTCAAGAATCCTCGTGTATAGTTGAGTTCCTCCTCCATTTTCTTGATTTCAGCGGCTACATCGACTGAATCACCGAAAGGAATAAAATACTCGACTCCTTCGACGATGAAAGAATTCGCTTGTTGCATTTTCTCTGTCACGTATTCAAAAACGGAAAGATTTCCCATCTTAGTAATCACCGCGTCGAAGTTTGTTTGCGTCGAAGAATCGGCACGAACATACATTTCCAATTTCACTTTATTGGCAATGTTATTGTTTTTGCGAACGGTGCGAATCTGAGAAATGATTTTCTCTGCCTTTTCGAATCCTGTTAATACAACTTGGTCGATTTCTTTTACTACAGGCCAAGCTGAAATAACGATGTCCTCTCCTTCCTCACGTTCATTCAAGGCGTGCCATAGTTCTTCCGAAACGAAAGGAGTAAACGGATGCATCACTTTTAACAATTGCTCAAAGAATTCTTTTGTTTTTTCTAGAGTTATGCGGTCTATGGGTTGTTCGTAACCCGGCTTAATCATCTCAAGGTACCATGAACAGAAATCATCCCACACCAATTTATAGATGGCCATCAGGGCATCAGAAATTCGGAATTTATCGAATTGATCGTTAATTTCTATTAGCACTTTTTGGAAGCGGCTTTCGAACCAATCAATCGCAACCACTGAAGAAGTTGGTTGTTCGATGTCACGCACATCCCATGATGAAACCAATCGGTACGCATTCCATACTTTGTTGGTAAAGTTTCTTCCCTGTTCACATTGAGAGCTATCGAATGGCAAGTCATTTCCAGCAGGCGAAGAGATTAGAATTCCTACACGTACGCCATCCGCACCAAACTTCTCTATCAGCTCAATTGGGTCAGGTGAATTTCCTAATGACTTGGACATTTTACGTCCCAGTTTATCGCGAACAATCCCTGTATAGTATACATTTTTAAAAGGTAAATCGCCCAAATACTCGTACCCAGCAATTACCATTCTCGCCACCCAGAAAAACATGATTTCCGGCGCCGTAACAAGGTCATTGGTTGGATAATAATATTTAATTTCATCGTTTTCTGGCTGTGTCAATCCATTAAAAACAGATATTGGCCATAACCAACTTGAAAACCAAGTATCTAACACATCTTCATCTTGATTCAATTCAGAGTCAAGGATCTCACGTCCAGCTTTCTCGCTTGCCAATCGCAGTGCTTCTTCCTTGGTTTTTGCGACAACAAAGTCATCTGGACGGTTTCCATAATACCATGCAGGAATGCGATGCCCCCACCAGAGTTGTCTAGAAATACACCAATCCTTGACGTTTTCCATCCAATGACGGTAGGTATTTTTAAATTTATCCGGGTGAAATTGAATGTTTCCATTCATCACATTATCCAAAGCTGGTTGTGCTAATTCCTTCATGGAAACAAACCACTGCATCGACAATTTCGGTTCAATGACCGCATTGGTTCGCTCAGAAAATCCAACTTTATTGATAATGTCTTCGGTTTTTACCAAATAGCCTTTTTCATCCAATTCTTTTTCGATTTCTTTACGCACCTCAAAGCGATCTTTTCCAGCATAATGTGCACCGTGATCATTCAAGGTACCATTGTCGTTAAACAAATCAATGGATGGTAAATTGTATTTTCTTCCAAGCTCGTAGTCGTTGGTGTCGTGTGCAGGAGTAACTTTCAAGCAACCAGTACCGAAATCCTTATCCACGTAGTCATCCGCAATAATTGGAATTTCGCGATTGATGATGGGAACCAGGGCTTTTTTTCCAATTAATTTTTGGTAACGTTCATCCGACGGATTGACACAAATCGCCGTATCCCCTAAAATCGTTTCAGGTCGGGTCGTTGCAATCGTCACCCATTCATCTGTGGTGTCCGTAATTTTATAGCGAACATAAAATAAACGAGAGTTTACTTCCTTGTAGTTTACTTCTTCATCCGAAACTGCTGTTAATGCCTCTGGATCCCAATTCACCATGCGCACTCCTCGGTAAATTTTACCTTTCGCATAAAGGTCCATAAAGACATTGATCACAGACTCCGAATATTCTTTGTCCATAGTGAAATGTGTGCGTTCCCAGTCACAAGAAGCACCTAGTTTCTTTAATTGCTCGAGGATAATTCCACCATGTTTGTCTTTCCATTCGAAAGCATGTTGCAGAAATTCTTCGCGTGTTAAATCGGATTTTTTGATTCCCTCTTGACGTAATTTTTGAACAACTTTTGCTTCGGTTGCAATAGATGCGTGATCTGTTCCAGGAACCCAACATGCATTTTTACCAAGCATTCGAGCGCGTCTAACAAGGACATCTTGAATGGTATTATTCAACATGTGTCCCATGTGTAAAACGCCTGTGACATTCGGAGGTGGAATGACGATGGTGTAGGGCTCACGGTGATCAGGAACAGAGTGAAAATACCCATTGTCTAACCAATGCTTATACCACTTATCTTCCGCTTTCTGCGGCTCATACGTTTTCCCGATTTCCATGACACAATCTTTGCCGCAAAGATAACAATTATCTCAGCAGCACAGACGAGAATAAAAGGAAATTACGCGACTAGTTCGTAATTGGAGAATCCGCTGGTGACAATACCGTTCCGCGAATTGTTAAAACGACTGGATCGCCTCCATCAGAGAAAACAGTAATTGTTTTTGTGAAAGCACCCACTCTTTTTGTGTCGTAAGTCACTTTGATTACCCCTTTTTTACCTTTTTTAATCGGCTCGGAAGGTTTTTCTGCTGCCGTACATCCGCAACTTGTTTGTACATTACTCACAGTTATTGATTTTTTTGAAACATTTTTAAATTCAAAAACGAACATGTCTTTTGAATCATAAGGAATGTTCTCACGAACAATTTCTGTACTTGTAAATTTTAATCCTGTGGATGGCTTCGTTGCATTTTCATCTTTTTGGGCTTGAGCAAAACCAACGAATAAGAAGGCAATTGTAAGTAAGGCGTATTTCATAAATTAATTTTTTACAATGGTAAGTTGAATTTTTAAACTGAATTCAAATTTAACATAAAATTAGGATTCAAATGCACGTTCCATTACTTCTTGAATGGAAGGATAGGTGTTTTTTAAGCATTCGTTGATTTCAACTTCAGTTAACCAACAGACTTCCGTAATTTGTTCTTCCGTTTGAGGGGTGGTTGTCAAATCGCCTTCGTATTCTAAATAATACCAATTGTTTTTCTTTAGAATCGACTTGTTTTTTAATTCATATACATGATAAGTTGAACAAATGCGGTGTTTTAAAACCAATTCACCGGTCAATCCACATTCTTCTCGAATTTCGCGAATGGCAGCATCTTTCGATGATTCCCCCGGTTCAATTTTTCCTTTTGGCAAATCCCAATATCCGAGTCGTTTGATCCATAAATACTTCTGAGAAGCAGGATGATAGACCAGTCCGCCAGCCGTTTTCAGTTTATTAAACTGTTTGAAAAACGATTTCAGTTCAGACTTTGGGTGAGGATTTAAAGATTGAATTTCATTGTTTTTAAACAATGTGGACAAGGCTAAAACATTCAAGGGCATCGCGTTTTCCACGATTTCCACATTCGGAATCGCCTCTGATGTAAAATGAATTACCTGCTTATCCATGAAAACTTTATATTTTTGCGGCATGGCATCAAATCAAGAACAAGCGCTAAAGGTAGCAGAATTATTATTGAAAACGAAAGCAGTTCGTTTACAACCGAGCAAACCCTTCACTTGGGCTTCCGGATGGAAATCACCGATTTATTGTGATAACCGTGTGACATTAAGTTTTCCAGAGGTACGCACTCACATACGTCAAGCATATGCACAACTTATTTTGGATGTCTATGGTAAACCTGACGTCATTGCAGGTGTTGCAACCGGCGGAATTGCACAAGGTGCTTTGGTGGCACAAGAGCTCGGTTTGCCCTTCATCTATGTTCGTTCCGCAGCGAAAGGTCATGGAATGGAAAATTTAATTGAGGGTGCATATGAACCAGGCCAAAAGGTGGTGGTCATTGAAGATTTGATTTCCACTGGCGGGAGCAGTTTAAAGGCGGTGGAAGCACTTCGTCAAGGCGGATTAGTGGTCAAAGGTTTGGTTGCCACATTTACCTATGGTTTTACCCAAGCAGATCAAAGCTTCCAAGAAGCAGCTTGTCCGTTTGAGACGATTACGGATTATGCTACATTGATCGATGTTGCCGTGAAAACAAATTACATCAACGACAGTGATTTAAGTACGCTTCATCAATGGAGAACAGATCCAAGCATTTGGAATCAATAATCGGGCATGATCATCCAAAGCTCGACATCCAACTTTTCAGCGAACATCGAAACGGTAAAGTCCTTTTTAAGTGACCCGAGAAACTTAGAACGACTACTTCCTGCAGATAGAATCAGTCAATTTGAAGCGAATGAAGAATCATGTTCTTTCGTCGTGCAGGGCGGTATTAACATCAGCTTACTGTTAGACCAACAACATGAAAATACTATTTGTTATCGTTCTGGAGCGGGCTCACCCTTTCCCTTCATGTTAAATATTTGCTTAACAACTCAAGGTGTTCAAACGGACGGATATGTATTGTTTGACGGTGAAATCAATGGATTCTTGAAAATAATGGTTGAAAAGCCATTGAAATCCCTTTTCGAGGGAATGATTGAGCGATTACAAGCGTTGTACTAGCAAAATTCTATTTCTTTTAGGCTATAAGTTCGAATTTCGTTTTCGACATGAAGTTCCAGTTTTCCGTCCTTTGTTATGCCTCGAATCGTACCAACAAACATTCCGTTTTTGTCCTTATAGTGGGCTGAAATTCCTAATTGATAGAGGTTATCTTCTACTTCTTTTTTCCAATTTTCATGTAAATTTTCCCAGTTCTGAAGGAATCCATTCATCAGATCCATCAATTCAGATAGCACTGTCTTCAATTGGATATTTACACCTAAAAAGTGTAGCATGCTAACAGCGTTTTTGGATTCGAAAGCTTGTTGGTTAACGTTTAATCCAATTCCGGCGATTACCCATGAAATTCGATTGCCTTCTATTTGATTTTCAATCAACATTCCAGCAATTTTTTGCTTTCCTACATAAATGTCGTTCGGCCATTTGATTTGAGCGTTGATCCCGAAGCGCATCAGAAGCTTGCATAAAGCAAGTGACGTCATCCAGCTCAACTTGAATTGGTCATCAACTGACAGATTGTCGGGTTTCCAAACCAGTGAGCAAAGTAAGTTACATGCCTCAGCGGATTCCCACGTATTCCCCATTTGTCCTTTCCCTGCGGTTTGAACATCTGCCATAATTACCGCACCACTTTGACAAATATGGTCGCTAATTAAATTGGCAGCAAAATTGTTAGTAGAGTCTACACAATTCAAGTGGTAGATTTCTTTTCCAAACGTTGTCATATCGGCATTTTAGGAGCAGTAAAATTAAAATTTATCACGTAGTTTTGTCATTAAATAATTCAAATGCGAAAAAAGACCGGAATTACAGAATCAGAACAATTATGTCAAGCCATAGTTGAAGGAATGCAAGAAAACAAAGCGAAGGACATAACTGTTTTGGATTTGAGACACTTATCGAGTGCCGTTTGTGATTTTTTCGTCATTTGCAGCGGAGAGTCGAGCACACATGTGGATGGTATTTCCAATGCGGTGACGCGATTCACCCGAAAAGAATTGAAAGAAAAACCTTGGCACATCGAAGGAAAAACGAATAGTGAATGGGTATTATTGGATTACATAAATGTAGTTGGACACATTTTCTACAAAGATGCTCGCTCTTTTTTTGAGATCGAGGACTTGTGGTCGGATGCCGTACGAACAGACATTCCTAACTTATAACAGAACAGAACCATGTCAGAAGAAAAAAAGAAAAGTCCATTCTCCATTTATTGGATCTATGCGGCACTCGGAATCGCTTTGATTTCCTTTAACATTTTCATGAATACAAGTCCGGCTGCTACGATAAAGTACAAGGAGACTTTATTGGAGTTGGTTGATCATCACGGAGTGAAAAGTGTGAAAATCATCAATCAGTCCAAAGCTGAATTCCAGTTAAAGCCAGCTGGTGTATCATACGTGAAGACCACAAACAAATTGGACTTTCCGAGTATGAAGAAATTGATTTCATCCGCAAAAGGAAAGCCGACGAGTATTGTTTTTGAACTGGAGAACATTGGAAGTCCAACGAACTTTGAAAAAGCCTTAGATGATCGTGGCTATCGTGATTATGAAAACAAAACGGAAGTCAACTATTTGGGTGATATTCTTGGTTATTTATTGCCTTTTGTCATCATCATATTAATTTGGATGTTTGTCATGCGTCGCATGTCAGGCGGGGGTGGCGCTGGCGGTGGTGGCGGTCAAATCTTCAACATTGGAAAATCGCGTGCACAAGTATATGAAAAAGGGAAATCTACAAACGTTACTTTTAAGGATGTTGCCGGATTAGAAGGAGCTAAAGAAGAAATAGTTGAAATTGTTGAGTTTCTAAAAAACCCTAAAAAATATACCGAGCTTGGCGCAAAAATTCCAAAAGGTGCTTTGCTTGTTGGTCCTCCAGGAACAGGGAAAACCTTATTGGCTAAAGCCGTTGCTGGTGAGGCAAAAGTGCCATTCTTTTCCTTATCTGGATCAGATTTCGTGGAAATGTTTGTAGGTGTTGGTGCTTCTCGTGTGCGCGATTTATTCCGTCAAGCAAAAGAAAAGGCACCTTCCATTATCTTTATCGATGAGATTGATGCGATTGGTCGTGCTCGCGGAAAAAATAACGGATTCAATTCCAATGATGAACGTGAGAATACGCTAAATCAATTGTTAACAGAAATGGATGGCTTCGGGACGAATTCTGGTGTCATCATTTTGGCAGCAACGAACCGTGCAGACGTATTAGATGCCGCGTTAATGCGCGCCGGTCGTTTCGACCGCCAGATTTATGTGGATATGCCAGATTTGAACGAACGTAAAGAAATTTTCCAAGTTCACTTGAAACCACTAAAATTAGTGGAAGGATTAGACATTGACTTCTTAGCGAAACAGACACCTGGTTTCTCCGGTGCTGATATTGCGAACTTGTGTAATGAAGCTGCATTAATTGCCGCACGACACAACAAAAAGCATGTCGAAAAGCAAGATTTCTTGGATGCCGTTGATCGCATCATCGGTGGACTTGAAAAGAAAAATAAAATCATTACCAAAGAAGAAAAGAAATCAATAGCATTTCATGAAGCTGGACATGCAACCATTTCTTGGCTTTTACAATATGCACATCCTCTCGTGAAGGTGACCATCGTTCCAAGAGGACAATCCCTAGGAGCTGCTTGGTATTTGCCAGAGGAACGCAGCATTACAACGACGGAGCAGATATTAGATCAGATGTGTACAACACTAGGAGGTCGCGCCGCAGAACAATTGATTTTTGGAAAAATCAGCACAGGTGCTTTAAGTGATTTAGAAAAAGTGACGAAACAAGCCTATGCGATGGTTTCCATCTATGGGTTAAATGAACGACTCGGAAACATTTCCTTCTATGATTCCCAAGGTCGTGATTCGTTCACCAAACCTTACTCAGAGGATACCGCAAAAATGATTGACGAAGAAGTTTCAAAACTAATTGAAAGTCAATACCAACGTGCATTGCAGATTTTAACGGAGAACAAGGACAAATTGACAGCGCTTGCAGAACAATTGTTATTGACAGAGGTGATTTTTAAAGAAGATTTGGAACGAATTTTCGGCAAACGTCAATGGGAAGTAGAGGAGCTAGTGGAAGTTGAAAAATCAAATCCAACTCCAGAATTAACGCATTCAGAGGATGTCAATTCTTTGGAAACAGAGGGCATTGACACCAATGAAGTCGAAAGCGAAACAGCTGAATCAAGCACAGAGAATCCGGATGGAGAAGGTACTTCTGAGCGCTCAACGGAAGAAAAAGAGGACTAAGCTTTTGGATAAAATCATTGTATTCAAGACAAAAGAACCATTCACTTTCGCACAAGCAAAACTTGTATTGGAAGATCATGGAATTCCATTTCAGGAACGAACGACTATGGACTCCATGTTCAATGCTTTTGGCAATTACGAATTATACGTATCTTCGGAGTTCGAAAACGAAGCAAAAAAAAGTTTAGCAGATGCCTTTAGGTAATTTAGGATTGAGGAGTATCACCGGAGCAATCTTTGGCACAGTTGTCATCGGTTCCATCTTGTGGCATCCCTATGCTCAAATGTGCGTTTTTTCCATTTTCATGGTGCTCGGGTTAGCCGAGTTTTACCGATTATTTAAAAATCACCCTGTCGTTCAAGTGAGTGCAGAAATCGGGATTTTCATCGGTTGTTTCATTTATTTATTATTGATTGGACTGAGTCTCTTGAAACTCCCACTCATCGTTATTACCATTATTTTCCCTCTCTTTTTCACCTTGATTTTAAATGAATTATGGGCAAAAAAAGAGCATCCGCTCATGAATATTTCCGTTCTTGTTTTCGGAATTGTTTATGTGGTCATCCCTTTTTATTTGAGTATCGATTTGAGCTTAAGAAATACCTCTTATTTACCCCATGTGGTGGGCATGTTCTTGTTGATTTGGACGAATGATTCTTTTGCCTATTTCAGTGGTCGCTTATTCGGTAAACGTAAATTATTTGAACGGATTTCTCCAAAAAAAACATGGGAAGGAACGATTGGTGGCATTCTTTTCACGCTTGTATTTGGTTACATCATTGGAACTTACGTAAACGAAGGAGAAACTTTATTTTGGATGGTTTCAGCACTCATCATTGCACCATGTGCTATTTTTGGAGATTTATTGGAGTCACTTTTTAAACGCAGTTTGAACATCAAGGACACAGGGAACATCTTACCAGGACATGGGGGAATATTAGATCGATTTGACGCGGCACTTTTCGCAATTCCATTCTTCTATTGCTGGTCGATGATTTATTTATATTGGTAACTATGACATTACACAGAGAAGGCAAAAGCATTATGTTGTGGAGCACATTTTTTACGGTGCTCTTAAGTGTAGTAACTTATTATTTTTTAGGCTGCTGCTGTCCCATTATTTATTGGATTTTACAAGTTGGTTTTCTTGTATTGCTTGGGCTAGTAGTTCAATTTTTTCGTGTTCCCAATCGAACATGTCAAGGAACAGCAACTGACATCATGTGTCCTGCTGATGGTAAAGTGGTGGTGATTGAAGAAACAACTGAAAGCGAGTATTTCAAGGACCGACGCATTCAAGTTTCTATTTTTATGTCTCCATTGAATGTTCATGCAAACTATCATCCGATAAAAGGACTTGTCAAATATGTAAAGTATCATCCTGGATTATTTTTAGTTGCTTGGCATCCAAAAAGCAGTACTGATAATGAAAGAAGCACTTTGGTTGTCGAACATGAATCAGGAAAAGAAGTGTTATTCCGCCAGGTAGCAGGAGCTGTAGCACGCAGAATTTGTTATTATCCAACAGTTGGACAATATGTTGAAGTTGGTCAAGAATTTGGCTTTATTAAATTTGGGTCAAGAATTGATTTGTTTTTACCCATTGGTACAAAAATTGATGTGGCCATTGGTGATGTGGTAAAAGCAAAATTAACTCGCATCGGGGAAATCAATTAATTTGTATATTTACCTTATAAAATCAAGTATTATGAAAAAAGTATTTTTAGCACTCGCATTGTTCACATACGTAGGATCAATGGCAACAACAACTTACGCAGCAGTTACAGGTACTGAGGTCGTAAAAAAAGATGACGATAAGAGAAAGAAGAAAAAGAAAAAAGGAGCTTGTTGTTCAGCACAACAAGG
>JAHEMQ010000064.1:4242-21361 GCA_024643555.1 Crocinitomicaceae bacterium | reverse complement strand
GGCTATGCTTATCAGTGGTATTTCAATGGAAGTCCGATTTCAGGGGCAACAAACCCAAGTCACATCGTATACCTAAGTGGCATCTACAAGGTCGTGGCGATAAATCCTACAGGTTGCGTGAGTTTTTCAGATACCTTGACAGCTGTTTACTGTAATCCTTTTGTGACGCCAAACATTAGTATGAATGCTTCAAACGCGTTGGTGTTATCGAATTATCCGGCATCCTCCACCATTTCTTGGTACGTAGATGGCGTGTTGTTGCAGAACCAATCGAATGACACCATTCTTCCAATGATCAATGGAAATTACAGCGTGGAGATTACGGATCCATTTGGTTGTAGCTACAATACAAGTGATTTTTTGATTGATGTTTCTCTTGCTGAATACACCGTTGGACAATGGTTGATTTATCCAAATCCGGTATCTGATGTTTTGACCATTCAGGTAGAAGAAAAAATGATTGGTTCGCGTTGTTCCGTCATGGATTTAAATGGACGAACCATTCAATCTTTTTCAATCGACGAAAGCACAACGCTCTTTTCTGTTGGTGACATTCCGAGCGGAACTTACTTCCTATCTATTGAAAGTGATGCATTTCGAATGCTGAAAAAATTGGTGATTGAGTAATTGAAACAAAAACCATTCAGGAATCTTCATGAAATGGAAGGTTTATTTAAAACTGGTAGCAAAATCCTTTCTTATTCATTTTTTGTACATCTTATTGTATTTAAATTTGCTAATGTGCTAGTGTGCTAATTTGCTAATGTGCTAATTTGCTAATGTGCTAATTTGATAATGTTAGTCCCGACCCTTCGGGATGCTAATGTGCTAGTTTGCTAGTGTGCTAGTGTGCTAATTTGCTAATGTGCTAATGTGCTAATGTTAGTCCCGACCCTTCGGGATGCTAATGTGCTAATGTGCTAATGTTAGTCCCGACCCTTCGGGATGCTAATTTGCTAATGTGCTAGTGTGCTAATTTGCTAATGTGCTAATCATATATGAAAAATAAAGCTCGTTTCAGAATGTTCCAAAACGAGCTTTACTTGATTTATTTTCAATTAATCTTCTAGATCTACAATCAATTTTTTCGTGCGCGCTCGGAATTTAGCTTGAATCCGATCCACCGTGTAATACATCATGGGCACCACGATGATGGTTAAGAACATGGAACTGGTTAATCCTCCAATGAGAATCCATGCCAGTCCATTCTTCCACTCTGCACCTGAACCGCTTGCTGTTGCAATTGGAATCATCCCAACAACCATTGCAATCGTGGTCATTAAAATTGGACGCATTCGTTCTTTCACTGCTTCTAATAAGGCCAGATACGTGGACATTCCTTTTTCCTTCAGGTGATTGGTGAAGTCAACAATTAATATCGCATTCTTGGCGACGAGTCCGAGCAACATGAGCATTCCCAACATCGTAAATATTCCCATGTTCGAAGAACTCAAAGCCAAGGCTAAAATGGCACCAATAAGTGAAACTAGAATGGAAAACAATACCACGAATGGATAGACGAAATTGTCATAAAGTGCCACCATTATGAGGTAAACCAAGATTAATCCGATTCCCATCGCCATACCCAGTGCTCCCATGGACTCTTTTTGACGTTTAATCTCTCCACCCCAAGTCAAGCGCACGTTTTTATCTAAGGGGTTTTTCTCTAAATATTTATCTATTTCAGCGGAGACATTTCCTGCCGCAGTACCCAGTACCCAGCAACGCAACGTTGTATTCGGAATTCGGTTTTTGCGCTCTAAAGTACCATTTCCATTTTCCACTGAAACAGCGGCAAACTCACCAAGTTCCACTTGCTTACCATCCGTTGTATTGAAGGTCATATTTTTGATATCCTCGACATTCTTGCGATCAAATGCATCCACCATGACACGAATGTCATACTCGTGACCTTTCTCATCAAACTGACTATCGTCATTACCCGTTAACGCATTTTGCAATTGCATACCAACCACGGCAATCGGCAATCCAAGTTGTCCCATTTTTTCACGATCCAATTCAATACGAACTTCCGGAGTAATGTCATCCGTGGAAATTGCTGGGTCTTTTGCGCCTTCAATCGTTAAAATTTTCGCTTTCAACCTGCGCGCCTCCTTGATTAACAAGTCATTGTCATCCGAAGACAAGAACATTTCAATTGGCGCCTCTTCTGATTCAATCATCCCAATGTTCAAGGCCTTGATTTCAACGCCGGCATGTTTCGCTTTAATGCGGTCGCTAATCTCATCCATGTATTTCATGGTTGGATATTTCTTCTGCATTCCTGGCTTCATTTTGACGGTGATTTCAGAACGATTCTCTGAACCGAACGAAGTTGCCCCCATTCCAGAACTAGGTCCACCGACATTTGCAAAAACTGTTTCAATCACATCCTTCTGAGCCAACAAGAATTGCTCAATTTCCAAGGTAATAGCATTGTTTTCCTCAAACGTGGTACTCTTATCGTATTTCAATTTAATCATGAACTTTCCTTGATCTCCTTGCGCCACAAATTCTTGCCCAACTATCCCGAGTCCCATGGTGGAAAAACTCGCCACAAATAAACCAATGATCACACCTGCCATGATGAGCTTGTGTTTTAGTGACCATCCAACTAATTTCACATATTGATCCGTAAAAATCGTAACGCGACGCTCAAACCATAGTAAAAAGGCCTGGAAAGGATTTTTTGGATTTAATTCCACTTCTTTGGCAAATCGTGAAGCCAACCATGGCGTTAAGGTAAAACAGACAAATAAGGACATCAAAGTAGAAACAACAACCACAATAGAAAATTGATGCAAGATGTCAGAAATCGTTCCTTCAATAAACACTACCGGTGAAAAGACCACCACATCCACTAAAGTAATGGCAAGTGCGGTAAATCCAATCTCATTTCGACCATCCAAGGCAGCTTGTCGACGTTTTTTACCCATTTGAAGGTGACGATAGATGTTCTCCAGTACCACAATCGAGTCATCCACCAAGATTCCAATCACCAAGGACATCGCCAACAAAGTCATTAGGTTTAGGGTATAACCCAGCAAGTACATGGCAACAAAGGTTGAAATCAAGGAAGCAGGAATGGAAATCAATACGATGAAGGCATTTCGCATGCTATGCAAAAACAACAACATCACCGCTGCTACCAATAGAACCGCTAACTCTAAATCGTGTATCACGGCATCCACAGATTCGACTGTTGGACGAGAAGTATCCGTCGCTACGGTAAACTTTAAGCCCTCTTTCTTGTACTTTTCTTCTAAAATTTTAAATCGCTCTTTGGTCGCAACAGACATATCTACCGCATTGGCATCGCTTTGTTTTTTCACACGCAATCCAATTCCATTCACGCCATTCAATCGCGACACCGCCACCTGATCGTCTGTCGCATCAATCACTTCCGCAACATCTTTCAATTTCACACTAGAAATACCTCTAGAGAAAAGGATTAAATTTTCGATATCAGCTAAGGTCCGATACTTACCCGCCAATCGAACGGTCATTTGCTCGCCTTCATCTTTCACCTTTCCTGTTGGAAACTCTACATTGGAGGACGCAACCGCCTGATTGACATTCGCAAGGGTCAAACCATAACGTTTCAATTTGTCTTTGTCCACATTAATTCTAAACGCGCGACGTTCTCCCCCAATGACTTGCACTTCAGCGACGCCTTTCGTTTGCTTAATTTGCGGTAAAATCTGATCGTCCATCAATTCCATGAGGGAACGGTCATCCATGTTGGAGGCTACTGCGCTCACCTGTAATACTGGCGCCGCATTCGGTTCTATTTTCGCAATAACCGGTGTTTGCGCACCTTCCGGCAGGCTATTCAGTACATTGTTTATTTTTCGTTGTGCATCTTCCAAGGATTTATCAATGTCCGCAGAAGCTTTAAACTCCAACAACATAAGCGATGCATTATCCAAAGAAAAGGCCGTTACTTCACTAATGTTTTCGAGCCCACTTAACGCATCCTCCATCGGTTTAGAAACTTGTGTTTCAACAGTTGCTGGTGAAGCGCCTGGATAAGTTGTGGTAACTGTTAGAAGAGGTGGCGAAAAATCCGGTAGCAACTCATAGGATAGTTGATTGTAGCTCAGAAGTCCACCTCCAATAAGGATGGTAAAAATCACAATGATAAACGACGGACGTTTAATCGATAATTCAGTCAGTGTCATGTTCGTTTATTTAGCCAATTTAACGTTGGAGTTATTCTCTAAATTCACTTGTCCTTTGACAACGACTACATCGTTTTTCGTCAAGCCAGAAACGACCTCGAGGTATTCTCCGTCGGATGTTCCAGCGGTAAAGGAAGTCAAGACCGCTTTCCCGTTTCGAACCACATACACTTGTGGATTTTTAGAAGAACCAACCAATGCTTTGCGTGAAACAGCGAGTGTCGTTACACTTTGTGAATTGGCAAGCGCAACGGAACCGTACATTCCTGCCATGATGTGGTTTTGTGCAGAATTCTGAATCGTTGTTTGAATCTTAAAGTTGTGTGCTGCATCCGCTTGAACCGCAACCATACTCACATTACCTTTAAATTCAGTTGATCCATAGACATCTGCGAAGGCAAGTACCGCTTGTCCTTTTTGAAACTTCATCACATCGCGTTCGGGAACTGAAACCGTTAATTTTAAGGAGGAAATATCCGTTAACTCAATAATGGGCGTTCCAGGCATCACCATTGAACCCAAGTCGACCATTTTTTTAGTCACCACTCCGCTGAACGGAGCAAGAATGGAGGTGCTTTTTAACTGTTTTTGCAGTTGCTTCAATTGAACTTCGGCGGACTTCAGAGCCAGCTCCATTTTCTCGGCGTCAACAGCTGAAACGGCTTGATCTTTTCTCAAACTAGCGAAACGACTATTATCATTCTTCAATTGCGCGATGTTCAACTTTGCGTTATCGATTTGCAATTGAATGAGTTCGTCGTCCAATTTTGCAATCACTTGTCCTTTGGTAACATTGTCACCCTCTTTCACCATTAGTGAAATCAATTTTCCAGATGCATCGGAAGCCACATTGTTTTGATGATTTGCTTCGAATACTCCCAGAAAACTCATGGCACGGTCAAAAGTGTGGGTTAATGGTCGATCTGCCTCCACTAAAATGGCTTGTTTGGCATCGTAAATGAAGATTTTGTCTTTTGCAGCTTTTTGGTTGGACAATAATTTCATGACCAATAAGGCGATTATGAGCACTGCTACAACGGAGATGGAGATGATTCTTTTCATGTTGATTATTTTATATTTCCGATTGATTTTAAGTAATCTAATTCAGCTTGTCGTAATTGAATGTAGGCTGAAACTACATTTGACTGCGCTTGTTCCAAACCAGTCTCAGCAAGTATTAAGTCGTTTGAACTAATCATTCCTTCCTTGAATTTCAAACTTGCATTGCGGTGCACATTTTCGGCTAAGCGCAATTGTTCTTTGCTGACCTCTAAGGACTCCGCTTTCACAGAAATTTGACGTTGATTATTTCGGATAGCGTAATCCAATTGCTGGTTGACCAATTCGTATTGATTGTCTAGTTTTTCATTATTCAACTGATTGATTTTTCCCTTATTGATGCGCTCCATACCCGAAAACAAATTCCAATCCATGCGCAATCCGATAAATGCCCCAGGAATACCCTTGCGGAAATCATCCTCTGGTTTTAAGTTGATGTTATAGTTGTAAATACCATAAAAATTCAAATTCGGCAAATAACTCATGCGAATCCCTTTCGCTTCCGCCTCGTTCATTTTGCGCTGCGATTCAATCAAATTCAACTGCAACAAGTTAGGTGAAGCCTCTTTCAAAATGGTTTTCTGTACCATTGCGTCCTTCACAAGAGATAAATTGGAACTTTCAGGCAAGCCGATTAAAATTTTCAATAAATACTCTAACTGATCCTTACTAGCAAGGAGATTTGACTTCGCATTTACCAAACTTAGTTCATTGATTTTGACTTTATCTACTTCTGTTGGAATGATTAATCCTTGTGAAAGCGTCAATTCCATATTCTTCAAAATCGAACGTGTGTGCTGAATATTTGAATCGATGAAGGCCAACTGTTGATAGATTCCTTGCAATAAAAAGTAGGAATTGGAAACTTGGTAACGCACTTCTTGAACTGCAATATCGCGTTGTGTACCAACAAGCTCTGTATTGATTTTCAAGGCTGTGAGTCCATAATTGACTTGCGAGTTAAACAAGATTTGTGTCAATTGTACATTATTTGACAAAATATACGGCACACCAAATTTCACCGTGTTGTATACGCCAACAGGACCGCCGAATGCAGAAGCTGGAATGATTTGACCGGGAATCACCGCATTGTACTTATAGTCCGCATTGAAATTCAACTGAGGCATGCGGGAAGCGAGGTACGCTTCACGTTGACGTTCATTGATCAATACATCTAAATTCGCGTTACGGATTTGTAGATTGGCCGTGTCAGCCATTCGTAAGCAGGTTGCTAAATCCAACTCTTGTGCACGTGAAGGATTCAGGTGAACAAGGCTTAAAAAGATCCCTGCGAAATAAAGAGATTTACGCATGTTGTTTTGTATTAGGGAATAAATAATGAATTAACATTTCTGTAACTATTTTCTGATGCTCTGTCAAACGCTCATCATAATCTTTGTCCTTTAGTTGGTAAATACCGCACACTAGTTTTTTACTCATGATGGGAAAATGACAGTTTGACATAAACAACAAGGTAACGTTGATCATGTTCACTTTTCGCATTTTTCCTTCCTGTTGCGCTTGCTCACATTGCTCAAAGATGCCTGTTTCGTGCAGTCGACCTAAAAAGTTCGATTGATCCAATTCGCCATCAGACTCTTGATTGAGTCCAGCATGAATAAACAAAGGGAGCTCAGGATGCTTGCGCAAGAACTCAAATTCCTTTTCGATCAGCATCCGTGTTTTGTCCTCAATGCTGATATCCCTACTGAAGACATCCACCATGGCATCGATAAAATCAGACAAAGCTGCTTCCAGAATCAACTCAAACAATTTTCCTTTTGAACGAAAATAATAATTCAATAAGGCGACGTTGATACCAACAGACTTGGCAATTTCTCTGGTTGTACAACCAGAGAAACCTTTCGACATGAAAACCTTGCGTGCTGCATCTTTGATTTTCTGTTCTGTACTAAGGTCTTTTTTCATTGTTTTGTATTTCGCGCTGCAAATTTAAACACTTATTTTAAACAATTGTTTAAAATCGAATAAAATTTAAACGCTTGTTTAATTATTTTCCTAAATAAAAAAAAGGCTTGTGAACCCACAAGCCTTTCATTAAATCACAATTCGGATGTCTTAAAGTCCATTGGCTGCTTTGCGCAGTGTTAGATCCAAGAACAACTCCTCCATTTTCTCTTTTTGTTTTTTGTCGCGGTTAGACAAATCCAATTGACCAAGGCTTTTCAAAGCTGCTTCCGCATCTACCGTGTTTCTCATCGCAAAGTAACATTCCAATAAATCAAAATAAACGGCTGTTGTAACATCCTTGTCAATGCGTGCTTTTTTGTCGTATACATCTGATTCTGTCAAAATCACCTTGAACGCGTCAATTGCCGCTGTTAATTTTTGCTTCGCCAAGGTCTCATTCGTAGTCAATGTTTTCAGTCCAATGGTTGCGTTGTTATAAGCTTCCATCACATCTGCGTGCGCATCGTTTTTAGATTTTACGTAGTCCAACGAAGTAGCACGAGAAGTTACTTCATATCCAATGCGGTCGTTCACTAAATGATTGATAAACTTCAAGTTTTCCTTTAACAAAGACTCCTCTGTTGATTTAATCAACATGGTGAAATCGGAAGAGGGTGATGTTTTAGAGGAACTAGATTTGTACGTTTTGAACGCTGAAAGTTCTGCTGGAGCAACATAGAAAATCTCTTGATTATTGATTCCAGACACACGAACCGACATCGGCATACGGTAGGTAAATTCAATCCAATAATACGTTACTTTATAGTTTGTTCTGACCCCATCTTTTACAGATACTTCATCCTTCACTTCGGATTTGATCATTGGTTGTGAATGTTCGAATCCTTCAATGTTCACAGCATAGGAAAGCGCATTTACTTGAGCCTTCGTAAATCCATCTAAGACCAAATAAGTTGCTGCTAACGAAGGATAATCATAACTCGTTTTCAAAACAGGTTGTGCGACCGTACGACGATAAGGCTGAGCTACATAGTCGTGAACCGGCTTCGTGTTTTCATTTAAAATTTGTTTTTCAATCACTTTGGTCGCAGTGGATTTCGCATTATAGACTTCCATCTCTTTTGCAAATTTGTCATCTGCTGCTTTCACTTTTGCTGGATAATCAGCCATTTCACGTTGGTAGTCTGCTTCTGCACGTGCTTTTTCTGCCTCGTACTCCGCCATCAACTTCGCATTGGTAGCCTCTGCCGATGAGGTAATGGTGGAATAATAATTCTCAACTTTAGGTTGAATTGGATTCGTTGGAAGCTTCACATAACTATAGGTGATGTCTTCTGACTTTACGTTTTGTCCGAAAGCTACACCTACAAACGATGCAACCAAAAAGGATAATGCTAATTTCATGTTTTTATTTTTTAATGCCCTTGTTGACGATGCAAAGTTACGGAAGGATGCCTTTATTTTAAAATATATTTTTAAACAGCGCATTTTCATTTCATTTTCATTGATTTGCGTTTTTCGCAAAAACAAATGATTTGCTTTCAATATTCAATTCTTCCATCTAAATAACTCGTTTTAAATTTGTAACATCGCCATTCGAAATTAATGTATTCAAAGTAAAAGAACATTCATGTATAACAAGCAAGCCGCGCCACATTTAATCACGGGATTCAAGAAATTCTACATGGAAACACGCATTAAAATGGGATTGCTCGTTTTTCTTTTTGTGCGCTACAAAAACCCCATCACTTTTCTGAAAGTACTGAAAGGGATCGCAGCCTTTAAATCACGGTTCACGATAGGACAAAAAATTCCTAAACTAGCCATGGTTGATGGCAAAGTCTATATGAACTGCAATGTCAGTGGCTTTCCTTCGCCCTATTTCTTTAATCCCATGGAAATGGAAGCCCGAAAATCCCTTCAGCTACCAAATACCCTTCTCGAACAACAATCGGTGGTACAAATTGCCCTCACGAAAAAATGCCCACTCAATTGTGAACATTGCTTTGAAGGCGCCATTTTGAATCAAAAAGAAACCCTGAGCCTAGAAGACCACCAGCAAATCATTGCGAAATTACAAGCAGCGAATGTCCCCATGATCCAGTTTGGAGGTGGCGAACCAATGAACCGTCTTTCTGACCTATTGATCTTATTAAAAACGGCTAAACGAACCTCGGACTTCGCTATATATACTTCGGGATTTAAATTAAACCTTGAAAATGCACGTGCTTTGAAAGCAGCAGGACTCACCTCCGTTTTATTGAGTATCGACCACTATTTACCGGAAAAACACAATGAATTCCGACGAAATGATAAAGTATTCTCATGGGCCATGGAAGCTGCAAAAAGCGCAATTGAGGCCAAGTTGGTATTGACCTTTATTGTTTGCGTAACGAGAGAATTCTGTACACGGGAACATTTAATGAACTACATGAATTTTGCGTGCGAAAATGGCGCTTCTTTTGTTGAATTCCTGGAACCAAGATCGGTAGGAAATTACGAGGGGAAAGATGTCATGTTGAGACCCGCGGAATTGGAAGTTTTAGATGACTTCTTCCTTGAAGTGAATACCAAAAAAGAATTTAAACACCTACCCATTCTTGTTTATCCTGGTTACCAGCAACGCACCATTGGCTGCGCAGGAGGAGGTTCAAAGTACCTGTATGTCGATACCGATGGATACATCAATGCTTGTCCATATTGCCGAAATAAAAAAACCCACATCTTAGACGATCGTCACGAACAGTCCATTGCTGAAATGCGACTTGAAGGCTGTGAAATTGTTGAAAACCTTGCTTAATTATCACCATGACACATTCATTACGTAAAAAAAACTGGTTAAAAACGATTTCTTTAGTGTGGCTTCTTGGAATCCTTTCTAGTTGCGGAACTTATTATAAATTGAAATCCTTGCGTGTTCGAAACAAAGAAAATTTCGCTTTCCAAATCACAAAAGAAAACACTGTCGTTTTTGTACACGGCGGCACTGAATTGCTTCAATTGGAAAACATCAACCTATACGAGGATTTTCTAGAGGGAACAATCGTACCTATTCATAAAGCTGAGGTTCAATTTTACAACCGCATCATGAATAAGTATAATCAAAAGGCTTACTTCAGACCCGGAAAAATTGCAAAGACGCGCAACCAAGAAATGGAAAAAGCGGTGAAAGAGGACACTTTAAATCTTTTAAAAATTCCCATTGAAATTGACAACAGAAAAAATAGAATCATTCATCAGGTACACCTCTATGTTTCCAAAATTGAGGCAAATGGGCAAGTATGTCATATTGCCTTTACCAATATCGACCGTAGCTTAGTATTCAAAAAAAGTGTAAATCCAGGAATGGTCTTGGTTTACGGGACAGTAGCTTTTGCTGCCATGATCGGAATTGCCTGTAATTGTCCGCATATTTATACGGACAATGGAACAACCATGGTCTACACGAACACCTTGTTTACTGGTGCCGTAAGCGAAAAACTTGAACGCTTTGATTACAAATCGATTAATGATTTTTTCCCAACCAATTCGTCTTTCAGTTTACAAATCCGAAATGAAGACCACGAGAAGCAATTCACTAATTTACTTGGACTAACAGTTGCCTACCATGACCCTTCTTTTCAGGTCTTACCTGACTTAAGCGGGAAACTTTACAGCGTTCAAACACCACTATCAGCATGTGGTGCACAGGATCAAGATGGGCAATCTTGTCAAGCTTCCTTGGCTGAAAACGATGGCAACTATTTTTCCTTCCAAAGTCCAACTAAAAATGGACTCGTTACGGCAAATTTAAAATTCCACAAGCCCACGGATGTCACATGTGCCAAGCTCATCTTGGATCTAAAAAACAGTGACTGGGCCGGATACATCCATCAACAATTTATGGAAAACCTTGGGACATATCATTCGAAATGGCTAGCATCCAATGAAAAACTATCGACAAAAGCACAGTTGGACGCCATGAAAAAAGCGGGAATTCCTCTCGTAGTCTACCTAAAATGTAAAAACAAATGGATGGAAGTCCAAACGATCCAGGCACTTGGAAACGCAACTGACCAATCAATTGTAATTCCAATTGATCCAAGTTTATTGACCGAAACTACGATAGAAATCCGCATTGAAAGCGGGTTTAACTTATGGGAAATCGATTATGCCGGAATGGACTTCTCGAATCAGCAAGCGTTTGAAATTCAACACCTCTCTCCGTCATTTGTCAGTGGATCCGACACCAACCTGACCGCTTTAAGCGAGAACGACCAAAATTACTTGGTTTCAGAAATTGGCTCCAAAGCGATTGACGTACGTTTTGAAGGACTGAAAACGATTCCGAAATTGAAGCGAACGATAATTATAGAAAGCAAAGGGTTCTATGTGCGTCAAGCACTTCATTCAGGTCAGCCAAATTGGAGTAAATTAGCCTTAATGAAGCGAAAAAATGGAATTGGTCGATTTTCTCAGGAAGAATTTTTACATTATTTACAAAATTACACACAACTTAGTGGTCTTTAACAACGAGACATCAAAACCGTTATTAACTCTAAACGAATGAACATGAAAAATATCCGCAAGAAACAATTGTTAACCTTGATGAGTGCGATTTGGTTAATCGGAATGCTATCCAGTTGCAGTTCTTATTTTTATTTAAACGCTGCGAGTCATCAGGTGAAGCAGAATTTGCTTTCGGGAATGAATGCCGAGAACACACGCATATTTGTACATAACAATCAAGATATATTCTCGATTGATCACATCGAATTAAACCAGAAACAACTGGTCGGAAGTATCATTACCACTGACAAGGAAGAATTGAAACTTTATCAGCAAACAATGGCTGCTAAAAAACAACTTTCCTCCAACCAAAAAGAACAAAGTACTTTAAAAAAACAGCAGCAGGATCCAAAGATGGAAATCGATACACTACTCATTCAACCAATGAATGAAGAACAAGCTGCGGAAATCCCAACAAAGATTACCAATCAAGTTCATTTATTTACGAATAAATTGACCAAAAATGACAAGGAGATTAAACTTGACTTAAATCAAATTGACCACCTGAAACTCCTTAAAAAAACAATGCGTTACCGCGAAGCTTATCAAATCGTCTTAATTGTTTTAGGTGTTATTCTGGCCTTGACTCTGATTCTAACCATTATTTTAATCATCTCTTGTAACTGTCCGCATGTCTATCTAGACAATGGCACGGGTTACACCTACACCAATACCTTGTTTACTGGTGCTGTGAGCCAAGGACTGGAGCGTTTTGATTACAAATTGATTCCTGATCATTTCCCAAGTAACACGTCTTTAACGATGCAAATCCGCAATGAAGACCAAGAAACGCAATACACGAATTTGGTTCAATTAATCGCCGCATACCACGACCCTTCTTTTGAGGTATTGAGTGATCAAGCAGGAACATTTTATTCCATCACACAAGCGCAAAATGCCATATCTGTGATGGACAATGCAGGGAAATCCTTGGCAGAAATGGTCAGCGAAAAAGATGGCTCCGTTTTTTCATTTGATACGCCGAGTAAAAACGGAATGTCATCCAGTTACTTTCAATTCCAAAACAACAATCATCAACAAAATGGTAAACTTGTTTTGAGTCTTCGAAACAGTGATTGGGCAGGATTCATTCATCAAGAATTTAATACAGCACTCGGTAAAAAGCACCAAAGTTGGACCGCTAAAAATCGACTTAAAAGTGGAACGAAACAAAACAATGCACTTAAAAACGCTGGCATTCCCTTGATCGTCTACTTGAAAAAAGGCAATCAGTGGGTCGAAATCGAGGCCGTACAACCGATTGGAAATGCAAACATGCAAACACTCGTTATTCCGATCGATAAGAAAATGATGACAGGTAATCAAGTAGAAATCAGAATGGATGGTGGCTTTAAATTCTGGGAAATTGATTATGCTGCCATGGACTTTTCAGCACCAAAACCATTCGAAGTGAAGTACCTCTCTCCTACCACGGTTTCAGGAAATCCAAGCTACTTAAAAGCACTTCTCAACGATGATGACCACTACATGAGTACATCGAGTGGTTCAGATGCAGTATCCGTTCAATTCGAAGGATTAAAACCAACAAATCGCACCTTGTTTCTACAAAGTAAGGGGTATTATATCCGACAAGAACAAGAACTTGGAAAACCAGAATGGCTTCAACTTGCAAAATTGAAACGAAATCATGGTCTAGCGCGTTTTTCGCAAGATATCTTTTTGAACTACCTGAATGATTTTGATCAATTAAGCAAAAACTAGGGAGGAATTAGTTTCTTTTTCTTTTCGGCTTGCCGTATTTTTCTTGCATGGCCTTTTTGTGGTCGTAACGGACATTGACTTTTTTATTTTTCGCTTTCTTTTCATGGAACGAAGGGCCAACATTTTCGCGTTTCGGTAGTTTAATTAATTTACCCGGAACCACCAATTTTGGCTTTTCAAACTCAAGAATTTCCATTGTGAAACTTACCTCCTCTGGAACCTCAGTAAATGAAAGTTCTTTTTGCATCAACGCCTCAATGGCTTGCAAAGCGGCTTGATCCTTTTCGGATACAAAAGTAATGGCCACACCATTTTTATCGGCACGACCCGTTCGACCGATGCGGTGAATGTAATTTTCTGGACTTTCCGGAATATCGAAATTGATCACATGTGAAACATCTGTCACATCAATCCCTCGGGCAATTAAATCTGTAGCGATGAGTACGTTTATTGCACCTGACTGAAAGTTCTGAACCGTATTGAAACGGAAGTTTTGTGCTTTATTGGAATGAATGACGCCAAGTGACTCCGCTAGACTCGGCTCCAATTCTTCGTATAATAAATCAGCCAATGTACGAGATGAAACAAAGACCAACACCTTAGATTCAATGGGGGTTTGCACTAACAAATGCTGCAACAAGGCAACTTTCGATAAGAAATTTGGTGCTCGATAAGCTGTTTGGTCAATTTTATCGATCGAAGATCCCGCACGAGCAGCTTCAACGCGGACAGGTGTCGTCAAATAATCATCTAGAAAGTTTGAAACTTCCTCCGAAAGAGTCGCTGAAAACACCATGTTTTGACGCTTGTTCGGCAGAAATTCAAAAATACGCAACAATTGTGGTCGAAAGCCCAAACTCAAGGTTTCATCTACCTCATCAATCACCACTTTTTTCGCGTGTTTCAATTGCAAGGTTCCAATTGCCGCTAAATCGAGAATGCGTCCTGGCGTACCCACTAACACATCTAATCCTTGAAGCACCATAGCTGCCTGCGTATTCATATTTGTCCCACCATACACACCGCCAACAGCGACGTTCATGTGAACCGTTAATTTCTCGACTTCACTCACGACTTGTGCTACCAATTCTCGCGTTGGGACAATGATTAAAATTTGTGGATGCGGTTCTTTCGAGAACTTCCACATGCACAAACATGGCAATAAATAAGCCAATGTTTTCCCTGTTCCAGTTTGTGCAATGCCAATCGTATCCTTTCCGGACATCATCACATTGAAACCGGCAGATTGTATGGTCGTAGGTGTCACATACCCCAACTCATCCAAGGCATTCCAAAGTGGTTTTTTTAAATTCAAATCACGAAAAGTCATGGGGAAATTTTTTCGCGAAGTTACGGAAAGAAATCAAGTGAAACATCACCGTTCTAGAATCCTCCCTTCAATTTTAACAACCAGCTGAATTTTATGCAACATTGCTCGTTATCGTTTTTAAAAGAATTATTACCGAAAGTCAAGGTGATTTTTAACGCAATATTTTATACATGAAGTGCCGAAAAATAGGTTCGACAGCTGCTAAAAATCACACTTCTTATTTATGTAAAATGAGCTTTTGAACAAATTCAGCTCTATCTGTTATCATTTTCACAAAGTATAAGCCTGAAGGTACGGTCGACAAATCGATGAGCTCACCATTCATGTAGTGCATTTTCAACAACACATCACCTGTCAAATTCAAGAGAATGAAATTCCCTTCTTCGATTCCTTTGATTTGAACATTTCCATTGGATGGATTAGGATAAACTTCGAGTGGTTCGGAGATTTGGTCTATTAAACCAACATATCCATTGATGTTCGATGTCGTATTCGTGACAATCGCTGGATTAAAATCAAAATAAATATATGCTGTATTTTCAATCACTGAATTCAAAGCTAAACCAGCTTGTTCTTTGATGGAATAAGTGAAAAATCCTTGACTTCCTTCCAAACTATCCACCGAAGATAGCAGTTGAATACCGCTAAAACGAAAAACAATTTCTCGCGAAGTTGGATTGATGGAATAACTAACTGGATGTTTGGATCCAATAAATCGGAAGGTCGTTAAATCAAGATTGGGAGAAATGGTGTCGCGCACTACGACATTTAAGGCCGGATAATTGCCATCATTTTGAAAACGAACGGTATACTCCAATACTTCCTGAACATCTGGCTGAATGTAAGTCGGTAAGTTACATTGCTTGTCGTTCGGGTCGTAAGAATTTAAAACGGTTGCAGCAAAAGTGGCTTGATTAAATTGTACATCCAACTCTCCTTGTGCTGAAACGCTAACCGAAAAAGGGAATAAAGTCCCAGCCGGCGTATTTCCCGCAAAACTACAGGGGAAATAGTATGTCTGACACCCTGATAAATAGGCCTCTAAAATCGTTACTGTATCATTGACAAATACTGCATTCGAAACTCCAGTTAAATCGGGATTAACTCCCGAAGGAATCGCTATTTTAATCACACTATTGGCGTAATTACCACAAGAAACATTACACACCTGAACACTGACATTCCCATGTTGCAACGGTGCTAAAAATTGAAAGGCCGCAGCAGAGGAAATTTCAAGGTCGGGAGTCAAACCATTTCCTGCACATTCCAAGGTCATGTTCATAGGAACACCCAAAGCGTGTCCAGTTGCGTCAAAAGTTGAAATTGTAAAGTCTGCCGATGTTTGGATGTATCCATGATTTTGTAACCAAGAGGCGCTAATCCCAACCGTATAAGGCGCTCCTGACACATCAAGCTCCGTGTAATAGGCATTTCCAAATGAATTTTGTGGATAAATCGTTGAAGTAATGCCAGCGCTATTTGTTACGTCATAAGGTACATTCGACAAAAAACTTGCGGTTGGATTCAACATGGAAATCACATTGAAATATCCGCAGTTACTCGTATTTGTGATCACCCATTCTATGCTCGAAGTTCCAGCTACTTGTCCGGATGTCCCACTGGTCACCGTCACAAGCGCATTGTAAATTCCAGCCTGACTATAATCGTGCTCAAACACATAACAATTCTGACTATTTGGCGCCGAAAACACAGTCATATCATCACTACTTCCATCCATCCAATCCACATGAATTTGCGCACCCGATTCCGGCAAGGATCCGGTAGTGGTACATACCGACATATTGGAATGACATCCAATTCCAGGGATTGAATTGTACATTAAATTAATGGCATTTACCTGCGCGTCAAATGATCTTGAAAGAAGGACAAGAAAGAAGGAAAAAACAAATTTTTTAGTCATTATAAAAGTGTTTAGATTGGAATTCATTTTTTCAGACGCCGGACTTTTGGATTAGTTGCATTTCAAAAGGAGATTGATGTAATGAGCTGTCACAAAAAAGTTAAAAACGCCTTGCTTTTTCCAATTTTATGTACCTTTCCTAAAAATTAACAGGATGAAAATTAAGTTATTACTTTGTGTTCTTGCGGCATCTTTTACCATGCACGCTCAATGGACACCACTGACGGATGTAAACACCGAAGTTGCGACCTCCAATTCAGATGACATGAAAGTACTTGGAACAGCGAATGGAAAAACCGTTTCCGTATTTTGGAAAGTAGTAAATGCTCCTGTCAACTATGAACTTCGTATGCAAGTGATGAGTCCGCAAGGTGTCAAACTCCTTGGACCTGACGGTGTGTTAGTAAGTAATACAATGTCCATGAGTAC
>JAHEMQ010000064.1:0-4142 GCA_024643555.1 Crocinitomicaceae bacterium | reverse complement strand
GGAACACATTTCGATTCGTACTTGCAACGCATCAATTCGGATGGTACTTTACCCTGGGGAATCAATGGAAAAGACTTCGATGTGACCACAACGCGCAATGAAATGGATACAAAAGTGGCCTTTTCGACGGGCTCGCCTTATGTCTGGTCCATTTGTAATTACACCAATTCTGCACAAAGTGACTACGGAGTCTACATTCAAAAATTTGACAAATTAACGGGGGACCGACAATTTTCAGATACGGCAAAAATGATTTACGCTATTGGAACATGGAAAGTCAATTCCGGCGATCTTCAACTGGTAAATGGACTACCCGTATTTCTCATGAAAAGTGGCTTCGATAATGGTGGAACGCCAACGACCTTGCACGCATGTATGCTGACTGCGAATGGATCTTTCGCTTGGCCCTATGAAACAAAACCCATGGGGACCTACCTTGCGAGCAAGAAACGGATCTTCTTCTCGAAATCGACAAACGGAAAAGTGGTCGCTACCTTTATCGAAACAAAAGCAACGGGTGGATCTAAAATCTACGCGCAAAGCGTTCCCTTACTAAACAACACCGGAACGGCAGTTGTTACAGCTTGTAATTCATATACTTGGATTGATAATGTGACCTACACGTCGAACAACAATTCGGCAACCTATCTCTTAACCAATGTAGCTGGGGGAGATTCTTTGGTTACCTTGAACTTAACCATCACACCCGGAATTGTGGACACCTTGACAGTCAATAGCTGTGGGCCCTATTCATGGAATGGGAATACATATCCGATCACTGGGCTTTTCGCTGGTCCAACAACAAACTGTGTCACACATTACCTCAATCTAAACATAACTCCAAGTACAATTCACAATTTAAGTGTCGTGGAATGTGGTTCATACACATGGAATGGCACAACCTATACTGCAAGTGGCGTTTATACTGGTCCAACTGTGAATTGCGTCACAGAGATTCTTGATTTGACCATTACGCCAAGTTCCAGTGATACGACCATCGCTTCGTCTTGTGATTCCTACACTTGGAATGGAACCACCTATACAAGTTCTGGTATTTATCCAGGTCAAACGACCAATTGTGTTACCGCCTATTTGGATTTAAGCATTACGCAAAGTACAAGCGACACATTAACGGTAAGCTCCTGCTCTGACTACGTCTGGAATGGAAATACCTATACTACTTCTGGAATTTACCAAGGAGCAACAAACAATTGTCAGACAGCCTTTTTGAATTTAACAATCGTTACAGTGGACGCCAGTACTTCCGTATCTGGAATGACCTTATCAGCGAACAATACGACCCAAGGAACCACTTACCAATGGGTGGACTGCGATGCAAATAATACAGCCATTCCAGGAGCTGTCAACCAATTCTTTACAGCCACAACGAGTGGAAACTATGCTGTGGTTATTACTCAAGGAAACTGCACGTCCACAAGTAATTGTGTTGCTGTTACAGATGCCTCCCTTGTGGAAAATCAAGAAACAATGGTTCGTGTCTACCCAAATCCATGTTCAGATGTGCTTTACATCGAATCCTCGTTCATGGAGCAAGTGAACTTTCAACTGTTTGACGGCAAGGGGCGTTTGGTCCTAAGTGGTCAAATTGACGAAGTCAACGACAGCATTTCACTGAAAAACTTGAATGCTGGATTGTATTTACTGCACATCAATCAAGTCCCTGTTCCAATTCGATTCATAAAGAACTAAGGACAATGAATGATTTTAAGGAATGGCAAATTGGCTTCACCGCGAAGCCTATGACACTTGTGTATAAGCTTGATAAAGCTTGAGTTCATCCCATGTGGCTTTGTTTCCTAATTTTTCCTTCAATGGAGTCAATGAAGTCCCTTCAAATCCATCGAACATTGTTGCCAATTCGTGGATGCGTTTTTCACTCATGACATCCTTTAATTCGATTTTTTCTGAACGAATCAATACAGCAAAGTGACTCGCGATGGTTTGTAAAGACAATTGCCTCTTCTGAGCAATTTCGCTAGCATCCATACCATTTTCGAGTAACTCAAGGGTTTGCTCATACGTTGATTTCTTTTCCTTCTTCGAGACGTCTAATTTCTTACTCGTTTTTGTAAACAACTCATCGAACGTTTCCTCTGGATCATCCAATAGTGAAGGGGTGTTCTTTAGTTCTTGTTTGATCATGGCGATTTTACTCAAACGATAATTGGTGATTTCGGGCACATCCAAAAAGGATTTTGTCACTTCTTTTCCAGCGGATAAGGTTTCCACCAGGATGCGTACTTTTTTGATGCGTAAAATAGTCTCTAGCAACAATTCATCCAACTCTTCTAATTCCTCCGCATATTGCTTGGTTTTACGCACTCGACTCAACTCTCCAATTTTCCTTAAATTGGAAGTAAGAACATCGTCCAGCAATTTGAAAAAATACTGGTAAGCCGCTTGAACACGTTCGTTGATAAAAGTCAATTCAAATGTACCCGATTGAAATTGCAGTTCTAATTGACGACAGAACTTCCGAGCAGGATCTAAAGTTGACTGAATCAGTTGATTTTGAAGGGTCGCCCAAGCTTTATTCTTTGCCTTTTCACTTTTTACGCCAAGCATTTGATAACTCGCTTCATGACTTCCCCACTTCGAACCAAGTTCATACCAGTCAAAGGCCTGTTTCAAAGATTGCAATAAAAAATTCATGGTACTTTGCGCAAGGAAATTGGGAAGTAAGTCCTCCGATGCTTTTTGTTGACTAAACGCCACCACTTGCTGGTCGTTGGAAAGTCCATTCATGCGCATTGGCTTCAACAATACAAGTCCTTGTAACGATCGCAAGCGCGAGAGTGCCACATAGGCCTGTCCGGGAGCGAACACATCGGACACATCCAAAACCGCTTTATCGAAGGTCAGACCTTGACTTTTGTGAACCGTAATGGCCCAAGCCAATTTCAATGGATAATGGACAAAGGTTCCCAGTACCTCTTCCTTCACCTCGCCAGTTGCTTCATTCAATGCATAGCGAATGTTTGTCCATTCAAATTTTTCGACGCGAATACGCTTCTTTTCCTCAGGAAAAAAAACAGTGATTTCTTGTTCACTGAGTGACTCAATTTTCCCCATTTTCCCATTGAAATAGTTTTTATCCAAGGATAGATCATTCTTCACGAACATGACTTGCGCATTTAGCTTCAGCTCGAGGGTTTCCTCCAAAGGAAAAAGGTGTTTGGGATAATCGCCCGTAATTTCCGCATCGAAACTCATTTTCTTTCCTGGCAAGGCCTGTAATGCCTTCGAATTCATTTCGTCAGCCTTCGAATTGTGCGTAGTTAAGGTAATGTACCCTTCTTCCTTGGATGCATCAAAGTCAGGTTTCACATATTGATTTAAAACCCGCACATCACCTTCTGAAATTTCATTGTTTCGAAGGTTGTTTAACACTTGAATGAATGCTTGATCTTGTTGACGAAAGATGGTAGAAAGTTCAATGTATAAAGATTGGATTTCTTTTAAAACTCTTGCATGAAAAAAGAACACCCCTTCGTAATAGGATCGAAGCACCTGCCATTCCTCTTGTTTTACCACGGGAGGTAATTGCAACAGGTCCCCGATAAACAGTACCTGCAAACCTCCAAATGGCTCGTTTATTCTCCTCACATTTCGCAAGGTCCAATCCATGGCATCCAACAAATCGGCCCGCAACATACTGACTTCATCAATGATTAAAAGTTCAATGTTTCGAATGATCTTCAGACGCGTTTTATTCATTGAAAAATGCCGCGTCAAGGTGTCCTTTGTTTCGAACTTAACGGATTCCGTGAAAGAGGCTTTGACGCCAAATTCCGGGATAAATCCGGCAAAGGGCAATTGAAAAAAAGAATGGATGGTCACTCCGCCTGCATTCAGGGCAGCGATACCAGTTGGCGCAACGATGACCGCATTTTTATGCGTAGACTCCATGATTTTTCGAAGCAAGGTTGTTTTGCCAGTACCCGCTTTTCCTGTCAAAAAGATCGTTTGATTGGTTTGATTGATAAATTGTTCTGTAAATTCAGCAGGGGTTCGGTCAGTTTGATTCAATTTGGAGCTCATATAGTTGAAGATACGAAAATAGTTCGGAAGTTGGTTCCAAATTCAAAAAAAAGGTGAGATGATTTGAAAAGTGGACTTTA
>JAHEMQ010000061.1 GCA_024643555.1 Crocinitomicaceae bacterium | reverse complement strand
GCTACGACATGCATTTTTACAATGATCAAAACCGCGACTTGGAAGCAGAGTTGCAATTTCCTCTGGCAGACGGGCAAACCATCTCCTATTTTGCGATGGACGTCAATGGTGAAATGAGACCCGGAGTAGCCGTTGAAAAAGTGAAAGCGCGCATGGCATATGAAGCTACAGTTCGACAAGGAATTGATCCCGGCTTGATTGAAAAAACGCAAGGAAACAATTTCAAACTACGAGTTTTCCCTGTTCCATCAAAGGGAAGTAAGCACATTGTCATTGAATACATGCATGAGTTAGCAATGGATGTCAAACATGCATATTACTACCTACCTCTCTATTTTAAGGAGAAAATCCCTGTGTTTTCCTATCAACTTTCCATTGTTGGCGCCGCAGAAAATCCGAACATTATTCGTTCATGCGCAGACAATTTCAATTTGTCCGAAACCTCCGCTATATATAAAGCTTCCCTTCGTGAAAAACAATTTTTAGCGAACAAACCAATCCTGATTCAGCTTCCGAATCGTCGATTTGAAACGCTTGCCGCTTGTGAGGAAAAAAAGAATGGAATTTTCTTTCATACAAATCTCCAAGTACCTCAGAAATATGCGCGTAAAAAGCCAAGGAAGAAAATCACTGTCCTATGGGACGTTTCTAGTTCCAGATTAATTTCACAAATAACCAAGGAAATACGCTTGTTGAAAAAGTATTTGAGCACGATAAAAAATGGCGAAGTAGAATTCATTCCCTTCGGTTTCAAAGCACTGGCTGGTCAAACATTTCACATTAAAAATGGAAATAGTAAGGACTTCATTCAAGTCATTAAACAATTGGAATATGACGGTGGAACGACCTTGAATCAACTTCCATGGAATTCCTGTAAGGGCGAAGAAATCTTACTCTTTACGGATGGACTTCAAAACTTAGGAAGTAGTTTAAGTCCAAAAACAACAAAAGAAATCTATTGCATTCAAAGTGCGATTAAATCCGATAACGGTTTCCTAAAGAATCTTTCACGCACTTCGCACGGTGAATTCATTGATCTTTGTACCTTAAGTGAACAAGAGGCCTTGGAACGTTTAAATTCCCAATCCCTTCACTTCATGGGCTTTGAGGAAGATCCAGCGCTTGAAAACTTTTATCCAAGTACTGGTTTAGGAACCAACGGTATTCTTTCTGTTTCCGGAAGAATGAAGGAGCTACGCCCTTTCGTTACAGCGAAATTCGGAATCGGAGCAAAAGTCTTGTTGAAAACACGCATTCCCTTAGAATTAAACAAACAAAAAGCCCATGCCAACTTGGAAAAAATGTGGGCGATTCATCAGCTAAACGAATTGCAAGAGAATTCAAAACAAAACGAAGAACAAATTCTAGAAACAGGTTTAAAATACCGGTTGGTATCTGATTTTTCTTCCTTATTAATTCTCGATCGCGTGGAGGACTATGTTCAACACCGTATTTTACCTCCTAAAGGTTTACAAAAGGAATATTTCAAGCAATTGAAAGCTGCAGATAAAGAAGAAAGAATGAGCAGTTTCAACCATTTGAAAAGTATTAAAACCGAGTGGAAAGCGCAACAAGCTTGGTGGAGAACAAATCAAAAAGAAGTAAAGAAAAAAAGAAATCGATCTACTTCAGTTCGTCCACCGATGCCTGAGGATGGTTCAGTAATAGAACATGTGGTCGAAGGTTCAAGTGATGCGTATTCCATGCCTCTACCACCACATCCACATGTCTCCGCGAATTCCAGCGAACAAACGACGGCGTTCCTTCCACCGGTTGTCGCAAATGAGGATATAGCAACGATCGAAATGGATAGTGTTCGTTTAGGAGCAGATATCCAATTATCATCCGGATATCTTTTAAACGCGTCTAGTGGAGCAACGAGTTTTTCCTGGACAGCTTTTAATTCAGACGGAATGACAAGTTCATTGACTACCGCTGGCACTTACAATTTAACGGTAACAAATGTAAATGGATGTGCAGGTCCAAACGTTTCTGAACGAGGTTCATTACGCGTGAAAGCATGGGACCCCAAGTCTCCATATATGAAACGAATTAAAAACGTTCCACTTACCAAAGCCTATTCTGTTTATTTGGAAGAACGTAAAAAGTATGCGAGTCAACCTTCCTTTTATTTAGACGTGAGCGATTACTTTATATACAAGAAGCACTATACTGAGGGAATTCGTGTTCTTTCGAATATTGCCGAATTGGACATGGAAAATCACAGCTTACTTCGCATTGTTGCTCAACGATTCTTGCAACTAGGTGAAAAGAAATTGGCATTAGCGCTTTTCAAACACCTGATTGAACTTCGACCAGAGGAACCACAGTCCTACCGTGATCTTGGACTCGCATTCGAACAAACTGGAAATTACAACGAAGCCATTCGCTATTTATACAAAGTAGTCAAAGAACCATATGATGGACGCTTTGCTGGAATTCATTGCATCGCCTTGAACGAAATCAATAACATCATTTCTAGTCATCCGAGAAACCTAAAGTACGACTATATCGACAAAGCGTTTATTCGTAAGATGCCTGTAGATATTCGCATTGTACTCAATTGGGATACAGATGATACCGATGTAGATTTATGGATTACTGAACCAGATGGAGAAAAATGCATGTATTCGTATCCACTCACTCAAAATGGTGGACGCATTTCCAATGATTTCACACAAGGATATGGACCAGAAGAATACATGATACGCGCTGCAAAACATGGAAGTTACCGCATTCAAGCCCATTATTATGGCGACCATCGTCCGACCGTCAATGGCAAAGCGACTTTAAGCGTGCAATTATTTAAGCAATATGGAACTAGTCTGCAATACAAACGAGAAATTACACGAAGATTAAACGTTACAGATGACGTTATAGACCTAGGTGAATTTGAGTTCTAGGAAAGAAATTCTTGTATGGGCCAAGGTAAAGTTCAATTAATGAAATAATTATTGTACTTTTAACCAAAACATACCCCATGCGTTCTTCGATCCTGTTCATCTTATTATTCAACACCTTCATTTCCATTTCACAAAATGGCCCCATCAGTTTCGAGCCAGGAGAATTTGGATTAACATGGACATGGACTGTATTTGAAAATGTTGGGAATCCACCATTAGAAATCGTTGGGAATCCAGATCAGACTGGCATCAACAGTTCAAGCAGAGCTGCAAAATTCACAGCACTTCAAGGTGGAATGCCCTACGCTGGTGTTGAAAGCGCACATGCCTTGGACCTCGGAACATTTACCTTGAATCCAAACAATTGCATTGTAAAGATCATGGTATACAAACCTGTAATTAGCAATGTGGGAATCAAATTTGCTACGGCTGCCGGCGCCTCAACCGGAGAGTTATTGGTAGCAAATACTTTAATCAATCAATGGGAAGAGTTAACATTCGACTTCACTCCGATCCTTGGCTTACCTTCTTCAAGCGGCATTGACCAAGTGATTATTTTTCCGGATTTCCAAAACAGAACATCGACAAATATTTGTTATTTTGACAACATCACTTTTGGAGTTCAAGGTCCACCCTTAGCAACCCCCATGACCCCTGCACCCGATCCAAACTTCCTAGCGAACGACGTGATTTCCATGTTCAGTAATGTTTATACTGATGTCCCTGTGAACACTTGGCAAACTGCTTGGTCACAAGGGACCTTAAACGACATTCAAATTCAAGGAAACGATACAAAAAAATACAGTTCACTCAATTTTGTCGGTGTGGAAACGACAGGAAGTAATCTGTTAAATGTTTCAAATATGACTCATTTGTACTTAAATGTCTGGACAGCCAACATGACTGAATTCCGCGTCAAACTAGTAGACTTCGGCAATGATTTGTCCTATGCAGGTGGTGACGATTCAGAATACGAATTGCCCTTCATACCCACCTTGGAATCTTGGATAACCCTGGATATTCCTTTGACAAACTTCGTGAACCTAGCATCCAACAATCACATTGCACAATTGATTTTTTCCGGAAATCCAACAGGAAGTGGTGTTGTATACGTGGACAATGTTTTGTTTCACAATGTAGTTACTGGAATCGAAACGATTCAAACGAATGACATGAAACTTTACCCGAATCCGGTTCAAAACGAATTGTCAATTGTTCATGAAAAAGATATCATTTCCATTCAAGTTGTCTCACTAACAGGTGAAATTATGCTGGTTAAGAAAGATATGACTACAGAAAAAATGGATGTTTCGCAGTTGGAAAATGGTCTGTATGTTTGTCGAACGGAATCCGAATCAGGGGAAATTCGTCAGTTCAAATTCATCAAGGAATAAATTATTCTCCTAGCGTTTTCAATAATCGAAAATGGGCACGAATCGCTGACCCAACTGTTGGTAAACAATAATACGGAACTGAAAACTCTTCAGCCGTCTGCTTGACAATTGGTGCAATGAGCGGATAATTCACATGGCAAATCGATGGAAACAAATGATGTTCAATCTGGTAGTTTAGTCCACCAATGACTTTCGTTACAACAGACTGTTGAGGAGCAAAATTGGAGGTTGTTTGAAGTTGGTAAACAAACCAATTTTCTTCAATACTTGCTTGATTATTTGGAATGAAACGAACATCAGGAACAATGTGTGCCAATTGAAACACCATCGTCATAAAGAATCCACCGCACACCAGCATGCTTCCATAAGCGAGGATTATCCACCAATGATGAAACGTTAAAACCAACAAAGGAACTCCTAAAAAGATGAAATGAAAAGCCGATTTCTTGAGTAGAATTTGAATAAACAAACGAGTAGCCCTTCCATTGGAAGAGATCAAGTTCCTTTTTCGATATTGAATCACCTTCACAAAATCCTTTACAGTAAGCCATTCGAAAAGCAACAATCCATAAATGTATGGCGCATATAAATGTTGATACCGATGAAACCATCGCTTTGGCTGATTTTCTGAAAAACGAAAAACATATCGGTGATGAATGTCGTGATCCATTCCTTCGACATTCGTGAAATTATGATGCAAAATATTGTGTTCAATGTGCCATATGCTCGATTCGAGACCAATCAAAAAAATGGGAATTTCGAGCAGAAGGTTCCAAAATGAATTTTCCGAATAGGCGCCATGAACCTTATCGTGCATAATATTCATACCTATGACTCCAAGTAAAAGACCCAAGATTCCATAGGAAAGAAACATCCATGCAATCGATTGAAACGGATTCCAAAGTATTCCAAGAAAAAGGAGCACATAAGCAGCGAATAGCAAGCATGTTTTTGCAATCATCCCAACGTTCGCACGTTTTGACAACTTGTTTTCTTTCATGAAATCGAAAACACGCTTTCGTACGGTTTCGCCGAAGGCAGCATCTTTCTGAAAGTGAGCTGAAAACTGTGTCATGAATCTATGCTTCTTGATTACAATCAAAAATAAGGATTTTTTTCAGGTTTAAATCGCGAAAATAATCCTTACTTTCAACCATTCAATACAAATGAAACGCTACATTCCCTTTTTTCCACTCTTTGTTTTTTTAGGTCAAACCATGCACCTGGGTGGCATTTCCTTTCGAAGGATTCTCTTATTCTTCGTATACCTTCTTCGTTTCATTTTGATGGAGCCCTTGCGCCTGGTGGAAGTACTCCTTTTTGAAAAGCGCATTCAACGACATGTATTGAAGGAAGATCCAATTTTTATCCTTGGGCATTGGCGCAGCGGAACTTCCCATGTACAAAACCTATTTCATCAGGATAAGCGATTCACTACCATGACGTTATACCGAATGCTATTTTCCGATCATTTCATTTGGACTGAATCCTGGCTCAATCCCATTCTAAATCGCGTCTCCAAATTCTTTAAAATTCGTTATTCATTTCAACGCACGAATTTGGATTTCAATCTCAGTGGTGAATTTGATACAGCACTCTGTTCCCTAGGAAGTTCACAAGCTTACACTTGGGCACATTTGTTTCCCAAACAATATAAACGATGGATGCAAACAATGGTTTTCATGGAAAGTGAACAACTCGATTTGTCTGATTATGAATACATCATTCGCAAAATTTCTTTTCAATCAAAAAATAAACGCGTCGTCGTTAAATCACCCGGAGATACCGCTCGCATTCAAGCACTTTTACAATGCTACCCGAAGGCATCTTTCATTTATCTTTCGCGCGATTCCTATGATGTATATCATTCAAGCCTGTATCTGTGGGATGCCATTCAACGTGAAAACAGTTTACAACAGTTGTCAAAAGAGGAAATTTCCGAATTAGTCCTATGGACCTACCCTAACGTCATGAAGAACTACGAAAGTGGAAAATCACTTATTCCAGAAGGACAATTGTTTGAAGTATCATTTGAATCTTTACAAGAAAACACAGAAGATGTATTACGAAATTCCTATGAGAAGCTTTCGTTGGGCCACTTCCACCCAGAGGATTTTGCCTCTTTTTTAACCCGAAACAAATCGCATCGCAAGGCCGACTATGAAAAAAAATCGGAAATCGAACGCCAACTTAAATCAAAATGGGGTCACTACTACCATGAAGCGAATTAAATCGCTTTAAATTCCATGGGAATGGGTCCATCTGGACGTAACAACATCATTGATTTAATGCCAATTTCTTGTTGGTTCACCACCTGAAAATCAAATTTTCGAATGATGGTTGCCAAAACTAATAGAATTTGCATAAGCGCCATGTTTTGACCAATACATACACGTGGTCCACCTCCGAAAGGAATAAAAGCAAAGGGATGGTGTTTCTCCTCAAATCGACTGGGGTCAAACTCATTCGGATTAGGCCAAACCGTTTCATTGTGGTGGACACCATAAATGTATGGAACAACCGTTGTTCCGGCTGGAATTTTCACACCATTGAATTCATCATCGGCAAGGGCAACACGATCAATCATCCAAAATGGTGGGTAATTGCGCATCGATTCATCTAACACATTGATGAGGTATTTCAAGTCGTGAAGTTTGGCATAAGTCACCTCGCCGTCGCCAAATATTTCTTCAATTTCCGCGCGTATTTTAAGCACGTGCTCTGGATGTTTGGAAAGTTGATAAAAGGTCCAGGTTGCAGCAGTGGTGGACGTTTCATTCCCCGCTATTAACAACTGTAGGATTTCAACTTTCACCGTTTCATCATCCATTAACTCACCAGTGTCCTTGTAGGGAGTATCCAATATCAATTGGAGAATATCAAATCCTTTGTCTTTACTCTTCCTTCTTTCTTCAATGTAGTCAATCACAATTTGTTCTCCATCAGTGCGAATCTTATGATGTTTTTTGTCCTGACCCGTTAAAGTAAACCATGGAAATAAATACGGTTGCACTACTTTCTTAACCAAATAAGCTTGCACTTCGGCAATGGCATCTGCAAATTGTTCAAGCTCCGCTTTTTTCATTTGACTTCCAAAAAGCGACTTTCCGACGGACAACAATGTAAACATGACCATTTGGCGATGAATATCGACCGGTCCTTTTGCTACATCCGCTTCAAATCCCTTCATGAAATCTTCTAAAACTTTCAATTGAATTGGTAGAATTTCTGTCAAACGAGATCGGGTGAATCCCATACTTAATAAGCGACGTTGGCGGTGCCAATAATCTCCATGGCTGTTGGTTAAACCAATTCCTTGAAACTCCACAAATCGCTCCGTTTGAATGTGAGATTTATGGTAATTGTCGTTATTGTCTTTTAACACGTGTTTCAACAAATCCGGATCCGCGACTACAATGGTTCGTTTAACCCCAAAACGAAATGAAAATACGTTTCCAAATTGTTTTCGGTATTTCTCAAAAACTTGAACAGGACTATTCAACAAGTCTGGTGTATCCAAAGCGACTTGCCATGTCGGCACATTAGGTGTATTGGTTATTTTCGAAAGCGCCATAAATCAATCAATGCTCACAATGTGATGTTTCAACATAAAGGTTAGTATTCCACGAACGACCTCTTCTAAACTAGGATCACTGATTCCATGTTTAGATGCCATTCTAAATGTACGATAATTTGCGTTGCTGTACAATTTGAATTCCATCGACCCGATGTTTTCGACCGATTTCACTAGAAAATTCAGCAAGGGAAACAGCAAATCTTCTTTTTGACAACGGCCAACCACTTCCGGTACAAAATCCTTCAAGGAAAATTCTTGAAAGGATTTCCCTGTCAATTGTCCAAGAATGTCTGTGATGTCCTTCATGCTAGCGAATGCATCGCGCGTTACATGAAAAGTCAGTCCGGTACTTTCCTTTAACTGACTAATTGCCACAATGTTTTGTGCGCCGAGATTTGCGGGAGTAAAACTCACTTGATTTTGCGCCAAGGTGCCAATGCCATGATTCAACATAAATGCAAGGAGTCGAATGGAAATATCAAAATTATAACCATCTCCTTGAATGGAAGGAGAAATCAGTGCCGGACGAAAAACGCGTGCTTTCAATCCATGTTTCATGGCATTGAATACCAATTGCTCTGAAACCCATTTGCTTTGACTATAGCCAAAATCCAAGCGCTCCATTTCTTCATTTCGATCTGTTTCGAACAAGGTGTCTTTGACAGACCAACCAAAAATAAAGGTGGTAGAAATATGGTTGAGGCATTTAGGCACTTTTCCCATGGCGAGACGAAGTACCTCCGTTGTTCCATCTACATTGATACCGCGCATGGATTCGTAGTCCAACAAATAATTGACAAGTGCTCCATTGTGATAGATCGTATGAATGGATTCATCTAGTTTCATCCATTCTTCAAGAGTTAAACCAAAATGCAACTGAGACAAATCACCCAAAACGATGTGCGTACGTTTTGTAAATTGATCCCATTCCCAATCACTTGGATGAATGGTTTCAAATGCTTTACGAAGTTTGGTTTGTCCATCTTCTTCTGTACTTGCCCTCACTAAAATCCAAACATCATCTTCCGTTTGCGACAATATACTTTGTAAAAGAAATGGTCCAAAAAATCCGGTGGCACCTGTTAAAAACACTCCTTTTCCGAGGACAGCCAGTGAGGCAGTTGGTTTCCAATTCAACTCTTTCGCCAAGTCGAATTGTGCATCTGATCGCATCATTTCTTGCTCGATCAAAGAAAATTCCTTGTGAATCCGATGAAACGCTGCTTTAAAACGAAATTTCGCTTGGGGAACAGACTGGTTGAGTCCTTGGACCAATTCAAACAACTCAGACATTGCTATTTTCTGCAGGAGTCGCAAATCAATTTCCTGTGCTAATTCCGTATAGCCTTCTCCTTGAATCGTTTCTTTCAAGTCATGAGCGAATTCCGCCAAACGCAACGAATCAAAACCCAAATCAGCCAACGATTCACTTTCCATCCCGGTCAAGTTATACTTTTTAAACAGTTGTTCGAAAGGCCCACCAACAAACCCAGAATCATCCTGGTTTTCCTCGGCTGACTGACCGGTTTTCCTTTCGACTTCATCCACCGAAAAAGCGGAAACGACCTTTAAATCGTTGCTCAAAAAGCGCTGTTTCATTTGACTTCGCATGATTTTCCCAGAGCTCGTTTTGGAAATACTTCTTGCAGGAATGAAGGTAAAATGATCCACCAAAATACCCAAATATTGCTGTATCCGTTGGTTTATTTCATCCGTTGATGCCTGTGATTTTCCGGATTTCAACTCGGCAATCACCACGACCTTTTCTCGTCCATTCTCTTCTATTGCAAAGGCGACCGAACAACCTTTGCGTATGTTTTTGTCTTGTTCGACCAACAATTCGATGTCATGTGGATAGTAGTTTAATCCACGAACAATGATCATGTCTTTTGTACGACCACAGATATACAACTCTTCATTTAAGATAAATCCAAGGTCTCCCGTCCTCAGCCATTCATCTTCCGAATTTGGAAGTTTTGCTTTAAACTGACCTCGACTCAGTTCAGGTTGATTCCAATACCCCATGCACTTACTCGAACCAGTTAACCAAACCTCACCAACTTCCATTTCCTGCGCTTCCACGGGTTCTGAATTTACGGACACAATTTTAACCTTCGTGTCTCCTAAAATATGACCACAACTCATGATGGAATGAAGCGTTGTTGATGGCTGTTTTTCATCCACAAGGCGCACTTTGTTTTGACTAAGCGCTGCTGCATCCACCTGGACAATGTTCCTTCCATAATTGGACACCGCTAAGGAAAACTCCGCAAGTCCATAGGCCGCAAAATAGTTGTTTGGATTTAATCCCAAAGGGGAAAACTTGGAGACAAAGGCCTCGTACGTTTTGGTCCGAATTGGTTCTGCAGCGGTCATTAAAAATTTCAGTGAGCTTAAATCGAAAGAGGCAAATGCTTCGGCTGGAATTTTTCCTGGGCGAAGACAATATTCGTAGGCGAAATTTGGTGCAGATGAGGCCGTCCCTTTATATTTGGTGATGGTTTCAAACCACAAGGCAGGTCGCTGGATAAAGTCCAAGGGAGAAAAACCATAAGTTGTCCCACCTTTCATCGCAAAAAACAAATAATAACCAATGAGACCCATGTCATGGTATTGCGGCAACCAAGAAACACCGATGGGTTTGTGGTCCACCACGATTTCCCCATTATAAATGATGTTCTCGTGCGTTACCATAACTCCTTTGGGCTGATTGGTCGAGCCAGAAGTATATTGAATAAATAAAACTTCGGATGTTTCATCGACAAACGAACTTGCTCCTTTAAACCTAGCGTCACTACTGACAATCCAATCCAATTTGGATACTGTATCAGATTTAAAATTCAGTTTCGCTAATTTCTTGCGTGTTAAGTTTATTTGCATAGACCAATAATAGGTGCGATCTGTTAGTACAGCCACTGCACCACAATCCTCCGCAATAAAATTCATTTTTTGCAAGGAAGAATGGAAGCCTTGATTCGCGGGTGGATACACCGGTACTGGAATCAAACCAATGCGGGCACAGGCAAAAAATGCACAGATCATTTCTAGTCCTGGTGGATACGCCAACAGAATGCGATCTCCTTTCTCTAGATTCTTTCGTTCCTTTAGATATCCTGCTAATACTTTGGTTTTTTCATCAAATGATCGATACGTATAGGATTCCTTTATTTTGCCTTGCTTATCCAAGAATACATATAACAATTGATCTGGATGCTCTTGTAAGCAGTGATTAAACTTTTCAAAAATGGTATTCATTAGGAACAGTAAAATAAGGATGTGTTAAAAACTTCGGCTTTGAGGAATATTTCTGCATTTTCAGGCACTTGCATGGCCACCGAAATTAAATAATTCGGAAGCCAGGACCCCGTTTGAAGATACCAATTTTTGTGCAGTGACTCCTCGTTTGAGAAAGGAACAACACGCTGGTCATTTTTGTGAATTAAGGAAAATTTCTGCATGCCTTCTTCCAAGGTTAATCCGAGACATTTGACCAAGGCTTCCTTTTGTGTCCATGTCTTCAGAAGAAGCCGATTCACCGCCTTTTCGTCCTTCATGCCATCCATTAAGGTTCGTTCCCGTGGCGTCAATAAAACAGAAGATATTTTTGATGCATGGACTTCCCTATGCTCAGATTCAATATCCACACCTACGGGAAAATCCATGGACAAGGCAATCACAAAGGCGTCCTTGGTATGAGCGACATTGAAATGAATGTCCGGTCGTTGCTTAAAATGGATTTTACCAGATGGGCTTTTCATAAGTTGAATCGCGCTTCCCGCTAATTCTGAAAATTGCGATAAAACCTTGCGCAGTTGAGATCTAACAATCACAAAGGAAGTTTGATCTTCGATGTGACAAAATTGTGACGCTCTTCGTTGTTCAGCATCGACAATACCTTGCCAGCATTCACTTGGAGAGAAATCACAGAATTGTCCACCAAATAAATATAGGGTGTGTGAACTAGTCATTGGTTTTATTCGTAATCTAAAGATAGTTATTTTATCCTCCTTGGGATTTATTCTTAGGAAAAGAAGTCGACTCATTGAGATTTTATATTTTTGACAGGATAAAAAAGAGCCATGCATACACAGCGGAAAGAATTTGAGAAAGCCCTTGTCATTTTGAAGCCTTTCACAGCGAAAAACATTCCGTTGGCGCATTGGCATTTTGTCTCCACTTTGCTTCTACTCTGGAGCAGTTTATGGCTCAGTCATTTTTTCTTTCAGAACTTTTCTTGGGGACTAATCATTTCGATTCCCGTTAGCACCATGTTCATGTGTCGGAGTTACGTCATCGAACACGATTGTGGACATGGTAGTTTTTACCGAACGGAAATTGCCAATCATTTGGCAGGTAACCTCATGGGATTTGGCATCCTCATCCCCTATTCACTTTGGAAGTACATTCACCATAGTCACCATTTGAATGTTGGTAATTTGGACAAACGTGCATTAAATCCGGAAATTTGGACAATGACCAAAGCGGAATACCAGTTAGCTTCCGGATTCAAAAAAATGGCTTATCGCATGATGCGTTCAAAGTTTATTCGTTTTACACTCACACCAACCATCAATTTGGGATTGATGTTTCGTTTTGTTCATCCGAGATTCAATTGGAAAGCCAATGTTTCCGTTGTAGTTCACGATGTTTTATATGTCCTGATATTATGGAAATTACATCAATTTCTCACTTGGAAAGAGCTATTGGTCATCTTTTACATCCCTTTGGTATTCTTCTATTTCGTGGCCTCTTACACCTTTTATGCACAACATCAATTTGAAGATACGTATTGGGAGAAAGACGAGCATTGGAATTATCAAGAGGCTTCGTTTTATGGTTCGACCTTCATCGACGCACCAAAATGGTATTGTTGGTTGACTGGAAATGTCGTTTTTCACAACATTCATCACTTGATGTCCGGCATTCCATTTTATAGATTAGCAGAAGCACAAAAAGCCTTCGGACAAACACTACCCTATCGATTAATTCCCTTGGGAGAAGTTTGGACGATGTTGTCCTTAAAAGTTTGGGACGAAGAACAAAAGAAATTGGTGCCAATTCCGAAATCGAATCAATGAAGGAATCCTAAGTAATAACTGAGCCAATAAACGGGAGAAATTAATAAAGTCATTTCGTAAGCACTATCATAAACCAGCCCAGCAACTTGCATCCCTAAACTTGGTTTTTCAAAGCGCTTCATATCTGAATTATACACTTCAATGTATCGAACACCAAGCTTGTAATTAATCAAATAAAACAACAGAACAAATCCAGCATAAGCGAAATAATAAGCGAATGCATGTGCTTTCTGTTCTTGAGGTAATAATACCATAACGACCAAGCAGATGGAATTAATGAAAGCTAATAACATCATTCCTTTGGGTTGATTCATCCCTCTTCGACTTATGATCAACTCACTTTCAGAACTGACTTGGTTTTTATGTTTTCGATCAAACCAACCTAAGTAAAATGAAGCCGACCCAACTACCAGGAAGGCAATGCAAATCGCTTCGAGCACATCACCCTGAACAACATGGTCCGCAATAAAAAATGCAGGAACACAAAAAGCAGGACCTTCCACCATGGAACGAAGAAATATCTCTAGAATTTTCGGAAGTTTAAACGAACCATAATACATTTCGCCTTTGCGTAATTTGGAGATATACAAACCCGATTCGATCAAGACATGCACAAAAGAACTTACACCGTAAATTACGCCATAATTCCAGCCGAATTCAAAAACCAACAAAGAAGACAATGCGAGAATAAATAGAAACAAATGAAAGGTGGTTTTACCATGAGCCTTAGTGGTTAGGCGGACAGAATACATGAAAGGTAATTTTTACAAAAATAAAGAGATTCTCGAAAATTGGTGATTTAAAATCGAAACAAGATAAGTGACCTAGGTCATGTTTTATCCTGATTCTAATGTGTTTCGATGCAACAAACCAAATAAATCTTACATTTATCCATACTTTACGATTAAACCAATCTGCATGCAGAACAACCGCATTTTCGGAATTTCACTCATCGCTTTCATGATGATATTCATTCTTTTTTCTTGTCAATCAGAAAAAGAAGTTCACCCCTTAAAAAAAGACATTGAAGAGTTGGTTTTCGCATCTGGCTCCATTGAATGGGAAGACGCTTATAACATCACCGCGCAAACAGATGGCGTTTTGAAAGATGTTCGATTTGAAATCGGCTCCAATTGCTTGGCTGGCACTGTGCTGGCACAAATAGACAACCCGACGAATCGTTCGAATCAAAATGCTGCCACCCAACAATTGAGCATTGCGAATGAAAATGCAAGCAATTCAGCTCCATTGGTTCAACAATTGGAACAATCCATTCTTTTCGCGGAAGAAAAATACAAGCAAGATCAACTCCAATTTGTTCGTTTCCGAAAACTTTATGAAGCCCAAGGTGCATCTAAAGTTGAATTTGAGAATGCGCAACTTGCACAAGAATCATCCTACAGCAACTTACAAGCGCTTAAAAAGCAATTGCAACAAGCAAAACTTCAGGCCCAACAAAATTTAATCAACGCAGAAATGCAATTTAACAATGCACGGATTCAAGAAACGTACAACCAGGTGATTGCGATTGAGGAAGGTGTGGTGATCAAAAAATTAAAAGCAGAAGGAGACTATGTTCGAAAAGGAGATGTGATCGCTGTTTTGGCCAATCAATCGGATGTTAAAGCAGTGCTGAACGTAGATGAAAAAAGCATTGCCAAGATAAAGTTAGGTCAACACGTTTACATTCGTTTGAACACCAACAGTCAGCAAGTTATCAGAGCACAAATCACCGAAATACTCTCTGCATTTAATGAACAAACGCAATCTTTCGTATGCAAAGCGCAATTCAACAGGTCCTTGAATAAAGTCCTTTTTGGAACGCAACTTGAAGCCAACATTTTGGTCGCTCAAAAAAAGAACGTCTTGGTGATTCCTCGCTCCTATTTTGGCTATGGAAATCTCGTGCAATTGAAAGGAGAGAACCAAGCTCATAAAATTAAACCTGGGATCATTTCATCTGAATATGTGGAAGTAAAAGCAGGATTAAAGCGTAATGACATTCTCGTTCCCCTTAAACCATAGCCATGAACATTAATTCAGGGATCGCAAAAACCTATATTTTATCCAATCGAAAATTAACAGCTGTTGGAATTCTTGGTGTATTGCTAGGAATGTCGGTTTACATTTTCATGAATAGTTTATTGGTAGGATTTGATAAAAGTTCGAATAAGTCCATCTTTCGAGTGAATTCGCACATCACCGTATATAAAGACGATGAAATCAGTAAAGAACTTCCAAAGGAAAAAAATAAGTTTTTTTTAATTGTCAATCCAACTGTAGTCCCCAATCAAAATACCATTGAGAATCCACAGTTGGTCATGAAAACAATTTCTCAACATTCAGATGTCGTCGAAGTGAGTCCACAAGTGATGAGCAGTGTCTTCTACAATAATGGCCGAACTCAAATTCCTGGAAATGCATTCGGTGTTGTTCCTGAAGAAGCCAATCGCATGTACCACATTGAATCGTTCATGGTTGAAGGAGATTTTAACCGTTTAGCTTCCAATCCCAACGGCATCATTATTGGCAGTGGAATTGCCGAAAAAATGAATGTCTTTCTGAATGACAACATCAATATTACCTCATCGAAAGGGGTGAATCGCACATTTAAAGTCATGGGAATTTTTAAAACAAATAATTCCGTCGTTGACAAATCGAAATCTTACGTCAACATTGCTGCTTCGCAACAAATGCTAAAAGAAGGAAATGCCTATATCACGGAAATTCATGTCAACGTGAAAGACCAAGAAAAAGCGGAGGACATTGCCGCTCAACTATCGAAAATAACAGGCTATAAAGCTGAAGGATGGAAAAGTGCCAATGAAACATTTATGGCCGCGAATAAAATGCGTAAAATCATCATCACCTTTGTTTCCTTGACCATTTTACTGATTGCAGGGTTCGGAATCTATAATATTCTGAATATGACTGTTTCCCAGAAAATAAACGACATTGCCATTTTAAAAGCCATGGGATTTAAAGGAAAAGATGTTGTTCGTATTTTTGTTACACAGGCTGTAAGCATCGGTGTAATTGGTGTGATGGGCGGAGTGCTAATGTCCACGATTATGATTACTCTTTTGAAAAAAGTGTACCTCGGAGGGGACATTGGCTATTTCCCCATTGATTATGAACCAACAAAATATGCCCAGGGTATCTTTATCGGCCTTTTTATCACCTTTTTTGCAGGCTATATTCCAGCTAAAAAAGCCGCAAAAGTAGATCCAGTTGAAATCTTTAGAAAATGAGTTCTGTACTTAAAACCGAAAATGTCAATAAATTCTTTTATGACCCCACTGAATTTCAAGTGCTGAAAAACATTTCCTTTGAAGTTCAAAAAGGAGAATTCTTATCTATGATTGGCAAGTCCGGAAGTGGGAAATCTACCCTACTGTATATTTTATCTACAATGGACACAAATTATAGTGGCGCTTTGTGGATTGACAATCAAAAAATGACTGGATTGAGCATCGACGAACTTGCACAAATCCGCAATCAAAAAATTGGTTTTGTCTTTCAATTTCACTACTTATTACCCGAATTTTCGTGTTTAAAAAATGTGATGATTCCCGCTTTGAAGCTCAATCAATTGGAAGAAAAAGAAATTGAAGCACGCGCCTACGACAAATTAAAAATGCTCGGACTGGAAGATCAAGCCCTGAAACCAGCAAATAAACTATCGGGCGGACAACAGCAGCGCGTAGCTATTGCTAGAGCCTTAATCAATGACCCTTTGATTATCATGGGCGACGAACCAACTGGAAATCTAGATAGCAGAAACACCAATTTAGTATTTGACATCTTGCAAGATTTGACCAGAACCTACGGACAAACCATCATCGCAGTAACCCATGATGACGATTTCGCAAAAAAGAGTGATCGAATCATTGAAATGATGGATGGAGAAATCATTTCCTGAAAATGCGTAATTTTCACCCATGAAAAATTGGGCGCTTTTACTTTTCTTCGTTTTTTTGGGTGCAAACTCAATCGCACAAAAAGGCAGATTGCATGGTCACAAGGACAGCTTAGACTTAACCTTTAACGGAACGAAAATCAATCCCTATCAGCAAGAATTTGATTCAACTGGAAAATGGCAAGTAAATGCATATGTGGATGCATACTATTCACATTATAGCGATTCAAGTAATTCAAATGGCTTTCAAAAATTCCCAACAATTAGTCCTCGCAATCAGCAATTTGGATTGAACATGATTCAACTTTCTGCAAAATACAATTCTGCGAAGTTTCGTTCAACAATTACGCTCTTTGGCGGTGACTGTCCTAAAGCAGCTTGGTCCAGCGACTACAATTACATACAAGAAGCTAACCTCGGATTTAACCTATTCAAAAAACTATGGTTAGACATGGGTTTCTTTCGAACACACATCGGATTGGAGTCCATTCAACCACGTGAGAATATTACCATGAGTTTAGCAACGACCACCTATTTCGAACCGTACTATTTGAGTGGTGCGAAACTGACTTGGCAACATTCAGACCGACTGACGTTTCAATTGAATGCCTTCAATTCATTCAATCAATTTGTGGAAACCAATCGAAACAAAGCACTTGGATTCTCCATGAGTTTTGCGCCTTCGAAAAAAGCAAGCTTTTCTTATTCAAACATCCTGTGTGATGAATCCCCGTCAGGAGAAAACCTGAAAAAAACTCGATTTTACAATAATTTCTGTTGGACCTATAAGTCAAGTAAATGGGTATTGGGTATCGAAGCGAATTATGGACTGCAAACGCACTCTTGCCTATCCAACACGGGTGAAACAGCACACATGTTCAGTTCACTCATCGCAAGTAAATACAGGTTTAATCCAAAATGTGCGACGTATGTGCGCGGTGAATTGTTTCATGACCCGAATGAAATCCTGACAGGTCCAGTGTTGAATGAGAATCATGCCATTGTTGGACTTGAAATTGCCGGTCTGACGGCAGGATTTGAGTTTAAACCCATTCCAAACAGTTTTGTACGCATCGAATGTCGTACTTTATCGAACTACAACCAGCATATCTTTCAATACCAACAAGCACCATCCAAAATTCGCGCCGAGCTTAACTTTGGAATGGGTGTTTGGTTTTAATGCGATTTATTCACAGAAGTAGGCGTATCTTTGTGACATGAATCCAACGCACGATCAAATTTCCACGGTACTTTCCAACATTGGATTCCCATCCTTAAACGCCATTCAAGAAGAAACGCTCGAAAAAAGTCGAGCGGCAAAAAACATACTCATCTTATCTCAAACGGGATCCGGTAAAACGTTTGCTTTTCTTCTTCCTTTGTTTTTGAATTTGGATCCAAATGCGAAGCACATTCAAGCCTTAATTTTGGCTCCTTCACGCGAATTAGCGATTCAAATTGAAGACGTTTGGCGATCCATGCGAACAAATTTAAAAGTATTGACGTGTTATGGCGGACACTCCATTTCTACTGAAAAGAAGAGTTTAACAGAAGCACCTGCCGTTTTAATTGGCACACCTGGGCGCATTTGCGACCACATTTCGAGAGGAACAATTGACCTTTCCATGGTAGAACAATTTGTGGTGGACGAATACGACAAATGCTTGGAGTTTGGTTTTGATGACCAAATTAGTTACATCAACGAAGCGTTTCGATGTTTAGAAAAAGTAACGCTGGTTTCTGCCACGGAACACAAAGAGTTTCCTCCGTATTTGGATTTTGATCAACCAGAAATCATCAACCATTTGGCTTTTGCTGAGGATCCATCCATTACTTTTTGGAAATTTCCCGTGCGCAATCAAAACAAATTTGAACGCTTATTCGATCTACTCTGTACTTTCCAAGGTGAATTAAGCATTGTCTTTTGTAATTTCCGTGAAGCGACCGAAAGCGTTTGCTCGTATTTACAGGAAAATGGTTATGACGCCATTGTCTATCATGGTGGAATGGAACAGGATGAACGCGAACGCGCATTGATTAAATTTAGAAATGGAAGTTTTCACACCTTAATTTGCACTGATTTAGGTTCACGTGGACTCGATATACCAGAAATTCAACACGTCGTTCATTTTCAATTTCCTCAAAGCGAAGAAGCATTTATTCATCGCAATGGTCGAACGGCCCGCATGAAAGCGAATGGATCCTCTTACTTGTTTTTGAATCCGGATGAACGCTCACCAGATTATTTGAAGGTACCAAGAGAAGAATTCAAACTTCCCAGAGAAATGAATGCACCAGTTGAGAGTCCTTGGATCACGCTCTACTTCAGCGGTGGAAAAAAAGACAAAATCAATAAAATCGACATTGTTGGCTTTCTCGGTCAAAAAGGAGGCTTGTCCAAAGAGGACATTGGTTTGATCACGGTGCAAGATTTCAGTTCCTATGTTGCTGTCAAGCGAAAAAACATCCGCGATTTATTAGCAAAAATTCGTCCAGAAAAGATCAAAGGAAAGAAGTTGAAAATTGATGTTTCGAAGTAGCTTTTGATAACAGAGATGAGGTGTTTTTTCGCCGCATATGAAAGTATAAATCAACAACGCAAGTTCTTTTCACAATAAAAATACGACATGACTCGATCTTTAAGATTCATTTATCTGTTTCAAGTATCGGAATTAAAACGATCCGTTGAATCTTCAATCCATATGTTTCTAGCTTTTAAACAATCTAAAATTATCTTCTTTTTTAATCGAGAAATGAAACACCAGGAAAACACCTGTTTTCTCGGAACATATCCACTAGGAGTAATGAACGAACATTCAACACCAACCCATTCGTAACGCGGAACAAGTAATATTTGAAACTCATTTTTTGTTAGCTTCACACTTTTAATATTTTCGAAATTAATTTTTACCTGAACTTTCTCTCCACCTTGCATTGGTAAATGTTCAAAAATCATGTAATCCTCTAAAAACGTAATCTTTTGAAATTGTTTTTTTGTTTTATCGAGTTCAGAAATGGCATAAAAAAAACTCCAAGGAATAAGTAAACTTGATAATCCGATGCCAATAATTAAACTAGACAATTGACTATAAATCAAAAAGTACAATCCTATTGAACAGCATATGACAAGTAAAAACAAAAGAAGTAACCTTTGGTAATATTTGGTATGACTAACTTTAAGTGTAGCTTTCATCTTCTTTGATTAATAACATTCAATTCATAAATTAAATTGGTGAAATTTCTTACTTCTAATCATGATGGGAAATAAGAATTTTTCATTTGGAATCCTTTTCAAGTCCTTTCATTTAAAACACATATTTTGTTATTGTATTTCAAATACAAATATACAAATAATGACATATTTGTCATTATAATTCCACTTACATATTCGTCACTTTGTTCGTGGGTTCTGAACAACTAAAAAATCAACAATTAATTGATGCAGTAGTTTTAAAATTGAAACTACTCAGAGAGAGTAATGGCTTGACTCAAGAGGATGTTTACAATGACACAGGAATTCACATCGCACGCATAGAAACAAGAAAATTCAACATCACTATAAGTACATTAGATGCATTGACAAAATACTTCAACATTTCAATGGAAGATTTTTTCAAACATCTAGAAAACAAACAAGAATAATTTTTTTATTCCTTTACATCGAGAAATTTACAATTTCACTGCCTTTTTTTTATTCCCATCAAACTTTATTTTCCTTTGTAAATAATGGGACAAAACCGCTGATCCAGCACCAACAATCGCACCAGCGAGTACATCGCTCGGATAATGGACACCTAAATGCATGCGCGAATATCCAGCGGCGCAAGCATACATGTACGACGGCGCAACAACATACCATTTCGGAAACGCCAAGCTTAAGGAAGTGGCCAATGCAAACGCACTCGAGGTGTGTCCGGATGGAAAAGAATAGGATCCTGCTTCCGCTTGCTTATCCAAATAGGGATAGGTCACAAACGGACGATCTCGTTTTACCGCTAATTTCAAGGCAGTGGTTGTCAGGGCGTTCACACACAAAGCCTCCACCATGATGATACCTTTGCTTTTTAAACTGCTGTCCTTTTGAAGGATTCCGATTCCCAAGACGGCAACGGGGGCTCCAATACTCATTGGACTGACACTATTTGTGATGAATTTAAAAGTCGGATCCAAAGACTTATTTCGTTCTAGATTGATTTCCTTCAATAAATTGATGTCCCAGTTTTGGGCATTGGCAGCACTGAAAAGCATGATGGCAAAAATGAAAAGTATTTTTTTCAAAGAATGGGACATGGTTTGATTTCTAAATTGTAACAAAAGTAAAAAAAGCGTCAATGAAATTCCATTGACGCCTATTTTTATGGATGACTTACTGTGGCAAACAAACGACTTGAACCAATTTCTCCGTTTTTGTTCCTTTGTGATTCAGTGTAGCGATCGCTTTGACAATCACTTGTGTTGTATCCGCCACCTGATTGTGCCAATGCTCATGAAAAGCATATGATTTTGCTTTCTCCTCTGAAGATAAATCGAGGTACTTCTCACCCGTTTGGGCATTAGTGTAACTTAATTCATACCCATACATTGTCCCATCGCCCACAATTGTCCCCTCAAAATGCAAGGAATCATCAAATGGAACTGTGTCATGAAGGATTGGCTCCATGATTTCAATGGTTGCAG
>JAHEMQ010000056.1:7711-21769 GCA_024643555.1 Crocinitomicaceae bacterium | reverse complement strand
AGGGAACGAGCGAATATGTGCTTCAACCTCGGGATGCATTGTTTTTTATCCTTCGCAATGCGACTTAAATTGATTCAAAATCGCTTGCCATCCAGCTTGCTGCATGTCAATAGGATTTACCGATTCCGGATGAAATCGTTCCGTCACGTGTGTGGACTGTCCTAAATCCACGAACTCTATTTCCCATTTGCGACCATCACCAAGGGTGATCGCTAAAAATTCTTGTTCCTCAACGCTATCAAAAACGCCGTGAAAATCAAAGCCTGCTGATCCGTCCACAGCCTCCATTCGATAGGTAAATGTACCTTCTTCACGCAAATCTATTTGTGCCGCCGGACAACACCATGATTCATGGGCGAAGTTCCATTTTTGAATGTGTTCACTTGAGGTCCATTTCTCCCAAACCGCTTGGATGGGCGCCTCAATCATTGCTTCTATTTCTATCCATTCTTGTTCCATAAAACAAATATACAGAAAGTGATAAAATCCATCACACATCGCGATATTGTTTACATTTGTGGTGATGGAATTTCAACTCGTTTCTGACTTTCAACCAACCGGAGATCAACCGGATGCGATTCGACAATTAGTTGCTGGATTGAAAGCTGGCGTGTCGGACCAAACACTACTCGGAGTTACAGGTAGTGGAAAAACATTCACCGTCGCAAATGTCGTTCAACAATTACAGCGTCCCACACTGATTTTATCACATAACAAAACACTTGCCGCGCAGCTATATGGCGAATTCAAGCAGTTTTTCCCAAATAATTCCATTGAGTACTTTGTATCCTATTACGATTATTATCAACCCGAAGCGTACCTCCCAACAACTGGCGTTTACATCGAAAAGGATCTTCAAATCAACGATGAAATTGAAAAGTTGCGGTTGTCAGCTACCTCCGCTCTACTTTCCGGAAGAAAGGACGTGCTCGTTGTCGCTTCTGTTTCGTGTATCTATGGAATTGGGAATCCGCAGGAATTTCGAGAGAGCATTTTGCATTTGACGGTTGGACAAAACGTTTCCCGAAACAAGTTTTTATTCAGACTGGTAGAAAATCTTTATCAACGTGCAGGGGATAAATTTGAACGAGGCATGTTCCGAGCGATGGGTGAAACTGTCGACATCTTTTTGGCTTACGCCGATTATGCCATCCGCATTGGATTTTGGGGAGACGAAATAGAAACGATTTCTTCCATCGACCCGGAAACAAGTGAACGCATCGAAACCTTTAAAGAAATTGACATTTTTCCTGCTAACCTTTTTGTATCGAGTCCGGACAATACTCGTCAAGCCATCGAACAAATCCAAGATGACTTAGTGGTTCAAGTTCAAAACTTCAAAGAAGCTGGTAAATTGGAAGAAGCCAAACGATTGGATGAACGTGTGAATTACGACCTTGAAATGATCCGTGAATTGGGTTATTGTTCCGGCATTGAAAATTACTCGCGCTATTTTGATCGACGTCAACCCGGCGAGCGTCCTTTCTGCTTGCTCGATTATTTCCCAGACGATTTTCTTTTAGTCATCGACGAAAGTCATGTAACCTTACCACAAGTGCGTGGAATGTATGCTGGTGATCGCGCACGTAAAACGAACTTAATTGATTATGGATTCCGTTTGCAAGCAGCCATCGACAATCGTCCATTAAAGTTTGAAGAATTTGAAGGATTTTTGAACAATACCATTTACGTTTCCGCAACACCTGCAGACTATGAAATGCAGCGATCGCAAGGAATCATGGTAGAACAACTCATTCGTCCAACAGGACTTTTAGACCCGATCATTGAAGTACATCCATCGAAACATCAAATCGACCATTTAATGGCTGCCATACAGGAACGCATTGCCGTGAAGGAACGCATCCTTGTGACTACTTTGACAAAGCGCATGGCGGAAGAACTTCAAAAATACTTGGACAAAGTCGGTATTCTTTGTCGCTACATTCACAGTGAAATTGACACCATTGAACGCGTGGAGATTTTACGTCAATTGAGGCTTGGCGATTTCGATGTATTGATTGGCGTCAATTTATTACGAGAAGGACTCGATCTTCCGGAAGTTTCTTTAGTCGCTATTTTGGATGCAGACAAAGAAGGATTCCTTCGCAATGAACGCTCATTGGTGCAAACCGTTGGACGCGCTGCTCGAAATGTCAACGGAAAAGTTTTAATGTATGCAGACAAGATCACCGATTCTATGCGTCGAACGATTTCCGAAACTGAACGCAGAAGAGCCCTGCAAATCGCATATAATTTGGAGCATGGACTCGTGCCTACGGCCTTAAATAAGTCCAAGGAAAAAATCATGGAATCGACCAAGGTTGCCGATGGCGACACCGCTAGTCGTCAATTGAAATACATGCAAGAAACACAGGCGCAACTCGCTGCGGAACCTGTTCAGACTTATTTAAATCCAAAAGAACTTGAGGCCCGATTAAAAGCGACCAAAAAAGCGATGGAAAAAGCAGCCAAGGAGCTTGATTTCATCGAGGCTGCTCGATTTAGAGATCAATTGAAAGAACTAGAATTACAACTTAAAAAATAATGAACATGAACCGATTACAACAATTTCAAAAAATAGCGATTGCCGAAGGATTCTCTTGGATCGCACTTCTAATTACAATGGTTTTAAAGTACCAATTTGAGCTGATTTGGCCAAACAAAATCGTTGGATGGATCCATGGCATACTCTTTATTGCTTATTGTCTATACTTAGCACAGTTCTTTTTTACGAAACAATTTTCCTTTGGAAAATCCTTGATTCTTTTCATCGCTTCTTTTATTCCTTTCGGGACTTTTTGGGCTGAGAAGAAGTACCTGAGAATGCAAGCGTAAACCTTTTTTCAATTATTGCGTAACAATGTTCAAAATGAATGACTTATGAAATGGATTAAACGATTGTTTCTTTTGATTTTGGCTTTAGTAGCCGCCATCTTAATTGTCGGTGTTTTTGCACCAAAAAAATTCCACATCGAACGTAGTGTAGAAGTTTCCCTACCAAAGGACAGTGTTTATCAGTATTTGAAATACTTAAAAAACCAAGATCAATTTAGTGTTTGGGCTCGGAAAGATCCAAAAATGAAAAAGACATATACTGGTACAGATGGAATTGTTGGCTTTGTTTCTGCTTGGGAAAGTAAAGATGATAATGTTGGAACGGGTTCCATGGAGCTTGTCAAACTAACACCAGGAGAGCGCATCGACATGCACCTTCGATTTAAGGTTCCATTTGAAAACGAGGACGATGCCTTCTTTGAAACCAGTAGCATCAATGCCAATAAGACGCGCGTTATTTGGGGTTTTGATGGGACCTCACCCTATCCATGGAATGCACTTTCGTATTTATTAAAGATGGACGAAATGATTGGCAAGGACCTTGAAGGTGGACTCAAAAAATTAAAATCCGTACTAGAAAAATAAGATTGATTACTTTTGTTTAAAATTAAAGATAAATGGCAAATAACTTACTGAAAGGAAAAAGAGGAATTATTTTTGGAGCTTTGAACGACCAGTCCATTGCATGGAAAGTCGCTCAACGTGCACACGAAGAAGGAGCAACATTCGTTTTAACAAACGCACCAATTGCTATGCGCATGGGTGAAATAAATGCCCTAGCTGCTGAAACGGGAAGTCAAGTGATTCCTGCTGATGCAACGAGTATTGAGGATTTAACCAATTTGGTAACACAAGCACAGGAAATTCTTGGTGGTAAAATTGACTTTGTATTGCACTCCATCGGAATGTCGCCAAATGTGCGCAAAGGGAAACATTACACCGAAAACGATTACAATTACTACAATCAATCGATGGATGTATCTGCCATTTCTTTACACAAAACATTGGCAACTTTGTACAAACAAGACGCTATGAACGAATGGGGATCAGTCATTGCACTTTCCTACATCGCAGCACAGCGCATCTTCCCAGACTATAATGACATGGCGGATGCGAAATCGTTGTTAGAATCGATTGCACGTTCCTTTGGTTACCATTACGGAATCGCTAAAAAAGTACGTGTCAACACCATTTCTCAATCACCAACTGTGACAACTGCTGGTCAAGGAATCAAAGGATTCAAGGAATTTATTAATTTCTCTGAACAAATGTCACCACTAGGAAATGCCTCTGCTTTAGCGTGTGCTGATTATTGCATTACGATGTTCTCAGATTTAACGAAATACGTGACGATGCAAAACTTATTCCACGATGGTGGATTCTCCAACACTGGTGTAACACAACAAGTAATTGAACGATTTGGAGAATAAATTCCAATTGTAAGACATAAAAAAAGCCCTTGACAAGTTTGTCAAGGGCTTTTTTATGCGCGATACGTTCAGTGCTTAATCCTCTTTCCAGTTTTCTTTTGATTTTGTGTAAGGGATTGGAACAGCTTCCAATTTCGTTTGAAGGACCTGTACGCGTTTGATGACCTCATCCAATTTGCTACGAAGCTCAGTGTATTCTGCCTCAACAATGGCTTTGTTCGCTTTGTGCGTGTTGCTCACTCCTGCGGTGTTGTCGTACAATTGATACTCCACCATTCCCAAGCGGGACTGAATACTCGGAGCGACTTCAAATTCATGTGCTGCCCGAATTCCATCGCCATTCATTAGTACATTGCAGTCGTACATCATGACTTTCAAATCCTTGATTTCTTTCAATAAACTCATATCGGTATTTGGATAGTTTAGCAAGGCTTTTTCCATCAATTCCAATTCCTCGTTGGTCTCATTCATTAAGCGTCCCGCTCCAGAAACTTTGCGGTTTAATTCCGCAACCTCCGCTCGGAATGAAGCCAATTCTTGAGGATTTTTAGCTACAAGCGTTTGGTTGTTCAGTGCTTTCACTTCGAAAGCTGTTTTCGAAATCAACTCTTCCACTGTTCCGTTTTTCACCAAGGAAACACTCACGTAATATGTTCCAGGTGCAACTAGAAAACCATTTCCTCCAGAACCGATAGGGTTTGTTGCATTGGAACGTAAATTCCAAACGGTACGACTAATGCCTTTTGACGGATTTCCAGCCATTCGACGCACTTCTTTTCCAGACGCATCCGAAATAATCCAAATGATTTTTGCTGCTTCTTCTAATTCTTCTTTTTTCAGTTCATCGAAGGAAGGATAAGACACATCTTTCTTTTCTTTCTCTAATGCTTGTTCCTTTTCTTGGCGTGTATCTTTCAACGATTTGTACTCATCTTTCAAGAATAAGGTAAATACCGCACCAAAAGAAGGATTTTCGGAAGCCCACATGTTGTGACCTTGGAATCCTGTGCCATCCAAGCCAAGTGGATCAGCTGGAACATAGGATAAGGCGTCCTTCACCGGGAACAAATGTGCTTTTTTATCCAAGTTTGCTTTGTTCAAAGATCGTAGGGGCGAATAATTATCCAAGACATAGAATCCTCGTCCAAAAGTCGCAGCTACTAAATCATTCTCTCTTTTTTGAATGTCTAAATCGTAGACAGCCACTGTTGGCAAACCGGATAATTTTGTCCAATTCAATCCACCATCCGTCGTGAAGTAGGCGCCGAATTCCGTTCCAACAAATAATAAATTCGCATCAACGTGGTCTTGTTTCAAGCAGTATGAATTGCCACGAACGGGTAGATTACTGGTGATGTTCATCCACGTTTTTCCTTTGTCCGTTGATTTTAAAACATACGGTTTGAAATCGCCATTTCGCTGTGGATTGAAAACCGCAAAGACAGTATTTTCGTCGTACAAGGAAGCCGTCAACATGTTCACACGGGCATTTGAAGGAACGCCCGTAAAAGTCGCATATTTTGTCCATGTTTGCCCGTCATTATCCGATACTTGTATGAGTCCGTCATCAGTCCCAACGTAGATTAATCCTTTTTTCACAAGAGATTCATCCAAGGCCACGATGTTTCCATAAATGGTCGTGGATGCGTTCTTCATCACGGCATCAATGGTCCACACTTGATCCATTACTTCAATTTCATTTCGGTCGATCTGCTGTGTTAAATCTGGAGAAATGGTTTGCCAATCATCTCCTCGGTTTGTTGACTTAAACAATTTATTTGCTGCAAAATAAAGCGTTGACGCATCGTGCGAAGACACAATCAAGGGAGAATCCCAGTTCCAACGGTACGCAGGCTCACCTTTTCCCGGCATTGGTTGAATCGGTACTTTTTCTCCAGAAGCACGATCGTAACGTACAATCCATCCATATTGAGCCTGTGCATAAGTTATGTTTGGATTGGACCAATCTGTTGCAGATTCGAAGCCATCACCCCCATTCGTTATAAACCAATCTGAATTCAAAATTCCGGCTGCATTGTTTGTTGCTGCTGGTCCACCCATGGAATTATTATCCTGAGTTCCACCATAAATATTGTAAAATGGAGCGGCATTATCCGTCACCGCTTTGTAAAATTGAATGATCGGTAAATTCGCATAATATTTCCATTCTCTGGCATGTGTGTACGTTTCGTACAATCCGCCATCGCATCCGACCAACCAGTGATCAGTATTCGCAGGGTCAATCCAAATCGCATGATTATCAACGTGTTTATTTGTTTCTCCAGTTGGCTTGAATGTTTTACCTCCATCTTCCGTGTGATGCATGTAGGTATCCATCGCGAAAACTTTGTTCTTATTTAAGGGGTCACACATGATTTCTTGGTAGTAATTCCCACTGGTGTTGAAATCGCTTTGTTTACTCCAATTCTCTCCCTTATTTGTAGACTTATACACTCCTGCTTTTCCATAGCGCGCTTCTACGATGGCATAGATCAAATTGGCATCTACCGGTGAAACAGCGATTCCTATTCTTCCCATATCCCCTTTCGGTAAACCGGCATTGATTGGTCTCCAGGTCACACCACCATCCGTGGATTTATACACATTTGATTCTGGACCACCACCGATGTAGGTCCATTCATGTCTTCTGCGCTGATGTGCCGCCGCATATAAAATGTTGGGATTTGTTGGATCAATGGCAATCTCTGAAATTCCCGTGTTATCGGAGACAAACAAGGTTCTTGTCCACGTTTTACCGCCATCGGTTGTCTTGTAAACACCACGTTCACCACCGCTACTCCAAAGTGGACCATAGGCCGCTACCCAAACGGTATTCTCATCCGTTGGATGAACGATGATATTTCCAATATGTTCTGAGGACTTCAATCCCATGTTTGTAAAGGACTTACCTCCATCCAGTGACTTGTATACTCCATCACCGTAAGCAGCTGAACGTTGGTTGTTATTTTCACCTGTCCCGACCCAAACGGTATTTGCATTCGATGGTGCCAACTCAACACAAGCAATCGAATAGGACCCATATCCGTCAAAGATGGGCGAAAAAGTAATTCCATGATTGTTCGTTGTCCAAACTCCACCACAAGCTGCAGCGATGTACCATAAGTCTTTGTTAGTCGGATGAACAGCAATATCGACAATTCGTCCAGAAGTCAACGCTGGTCCGACCATACGAAAGGACAATGCACCAACCGTTCCTGCATCATAAGGTGGCTTCACCACCTCAGCGGCACTTGTTTTTTTCTGTCCATATACGGCAACAGAAGAAACAATTGTGAAAAGAAAGACTAATTTTTTCATAGAATAAAACACTTTTTAAAACACTAAAATTACGACTATTCCAACAATATTGGAGGGATGCATTGCGACCGAAAGTAGGATTTTAAAGATTCCATTGAAAATTCGTAAATTAGCCATCTATTAGATTTCGAGTGAACATGCAACTTTCCTTTTCATTTTGAGTCTTAAAAAAGCATTAAATCGAACCGTACAATGAAGCAACTACTATTTTTCGTCAGTTTGTTTATCTCACAAACATTTTTGTCTCAGGTCATCACCGACTCTCCTTTATATCAAAAATTAAAAGCATCCGGTCAGTTAGGGAATGTGGTGGTTCAACCAAATCATACCATTGGACAGGTAACGGGAAAACCGGCTATGAAACCTCATCCAACTACGAAATCAAATGCATGTGATTGTTATATTGCACCGGATTCTTCCTACATTCTGGCGATGCAACCAAACGACGATGGTTCTACTGGACTAATTCCAATTCCATTTAATTTCAACCTTTACGGTCAAACATTTAATTCCATTTACATCAACAATAACGGAAACATTACCTTCAATGGTCCACTATCTACGTTTAGTGCAACAGCTTTTCCATCGACAGGAAATGCGATTGTCGCACCATTTTGGGCGGATGTAGACACCCGAAATGGAAATGGACAAGTGTTGTATAAAATCACTCCAACAGCTGTTTTTGTGAATTGGGTGAATGTTGGATACTATTCCATGCAAGGAGACAAATTAAATACCTTTCAACTCATTATTACGAATGGTTCCGATCCGGTTATCGATCAAGGCAATGTCGCTTTTTGTTACCAAGACATGCAGTGGACAACAGGATCTGCCTCACAAGGAATCAATGGTTTCTACGGAATTCCAGCAACATGTGGTGCAAACAAAGGAGATGGGATTGCCTACTTCTTAATTTCGCGATTCGATCATCCAGGGGTGGATTTTGATGGTGCACTTGGGAATCCAGATGGAATCAGTTGGTTGGATTACAAAAGTTTTGCGTTTGACGCGTCGAATAGCGGAAATATCCCTCCGATCCCAGAAGGAATTGCGTCGTGTGACACCTTTAAAATTTGTGCAGCGGGAGACACTGCACAATTCGCCATCAACTTTTTATCTCCGGAGGCAAATCAAACGACAACCATCACCTATACAAACGGTGGACTTTCCACCCTTACTCAAGTAGCGAATATTCCTGGAAATACGGGCTCAATCATTCTCGAGGCAATTGGAAGTCTCGCAACAATGGGAACTTACACCGTTACCGTGACAGCTACGGATAACGCAGTTCCAACGCCAGGTGTGACGGCACTTACGTTCGTCATCGTAGTAGATACCATTGCAAACAACCTAGATTCAGCCGTTTTATTAGGAACGGGATCTTGTGGGAACGTCGATTTAAGTGTTTCAAATGGACCTTACGACACCTATTTGTGGGATGATTTTACCATGACGCAAACCAGCGCAGTTACTTCCACTCAAATTTATGGGGTAACGGTGAGTAAAAACGGTTGCTATAAGCACATCAGTGACACCATCATTGTCATGAATCCTGTTCCAGTGAATCTTCAGGGTGTTCTGACGTATTGTCCACCGGATACTTCCACGAATATTAGTGTTCCGAATGAACCGTATTATTCTTCGATCACCTGGGGATTAACCAACCCGGCAATAGATAGTTTGTTTTCAGTTGACATTCCTCTTGGTACTTACACCGTTACTTTGGTGGACTCTGCTGGATTCTGTACAACAGATACGACGTTTACCATTTTTGGATCTGCCGCTTCATCCATTTTTACGGATACACTTATTTGTTCTCCAAGTTTACAAGTTGCCAATACCCAATCTCAAGGGGGGACATGGACCGCAAGTTCCAATCAAGTTTCCTTCGATAACAACACCAATTTGAATCCTTTGATTTCCATTGCCGCTCCTGGAACTTACACTGTAACATTTACTGATAATACGTGTAATCAAACCCATTCTGCGCAAATCACATTACCGATTAATCCAAGTATTTTTTCAAGTGTGAATCAATGTAATTTGACCTACAATGTGAGTGGGACTGTCAGTGACGCCGCGGGTGGAACATGGACGTATACGACACCAAGTGGTGGAACTTTGAATTTTTCACCATCCAACACAAGTGCCAATCCAAGCATTACAGCCAATACTCCTGGAACGTATCAATTAACGTATACTGACAATGTTTGTAATCATTCCGCGAGTACAAGCATTCAATTGTACAACTTACCGAGCATTGACATCGATACACTTGCTTGTAATTACAATTACTACGTTAGCGGAACAAGTTCTTCCTTAGGAGGTGTTTGGACAGCGGCGGACACTTGTTTGCATTTTTCTGACCCAACGGCGGATAATCCGCACATCACAACGAATTACGCCGGTGTGTACACCATCACTTATACAGACATTGCCTGTAATCAGACCTTGACTGCTCAGATTGAATTCCCTCCGTACATCTACACGGAATTACCAGACACAAACATCTGTAAAGGAACCAGCTATTCTTTGGATCCATTGCAAGTGAATTCTGCGAAAGATTCGACCATGAACAATGTCTGGACATTACAAGCGAATTATGTTCCGACCTTGTTTGGCGTTTGGAACATTCCCAATGCCACCACTCCACTATTAGCGTCTCAACCAGGAAATTACATTTTTACTTTATCAAATGAATGTTACTCCGTTTCGGATACTGCAACGATTGGATTCAAACCATGTGACATTGTCGCTCCGAATATCATCTCCTTATCCTCAACGGTCGGAAACAATATCTTTTTCGTACAATATTCTGGACTCCAAAGTTTTCATTGTACCATCTTGAATCGTTGGGGCAATGTGATTTACGAATACGATGATCCGGCAGGTGGATGGAATGGAAAAACCACGGGAGGTGATGTCGTTTCTGAAGGAACCTATTTCTATCGCATTGACGCAAAATTCGAGGGAGCTGACCCCATCGTGAAGCATGGATTTGTGGAAGTGAAGCACTAAGACAGATGCCCTCCTGTGCTTTTGAATAATATGCGTACCTTTGCGGCATGGCAACAGCGCGCATTTCATACTTAGGCAATCTGCGAACGTCCTGTGAGCATTTGGCTTCAGGCACAAAGATCATCACGGATGCTCCAGTGGACAATCATGGAAAGGGTGAAGCATTTTCACCGACAGATTTAGTGGCGACTTCCTTGGCCTCTTGTATGATGACTATCATGGGGATTTATTGTCAAGAGCACGATATTCCATTTACATCGTGTGAAGCAAGCATCGAAAAACACATGGCTGCTGGACCAAGACGGATTTCTAAAGTAGTCGTACACATGGACTTAAATGGAAATGATTGGGATGACCTAACACAGAAGAAAGTCATCATGGCTGGACGTGCATGTCCGGTTGCCAAAACACTCGAAGGCAACGTAGAACTCGAGTTTAATTTTATCTAATGGAACAACGTACAGAAAGAAAATACCGCAAAGAGCGTGAGGATATCATTTTTGGAATCCGAGCGGTAATTGAGGCAGTCAATGCGGATAAAGAATTGAATAAAATCTTAATCCAAAAAGGACTTCACAAAGAATTATTCGAAGAATTAAAAAACGCATTACAAGGTAAAAACTATTTCCTTCAATTTGTTCCCGTTCAGAAGCTCGATGCATTAACGGAAGGAAATCACCAGGGGGTCATTGCCATGATTCCACCGATTTCATACCAAGAGATTGAACCACTAGTAGATGCCTTACTCGAAAACGACGAGAAACCATTTATCGTTGTACTTGATCGCATTACGGATGTACGCAATTTTGGTGCGATTGCAAGAACGGCAGAATGTCAAGGTGCACATGCCATCTTAATCCCATCTAAGGGATCAGCGTTGGCCACTTCCGATGCCATGAAAGCATCAGCTGGAGCATTGAACCGCATTCCCATTTGCAAAACGAATGACTTAAAAAATTCCTTGTTCTACTTACAGCAATCAGGCTTACGCATCGTAGCTTGTACGGAAAAAGGGAATGTTCCATTATATGAAACAAATTTACGTGGTTCTGTAGCAGTCATCATGGGATCTGAAGAAAGTGGAATCACTTCCGATTTATTGAACATGGCTGACATCAAAGCACGCATACCGATGAAAGGTGAAATCGCTTCATTAAATGTAGGAGTTGCGGCTGGAATGATGTTCTATGAAAGAACGCGTCAAGAAATGCATGGATAATTTAGCGCATCAAACGGATAATCATTTCCGGTAGGTGAGCTAAATCACGAATCAGCCAATCGTAGTTGTATCTATTTCTTCCTTCGGGCTCAAAGTGAATGGCATGCATTCCTACTTGCAAAGCCCCAGCCACATCAATGTGGTAGTCGTCACCAATCATTAATGAATGTTCCGGAGTGGCGCCGGCTTCCTTCATGGCATATTTAAAAATAGCAGGATCTGGCTTGTTTTTTCCAATCATTTCCGAACAAATGATGACATCAAAAAATGCATGCATGCCACAATTTTCCAATTTGATGTGCTGCACCTCTTGGAATCCGTTCGTTATGATGTGCAAATGAAAGCCCATTTTCTTTAATTCCTTCAAGGTCTCAATGGCGTTTGGAAACAACAAGGTTTGTCGTGGGGAAATTTCCACATAGGCATCCCCCACTCTATGGACCAACGCTTCATCCTGTATTTTAAATTTTCTGAATGCGGCACGAAATCGTTCATAACGCAATTCTTCCTTTTTAATTTTCCCCTTTCCGTAAAGTTTCCACAAATGGGCATTCTGTTGAATGTACACCTTGTGAAAGCGTTCAAACGATTGAACTTGCGGAATGACTCCTTCCGTCTCCAAGATATGTCGTAGTGCTGCTTCAGAGTTCCGATCAAAATCCCAAAGTGTGCGATCCAAATCGAAGAAAATGTGTTTAGTTGAATACAAAATAGACCAAGATTGACGTTAAACTGGCATTTACGGCCAATCCCAACAAGATTAATGGAAAGGTCTCCCAACGATTTCCGTAGAATTTTGCAATAACAAGGCTACCTATAGGAATCGATAGAAAAAAGGGGGCGTAAAAACAAATGCCCACTTGACCAAACTTCATTTTTATTCGAATGATGAAACGATTCATTCGTGTAAAACTTTTCTTTTTTGGTGGAGTCTTGTTGTTTGCTAACATTTGCTGTTGTTTCCTAGCGGTTCGTTTTTTCAGAAAGAGCAAAATCAGATCACTTGCGAAATAGCTAACGAGCGCACAAGTAGCCCCCCCGGCAAATGCCGCTAAAGACGTTTGAAAAAAAGTCATCCCGAGGTGCGGACCAGGAATCGTTGAGAATGAAAACTTAACTATGGCGAGAAAAAAAATCGTCCAAAAACCTGTCCAATTCATCGTTAAAGTTTTACACCGTAAGCAAGATCTCCTGCATCACCGAGTCCAGGAACAATGTACGATTGAGCTGTCAGTTCTTTATCAATGGCTCCCACCCAAATTTCCGTATTCGCCGGTAAATGCGCTTTGATTAGCTCCAAGGCATCTGGCGTTGCAATGGCGGAGACAATATGAATTTGTGTAGGATTCCCCATTTTGCGCATGGCTTTGTACACCGCTATCATGGAACTTCCGGTTGCCAACATAGGATCACTAATGATCCAAATGCGTCCATCCAAATTTGGTGCCGCCAAGTATTCCACATGAATGTCAAAATCCTCAGCCGTTGTGTGCTTGCGGTAAGCGGAAATAAAGGCGCTATCTGCACGATCAAACATGCGCAACAAACCATTGTGCATAGACAATCCAGCACGTAAAATAGTGGCTAAGACAGGCGTTTCATTTGGAACCAAGGTTTCTGAAATTCCCAATGGCGTTTGTGTTACTATTCTTGAGGCTGTCAATTTTTTAGAAAGTTCATAGCCCAATACTTCAGCGATTCGCTCCATATTCATGCGAAAACGCATTGGGTCTTTTTGAATTTCCACGTCTCGAATTTCGCTTACAAAACGATTAAAAACGGAGGACTGTAATGAATTGTCGTGTATCATGTTTGGTGCTTTGCTGCTGTCTCGCTGTTCTTTTTGAATTAAAACGCAACGATTAAATTATTGTTCATTCATGCATTCCATGCTCTTGTTGTACCAGTCCATCTGCTTGTTTTCCGGCAAAGATTGAACTTTTTGTTCACAAGCATCTTTCAGCTTAGCATCTTGCTCTCCAAATGGTTTCATTAGATTTTTCCCACATTCACAAGCACTTGGATCCTTAGAGCATGCGAAAAGAAGGCTGAAAAGCGCTATAAAAATCAATCGTTGTTTCATAGCATGAAATTACAAAAAGCAAAGTGAAAAGGACTTACTTCCACTTCATTAATTTTCGTATTTTCGCATGACATGTTTAAACCGGCACTTCTTCTATTTGTATTCACCTGTTTGCTAGGAACTTCTAAAATCTGGGCGCATCAATTTTTTTTCGC
>JAHEMQ010000056.1:0-7611 GCA_024643555.1 Crocinitomicaceae bacterium | reverse complement strand
CGGCACAGAAAAAATTCGCTCAATTGGATCAAGAATTACCGACTCCAAATGAATACCACACGGCATCTGGCGCACCAGGATATCATTATTATCAGCAGAAAGCAGATTACAAAATGAACTTGGTAATTGACGATGCCACCCAAAAACTAAGTGGATTTGAAACCATTACCTACACCAATAATTCGCCTGACCGTTTGGATTACTTATGGCTTCAGTTGGATCAGAACATTTACGATGAGAACTCGGATACGAAACTCATCGAAGTGGAAAAAATGGAGGACTTTAAGTCCATGGGGGATATTCGCAAACGTGATTTCAAATACGACGGTGGCTTCAAGATTGAACAAATCACGAATACTGCTGGACAAAAAATGTCCTACTTTATCAATAAAACGATGTTGCGCATTGACTTAGAAAAACCATTGATGCCACACACAAGCATTACCTTTCAAGTGAAATGGTGGTACAACATCAATGACCGCATGCAAGTGGGTGGACGTTCGGGTTATGAATATTTCGAGAAGGATCAAAATTACTTGTACACCATTGCACAGTTTTTCCCTAGAATGTGTGTCTACAACGACGTAACCGGATGGCAGAACAAACAATTTTTAGGACGTGGTGAATTCACCCTGCCTTTTGGAGATTATGAAGTAAACATTACTGTTCCTGCAGATCACGTGGTGGCAGCAACAGGAGAATGTCAAAATTACGCTAGTATCTTAACTGCCGATCAAAAGAAACGATTGGAACAAGCGCGCAAATCTGATGTTCCTGTCATCATTGTCACACAAGCGGAAGCGGAAAAAGCAGAAGCCGACAAAGCAAAAAAGACCAAAACTTGGACCTACAAAGCAACAAATGTCCGTGACTTTGCCTTTGCTACTTCTCGTAAGTTTATTTGGGACGCTCAGAACATGCCAGTAAACGGAAAAAATGTACTTTGTATGTCCTATTATCCGAAGGAAGGAAATCCGCTTTGGGAACGATACTCGACAAAACTAGTAGCGCATACCATCAAAACGTATTCGAAATATACTGTGGATTATCCGTATCCGGTTGCGATTTCTGTTCACAGTAAATGGATTGGAATGGAATACCCGATGATTTGTTTCAATGGTGGACGTCCCGAAGCTGATGGCACCTACACAGAAGGAGAAAAGTACGGCATGTGGGGAGTCATCATTCACGAAGTGGGACACAATTTCTTCCCAATGATTATCAATTCAGATGAGCGTCAGTGGACGTGGATGGATGAAGGATTAAACACTTTTGTTCAATATTTAACCGAACAAGAATGGGAACGTGGATATCCATCTAGACGTGGACCAGCTTACATGATGGCGGATTACATGCGTGGGGACAAAAGCACGATTTCACCCATCATGACAAATTCGGAGTCCATCATGCAATTTGGAAATAACGCCTACGGAAAACCAGCGACTGCCTTAAATATTTTACGTGAAACCATCATGGGACGAGAGCTGTTCGATTACGCCTTTAAAACCTATTGTGAACGATGGAAATTCAAACATCCAACACCAGCTGACTTCTTCCGTACCATGGAAGATGCGTCCGCCGTTGATCTAGATTGGTTCTGGAGAGGTTGGTTTTACGGAACAGACAATGTGGATATCGCCATTGAAAACGTGAAATGGTTCCAGTTAAACACCATGAATCCAACCATTGAAAAAGGACTGAAGGAAGCGCAAGATGCTCAGAAGGATCCATTTATCGGAGATACAAGAAACAAAACAGCGATTGTCCAAACTGTGAATGAGAAAGATCCGAACATCGATGACTTTTACGGAAATAGAAACATCTATTTCGTAGATGCATTGGATAAAAAAGAATACGAAGATTTCTGTGCGAAGTTAGATCCGAAAGACTTAGCTTATTTGAATGCGAACAAGCAATTTTATGAGATTAGTTTCAAGAACATCGGTGGATTGGTCATGCCATTGATCATCGAATTTACATTTGCAGATGGAACAACAGAAGTTCGTCGCATTCCAGCGGAGATTTGGAGAATTTACGAAGAGAAAGTTAGTAAAGTGTTCATTTTTGACAAGGAGGTGAAGTCCTTCCGTTTGGATCCATTCTTAGAAACGGCAGATACCGATTTGAACAACAATACGTGGCCTCGTGAAATGCAAGCGACACGTTATCAATTGTACAAGCAAGAAGAAGCGAGAAAAGAAAATCCGATGCAACGTCAATTGCGCGTGGATGAACTTCAAAAGAAAAATTAAAGCTTCTGAAAGGCTACTAATTCACGCATGCTTGCCGAATGAATCACGGCAAAATAGTGTCCTGCTGTCAACTTACTTGTTTCCAGTGGAATGTCGTGCTGTTGTGTTGCTAAGAATCCATCAAACGCTTTCGCGAGTACTTTCCCTTGTTCGTCCACGATGAAAATTTGGTAGACCTCTCCTTTACCAATAAAACGCAAAGTCGTATTACTTGGTGCCGGATTCGGATATACCATTGGTTTCAATTTTTGAGCTTCCATTTCCGCCAAACCGACGCTACAGCCCGACAAGACATCCAAGTAAGTGATGTTCTGCTCAAACAAGGCTTGGATACTTGCTTCCGGAGCTTCAAACCAATCGCGCAAAATGGAGGCATAGACATTACGAAAATCGATTTGCATCGGCACACCCGCTTGCTCGTTAATTTGATTGTCAATGGTAGGATTTGGCCCAATCACTCCGGTATTCACACAGGAACCAAACATAATGATTGGCGCCGCATCCCCGTGATCGGTACCGAAGGAACCATTGCTGGCAATTTGTCTTCCAAATTCAGAGAAGGTCATTCCTGCAACCCGTTGTTCAAGTCCAAGTAATTGTAAGTCGTTTTGAAAAGCAGCGACTGCATCGGAAATCATTTTCAATAAATTGGCATGATTTCCATCTGCTAAATTGTTTTGATCGACCTGCGAATCGTGGGTATCAAATCCCCCTACATTGATGATGTACACTTTCGTTTTAAGTCCGCCCGAAATCATCTGCGCAATGTATTTCAATTGAACAGCAAGTGGATTCGTGGGGTCGTACATGGTGGACAAGGAATTTCCAGCATTTGCCGAAGCACTGATGGAAGTTCCATATTCATTGGTTTGATTAATCAATGTCGAGATGTATTCGATGTGTGAGCCGTAATACGTTCCGTCATTTGTCACACTGGTCAACAGCAAATTAGAGGTGTTAAATGGGTCATTGACTGCATGTGAGAAATTGCCCATCAGTCCTTGACAGGTAGAAGAAACCTCCGATCCCATGGAAATCGCAAACGGATCCGGGAAATTAGCATTCGGATAATCTGCCGGGAAATTTGGATATGTACTGTCAAAATATCGTCCCAACCAACCACTTGTTTGATTAGGATCCAAAGATCCTGTCGACCAAATATCGGTGGATCTAAAATGTGAACGATTGGGTTCTGGATATCCAACGTTTTGAATCACCGTTAATTTTCCATCATTGAATAAATCTTGCATTCCGGTCATTTTGGGATGAAGCGCAAGATCACTCGTTAGATTTAACAATTGATTTTGTGGAATCAGAATATTTGGGCGCTGAATCAACAAATTCGCATACTGATCAACAGGAAAAACCATGTTGAGACCATCATTTCCACCATTCATGCGAATTAATATCAGCACTCGGTCTTCCGCGTTCTTGGAATATTCAAACAATTCTTTCGAAATTGCTTGCATGGAAAAGCCATTGGAAACAAAAGGCAAAGACAAAGATGCTAGGGAAGCTCGTCGTAAAAAATCTCTTCTTTTCATCATTAAATGGTTTGAAATTGTGGCATTTTTAAAATCACATTCATCAGTGCTTGCATCCGCTGCGTGACAGGTGTCGAATAAGTCGTATTTGTTGGGTTTGCTTGATAATCATTGTATTGTATCGTCCATTCAAAATCGGGTAGTCCACCTGTTAGGATCAACTTCAAAGTCAATTTATCTGCAGCGGAAATATCTTTTGGGAAGAAGACGGTACAAATATCTTCAATGACCTGAGGTGCATTGGATGGATCCGACAATCCGTTTAAAAATCCAAGTAAATTCATTTTGAGGACATTTGTCCCGATGGGAACCCCCGTATATACAAGTGCAGAAACGATATCGAAACGTTTTTTGATGTAGGTCGAATTAATCCACAATTTCGAATATGCCGGTGCTTGATAATAGGCCAACCATCCCGCAACACTTGGCGGAACGATATACGATTGCCCCATCGTATCCGCTACATAATAAATGGAAATATAGGTTTGATAATCACCGACTAATCCAAAATTCGGAATCGTTTGTGTTGGATTCATCGCTCCAAATATCATCTCCAGTGGATTGCGAATGATGGCTCCACGCACACTCATATCGTAAAAATGATCGCTGGTCAACAACTGCTGCATGACCGGCAAAATCTCATAGTTATTCGAAATGAACGTTTGAGCTAGGACATCAATGACATCCGTTTGAACGGAAGGTGTAATGTCATAATTCACAAAGTAACGGTAGATTTTGGAGCAAATAAATTGAGCGACATGCGCTTGAGAAAAAATCACATCCACGTAGTTGGCGTACTCCGTCGCGCCAGCCGCAGCAATCACTTGGTTATTAAAATGATAAGAAAGTGTTTTTGTCGAATTGTCATGCAGCAAAGGCATAAAGGTGGTGGTGGCCTGTGTGGCCGTACTACTACGAATTCCATCCACAGTAAATCCTGTCAGAATTTTAGCTCCGGCTGCAACATCTGCTTCTGTGTAGGTCGAGTAATCACCGGTCGCAATTTGAGTTCCTTTGCCGATGGAAAATAATTCCAATAATTCCCTCGAGTAATTTTCATTCGGAGAATAGACATTGTTGGTGGCCCCATTTAAGAAAAGTAACATGGCTGGATGCACTGTCACATCTTTGATTAACTGCTTAAAATTACCCAAAGAATTCTGACGTAACAAATCTAAAAAATGATACATCGCACGTGATTCGGCAGTTGCGGTCACTCCAAAATGATTTTGCCAAAAGAAGGCCATTTTTTCCGCAATACACAACTGTTCTTGATTCATGTTTTTGGCAATCCAAGCACCTAATGACTTAAATCGTGCATTTTCTGTTTGTTGGTTTTGCGTTTGGTTGGATGGATAAAGCGCATTGACCCAAGAAGATCCTTGAGGGACAATCGTCTCTCCCGCGTCGAAAGCCAAAGGTTCATCCGAAATCGGTATTTGCAACAAGGATGAAACGGTCGCGTTCATGCCATTTGAAACAGCTGATAAAATTTGCTGATGGGTCGCACCAAAGGTTGTTCTCCGTAAAAGATGGGCAGCTTCCGCTTTTGTCCAAGGTCCTGTGTAAACTTGCATAACTCGAATAATTGTAGTTAAATGTAGTAAAATTCAAAGAGAAAACCAAGATTAATTTTTTTAAGCAGTTGATATTCATTAACTTCATCTGCTCATAAACGTCAGTGTGAAAACAGTTCCTTTTCTTGTTTTTATTTTATTGTTCTTTGGTCATACTTTTGGACAAGGAGATGACTGTTTTTCTGCTACTTATCTGCCTTCCGTCACCAATTTTTGTTCGACTAACGCTAATTATTCAAATGTTGGTGCAACAACTGGATTAACCTCTCTTCCAACCTGTTGGCCGATAACAGCGACACAAGATGTCTGGTTCCAATTTGTCGCTACCGGAACAGATGTGTTAATTTCTGCAAATGGAAGTGGTGGAACAATGATTGCACCTAATATTGCGCTCTATACAGGATCGTGTTTAAGTTTATTGTTTGAATTGGGTTGTTCTAATGGTGTGATTGGAGTGGGAAGTACACAGCTTTACGAAGGCGCATTGGTTCCGGGTGACACTTATTACATACGCGTAAGTTCACCACCAAGCAATCAAGGGACTTTTATTCTTTGTGTGAATTGTTACACACCCACCATAAATCCTGGAGCCGATTGCAATGGTGCGGCATATTTGTGTAATCAAAATGCAGTCAGCGTGGCCTCATTAAGCGGCGGCGGATTAGACAACGACGAACCGGAGCCGGGAACGTGTTTGGATGTGTGGGGACCAGATGAGGGAAATTCATCTTGGTTTAAATGGACTTGTCAAACAAGTGGAACCTTAACATTCGACATCACCCCCATTAATGCGAATGACGACATTGATTTTATTCTGTATCAACTGAGTGGAACAGATGCATGTGGACCTAGGACCCCCATTCGTTGTAATTCTTCCTCTTGTTTAAATACAGTCGGATCCACGGGATTGAATTTAGTGGATTTGGACTTTGATGAATGGCCAAATTGTGATCCTGGGGAAAATGCCTATTGTCAGTACATCAACATGGTAGCTGGGGTTTCGTACGCCATTTTGATTAATAATTTTAGTGCAAGTACCGGATTTACCTTGAGTTTCAACGTGGGCAACACCTCGAATCCGGGAACGTTTTTAGGACCACATCCCATCCTCAATACTACCACTACAAACATTTGCCAAGGAAGCAGTGTCACTTTTAACGCAACTGGTTCGACCAACGTATCAGGAGGATTAAATTGGATTTTTACCAATGGTGCGAATTCTAGTACTGGAGTTGGGACTGGACCATTTAGCATCACCTATAATAACCCTGGGTACTTCATGGGAATTTTAAATGGATTGGATCAATTTGGGTGTCAAGCTACCCAATATGTCAATGTTCAAGTGACTGCTCCACCCGTACTGATCAATCCAACTTCTCTAAGTATTTGTACAGGAAATAATACCAGTATTACCTTGATGAATAATCCTCCTTCAGGCACATCCATACAATGGACCGTGAGTTCCAATCCCTTCGTGTCCGGTGCCAGCAACGGAAGCGGAGCAAGCATCAACCAAGTACTAATCAATAATTCCAATCAGGTGCAAACAGTCACCTACACCATTACTGCCATAAAGGGTCCTTGTACGGTCGTTGGCACCACCACCGTTACTATTAATCCGCTGGTGACGCCCACCTTTGCTCCGGTGTCTGCGATTTGTCAAGGCGGAACCTTGAGTGCTCTGCCGACGACGTCCTTGAACGGAATTTCAGGGACTTGGTCGCCAGCGTTGAACAACCAAGCGACAAGCACTTACACCTTTACGCCAAGTGCTGGACAATGTACGAACACAGCGAGCTTAACGATTAGCGTGAATCCGTTAGTGACACTAACCTTTGCTCCGGTGTCTGCGATTTGTCAAGGAGGAACGTTGAATGCTTTGCCGACATCGTCCTTGAACGGAATTTCGGGTTCTTGGTCACCGGCCTTGAACAACCAAGCGACCACCACTTACACCTTTACGCCAAGTGCCGGACAATGTGCGAACACAGCAAGTTTAACGATTAGCGTAAATTCTCCAGTGACACCAACCTTTGCAGCCGTAAATGCGATTTGTCAAGGCGGAACCTTGATTGCTTTGCCGACATCGTCCTTGAACGGAATTTCAGGTTCTTGGGCACCGGCCTTGAACAACCAAGCGACAACAACTTACACCTTTACGCCAAGTGCTGGACAATGTGCGAACACAGCGAGTTTAACGATTAGCATTAATCCACCAGTGACGCCCACTTTTGCTCC
>JAHEMQ010000080.1 GCA_024643555.1 Crocinitomicaceae bacterium | reverse complement strand
CCAGAAATCATCAACCATTTGGCTTTTGCTGAGGATCCATCCATTACTTTTTGGAAATTTCCCGTGCGCAATCAAAACAAATTTGAACGCTTATTCGATTTACTCTGTTCCTTCCGAGGCGAGTTAAGCATCGTTTTCTGTAATTTCCGTGAAGCAACCGAGAGTGTGTGCACCTATTTAGAAGAGAACGGTTACAATGCTATTGTTTATCATGGTGGCATGGAACAGGACGAAAGAGAACGCGCCTTGATTAAATTCAGAAACGGAAGTTTTCACACATTGATTTGCACTGATCTAGGTTCCCGAGGATTGGATATTCCTGAAATACAGCATGTCGTTCATTTTCAATTTCCACAAAGCGAAGAAGCCTTTATTCACAGAAATGGACGAACAGCCCGCATGAAAGCAAACGGTTCCTCCTATTTATTTATGAATCCCGATGAACGCATTCCGGATTATGTAAATGTGCCACGAGAAGAATTCAATCTTCCCAGAGAAATGAATGCACCAGTTGAGAGTCCTTGGATCACCCTCTACTTCAGCGGTGGAAAAAAAGACAAAATCAATAAAATCGACATTGTTGGCTTTCTCGGTCAAAAAGGCGGATTATCCAAAGAGGACATTGGTTTGATCACGGTGCAAGATTTCAGTTCCTATGTTGCTGTCAAGCGAAAAAACATCCGCGATTTATTAGCAAAAATTCGTCCAGAAAAGATCAAAGGAAAGAAGTTGAAAATAGATGTTTCGAAGTAAGCGCCTTATAGTTTTAGTGCTTTTTTCTTTGTCAAATTATCACTTATTTTTCGTTGCACATAGTGTGATAACACCGCCGATCCAACACCTACGACGGCTCCGGCAAGTACATCACTTGGATAATGTACTCCAAGGTGCATACGCGAATATCCAGCAGCGCAAGCGTATGCATATGATGGTGCAATCACATACCATTTCGGAAAAGCCAAGCTTAAGGAAGTGGCCAATGCAAACGCACTCGAGGTATGTCCGGATGGAAAGGAATATGATCCCGCATCTGCTTGTTTGTCCAAATAAGGATACGTTACAAATGGACGATCACGTTTAATCGCTAATTTCAGAGCGGTCGTTGTAAAGGCATTCACACACAAAGCCTCGACCATAAAAATTCCTTTGCTTTTTAAACTACTATCTTTTTGAATCCATCCGAAACCCAAGACGGCAACAGGGGCTCCAATACTGATTGGACTTACACTATTCGTAATAAACTTGAAACTTGGATCCAAGGATTTATTTCGTTCTAAATTGATGTTCTTTAATAAGTCGATGTCCCAATTTTGGGCGAAACAATTGCTTACAATAAAAGAGGAACACATGTAAAAATAGACAAGAATACGACTGAGCATATTTATAGGCTTTAAATTTCATCAAAGATAAATAAAGTGTCCATGTGCCAGTCACAGACGCTTTTTATAAATATTGAAGTTTATTGAGGCAAGAAAAACAACTGTAATTCTTTTCGATGTTATTTCACCTTTTTAGAACAAAGAACATACAGATGTTATTTCACAAACTTAAATTATTTCCCACTGATATCGGTTGAATGTTGAAAACAGAAATTCTAAAATATCACGTATTTAAAATTTCAATGACTTTTAAAAAAACCATGTGAAATTCAACCTTAAATTAAACGGAGTGCCAGCAGTAAAATGAATCTCCGATACTGGCTGACTTTCATTTTGTAATTTGCTCTCGGTATCAAACTGTGTTTCCTTCCATTTTTGATTCATTACGTTTTGGATAGTCATTCCAAACTCATATTTATTTCTTGCATATTTTAATGTAGCATCCATAATAAAATATCCTTTAGCTACGACAGAATAAGACTCATTCGCCGGTCGATCAGACATATATCGGTAACGCAAACTTCCATTTATTCCATTGGGTCTTTTCATTGTAATGCCTCCAATACTTGTAAAGATTGGTGCTAATGGAATGAATTTCTCATTATCAGGAACTCCGATAGCTCTCGGTTTTGAATAGTTCAAATCCATATCAAAAAAGAAGTTTTCAATAAATTCATACCGAATGGAACAATCAACCCCAAGTCTTTTGGTTTTTCCGCCCTGTTCAATGACACCTTCGTCACCTACATAAATAAACTCTTGTCCCAACCATAAATACCACAGGGCCATTTGTACCATGATTTTAGGATTAATTTTATAAAACGCACCTAGATCTGAACCATATGCTGAAGGAATCACTTGATTCCCATTATTTTGAACAGCGACTCTTGAATCATTTGAATGAAAGCCTTTACCGCTATTCAAATAAAGTTGCAATCCTTCTTTTACTTGATAACTAAAATTCAATTTTGGTGAAAAAACACCCAACTGAACTTGATTTTTGTTTAGCACTATTTTATCATCATATGCGTTCAAAAACAAATCGTATCTTGTTCCATAGTTTAAAATAAATTTATTTGATAGATGAACTTTCTCTTGAACAAAAATCCCCAAATTCGATTCAAAGACATTTCCAAACATCAACTCATTCAAAGTTGTGGATCGATTTAACGTATGAGCCAATTCTAGCTTGTGAATCATATCACTTCGCATCTGAAATCCTGCTGAACTAAACACGTCTTTTTTACCATATTTATGGTTTCGGTCAAAAATGGCTGAATACCCTAAAATATTTCTGTTTTCTGCTTGTTTAATTTGATCACCATTGACTGAGTCCATTTTAAAAAAAGTGAAATTTGAATACAATTCAAACGCATAATTCGTCAAAAATAATTGCTGTTTTAAGTGAATAGAATTCCGTAAGTGACTTAGTACAGTTATCTGTGCATTGTATCTTGCAGTTTGCCCACCTTCCTTACTATCAAGTGCGCCATAAAACCCGATTAATCCAGAGGCGACAGCTCTATCAGGAATTTGACCAGAAGCGTTCCATTTACTTGAAAAACCAGATATGGATGCCGTTAAGGAATGTTTTTTATTCAATACTTGATGAAATTTTAAAAATGCATTGATCCGATCGAAATGCTGTGCATGTTCAAAGTATCCATTTGAATAGAAACATTCTGTTCCGAAAATAAGTGAGCGATTCGTTTGATCCTGTTTTTGGGGTAAAAGATTTACGCCCATGACTAAACGATACGTATCAAATTGCCCGCCTTCTACTTTAATGAAATTCTTATTTAAAAATGTTTTCGTTTCAAAAGCAACATAACCAGCCGTTGTAAAATTTCCTTTATCCGCTTGATAAGGACCTTTATCAAAATGAACCTGTTGTATAAATTCCGGAATGACAAAGTGTAAATCGGCGTAACCTTGTCCGTGAGCGTGACTCACCATATTTACTGGCATTCCATCCACCGTAATTTGAATATCTGTTCCATGATCCAAATCAAAACCACGTAAAAATATCTGCTCAGCTTTCCCACCACCAGCATGTTGGCCAATAAACAATCCAGGCACCATTCGGAGTACATCTTGACTATTGGAGATTGGACGGTAATTGATATCCAATTGATTCATCTGATTAAAAATCGAAGTATTCAATTTTGAGAATACCTTCACCTCCGACATACTTGAAACCTTTGGACTTAAATAAATGCATTGCGTTTCATTCAAGGAATGCTCATTCACAAGTATCTCTTTCAGCTTATAGCCGATGGCGAAAAATTGAATCGTCGTAAGTTCTTCTTTGGGAAGGGTTATGTTAACGAATCCATTGATATCTGTTGCAAAAACTTGATCTGTAGAAACAATGCGAATCGTAACATCTTGAATCGGTAACTGTGTAATGGAATCCTTTACGTTTATTCCAACAGAGTGCCCAAAAGCACAGAGTTGAATCAAACAAGCAAAGAATAATAATTGAACTTTTTTCATAGTAAAACTAAAATTAGCAGTTTTTTGAAAAAAAATTAAAAAAATCACCCACCTATTTCTAGGAGGGTGATTTTTATATTAATTATTGAGGCAAACAAACGACTTGCACCAACTTCTCCGTTTTTGTTCCTTTGTGATCTAGTGTTGCCAACACTTTGACAATCACTTGTGTTGTATCCGCCACCTGATTGTGCCAATGCTCATGAAAAGCATATGATTTTGCTTTCTCTTCTGAAGATAAATCGAGGTACTTCTCACCTGTTTGGGCATTTGTGTAACTTAATTCATACCCATACATTGTCCCATCGCCCACAATTGTCCCCTCAAAATGCAAGGAATCATCAAATGGAACTGTGTCATGAAGGATTGGCTCCATGATTTCAATGGTTGCAG
>JAHEMQ010000001.1 GCA_024643555.1 Crocinitomicaceae bacterium | reverse complement strand
GGAAATCTGGCCTATCATGAAAATTATGGAGCGGGAAACTTTTTGGAATTAGGAGGCGGAGAAGCTGCGACGGGCTACGTGAATCCTGGACGAAATCGACTCACCTACTTCTCTGATATTGGTGGAAGAAGAATCCCGTTAAATTTAGGCGATCCAATTGCCGGAGCACCATTCGGTAGCGCTCCCAATGAAAGTTATTACGCTGCTGAATCCAGCGAAATGGAATTTCACCCAAATTGTTTTAGCATCGCTTATATCGGAAAAGATAATGCCATTTATAAAACAAGTGATGCCGGAGCATCCTTTACGAACTTGCATAGTTTCGGGACACTTGTAGATGATCAAGTTAAATACATAGAGGTTTCTTCCTCTAATCCGAATGTCATCTATTTAAATCAACAGCCTGCTTCTGGAAATATTGGAAAACTATGGAAAACAACAGATGGTGGACAAAATTGGACACAAGTCACCATTCCAAGTGGAAATAGTAGACGGATGTTACTTTCCTTAAATCCTATAAACGAAAATGAATTATGGATTGCCTATGCGAGCGGATCGAATGGAAACAAAGTGTTTAAAACCATGGATGGTGGACTGACTTGGAGCAATCTCACCACGGCTACCTTGAATAATGAAAGTGTTCAATCCATTGCACACATCGCCGGTACGGATGGTGGAATCTATGTTGCAACGAATAAGGCTGTTTATTACCGAAACAATACGAGTGGATTTGTAATTGACAATGCAGGACTTCCAACATTCATCAACGGGAACATTCTGCATCCCTTTTACCGCGATTCTAAAATCCGATTAGCTTCCTATGGAAAAGGGATATTCGAAAGCACTTTGACCGAAATTCCAAGCTTACCCATTTGTCGCATCAACGTAGACAAACTCTCCTTTGTTGCCGTTTGCGAAGTCGATTCATTCTACTTTGAAGATCATTCCTTTTTGAATCACACCAACGCGACTTGGAATTGGACCTTTCCAAGTGGATTTCCATCCAATTCAACCCAACGCAATCCCGCCGTTTTATTTCCAACAGCAGGGGATCACCTTGCCATTTTGCAAATTACCGATGCAGCCGGACATACGGACGTGGATAGTATCACCGTAAATGTTTCCTTTTTCCAATTACAAACCGGAATCCAAGAAGATTTTCAAACGAATTTCTTGCCGAACGGATGGAGTATGAACAATCAAGATGGCGGTGGAGCTTGGAGTCTGTCAACAAATGTTGGTGGATATGGAAATTCAAGTCAAGCGGCGTTATTTGATAATTACAACATTGATTCACAGCACACCTCTGATGATTTAGTCATGCCGTTGGATGGTTCCGTACTGAATATTCAACCCTATTTACGTTTCGATGTTGCCTATGCGCGTTGGGGAAGCGGTTACTCAGATTCTTTGGCAGTGATGGTGTCAACAGATTGTGGACTTACATACCAACAAGTGTATTTGAAAGGAGGAACCAACTTAGCCACCTCACCAGATAATCAGAGTTTCTTCGTTCCCACGAATGATCAATGGCGCACCGACTCTGTTGACTTGAGTGCATACCTTGGTCAAACAAACCTTCAAGTGGCCTTTCGAAACATTGGTTCCTTTGGAAATGTCATTTACATTGATAATGTCAACCTAGGTTCCTTAGCACAAATTAATCCAATTGACACAAAAAAATTCTCTGTCTACCCGAATCCCGCACAAGCAGGTGCTTGCATGCACATTCAAGGAGAAGGAATTGAAGCGCTGAAATTGATTGACCAAGAAGGCAAGACCATCAAATCTATGGCAACGTTCAATGGAAAAAGTTTTGATCTCCCAGAACAACTTGCAGCTGGGACCTACATCCTTCAAATAGAGACTAAAAATCAACTCATCAATAAACCGCTTATCATCATTCGTTAAGTATATTTTTTGTTCTTGGCATAATTTCTGATATTTGCACCGAAATTTAACACATGAAATCAGTATACCTCCTTTTAACAGTTCTTTTCCTTCAAGTTGGAACTGTATTTTCTCAAGATGCCAAAGCACAAGGTATTTTAGATAAATTATCAACCAAAATGAAAACGATGAAGTCTTTCTACATCGAATTCAATGCAAGCATCAAGAATACCGAAAACGGAACGAATGAAAATGAAACCGGAAAAGGATGGGTGAAAGGAAACAAGTTCTATGCTTCTTACGGTGACAACACCATTATTTCCAACGGATTAAAAACTTGGACCATCATCAAAGAAGAGCGCTCCGTTTATGAATCAGATGCGACTGATGACGAAGACGGCTTAAATCCTAAGAAACTCATGACGATTTGGGAAACAGGATTCAAAAACAAGTTTGACCATGAAGACAAATTAAATGGAGAAGCGGTTTACGTGATTAATTTATTTCCTAAAGTACCAGCCAAAGCTGAATACCACACGATTATCTTGTACATCTCGAAAACTGAAAATGAGTTAAAGAAAGCCATTTTGAAAGCGAAAGATGGAACAGTGATGACCTATTCTATGACCAAGTTTACAGCGAATCCAGAGATTGACGATAAAAAATTCGTCTTCGACAAAACAAAATTCCCTGGTTATCCTGTCATCAAAGACTAAAACTTAACGTTTTAATGCGCGATCCATTTCTCTTCGATCGTCTTTCTCTTTTAGATCGTGTCGTTTATCGTGGAGTTTCTTACCCACTGCACAAGCGATGTGTATCTTAACCCATCCTTTTTCGGAAAGGAATAACTTCAAAGGAATAATGGTATTTCCCTTGATTTTTAAGAATTTCTCAATGCGGACAATTTCTTTGCGATTCAAGAGAATTTTACGATCTGCTCTGGGTTTGTGATTGTAAAAAGATCCATTTTCGTATTCTGTCACATGCATATTGCGAATCCAAACTTCATTGTTATAGAAAATACAATAGGCCTCTAAAATACTTGCTTTTCCATTGCGGATGCTTTTAATTTCTGTTCCAGACAGAACCATTCCAGCAGTGAATTCCTCCTCGAGGTGATACTCGAAACGAGCCCTTTTATTTCGTATGTTCAATTCTTTCACTGCCATGGTCTACAAAGTTAATCAATTGTTGGCACAGGCTTAAATCTTACACTGACTATTTCCAAAGTATCTCCCCTTATTTGAAAAGAATAAGTAAATTTGACCAGAACTTTTTACGTGCACATTCCTTCTAAATATTTTGAAAAAGCGGTTGATCAATTGGCGACCCTTCCCGGCGTTGGACGTCGTTCCGCGCTGCGACTTGCACTTGATTTATTCAAACGAAGTGAAGTTGAAATCACTGACTTCACTAGTGCATTGATTGACTTCAAGCAAAAAGTATTGCATTGCAAAAGCTGCGGCAATATGAGTGATGATCCAATCTGTGCCATCTGCGCAAATCCCAAGCGCGATCACGGAACCATTTGTGTCGTAGAGGACATTCGCGATGTCATGGCAATCGAATCAACTTCAACGTATCAGGGGATTTATCATGTTCTGGGTGGCATAATTTCCCCGATGGACGGAATAGGTCCTGCAGATTTAAACATTGAATCGTTACTTCAAAAAATGGAAAAGGAAGAAGTGCGTGAGATTATTTTTGCGCTGAGTCCAACCATGGAAGGTGATACCACCAATTTTTATTTGTACAAAAAACTGCAGCATTTTGATTGCCTCGTCACCTCTATTTCCAGAGGAATCGCAGTCGGTTCAGAATTGCAGTATGCAGATGAATTGACCCTGGGTCGTTCCCTTCAGCAACGCCAAGTTTTCCAAAGCGGACATTAGTCCATCTCGTGAAAGAGTTTGGTTCGATGCTTGATGAATCGAAATGTCAAACCAAACAAAGCAATACCCCCTCCAAAAATCATCCACCCCTTCATGTAGAGAAAGTAATACGTTGAAATTGGATAGCTCATATTGGCAAGAAGAGAATAAATACACAAGGCAATCGTCATACTGGCTGTCCAACCAGGATATTCGTTTTTAAAAACGATTCTCCACGAAAAATCATTGGAACTCGCCGTGTACAAAAATGGATTCGGAATCAAACGAGGTGTCCGTCGATGCCAACTTTCGTATTCCTGTCCAAACTTTCTTCGCAGGAATTGCTCCTCTGCATACATAATGAAGTAGTAGTAAAGTACAAAAACAATCGTCGCTACCACAATCAACCAAGGAATGCAAAGTAAGGTGGTCCAGCCAATCCAAATCAAGATATTCGCCAAATACAAGGGGTGACGAACAATGGCGTACATTCCTTTTGTATTCAGTACTTCCGCTACCTGATGACTGCGGTTTCGTCCGGATGTGTGCATGCTGCGGTGTCCAACGGTAAAAGCCCGAATCACATGTCCAAATACAACTAAAAAAAGTGCTATTTCCTCACACGAACCATAGGACATTCGTTCTTGTGTATCCTTTAATTGAATAAAAAATGCCACAACCGCAAAAATCACAGGGACAAATCCGCGGTACTTAAAAAGTTGATTTCCTATCTGTTCGATGCTTGAATTAACGGACATTCGTGATTTTATTTGTATATTGCAGATGTAAAACAAAATTAGAATTATTTACCGAAGTCCCATGAAAGAAAAATACGAATTAGAATTCCTTCTTAAAACTTCACCACGTGTCTTGGAAAAATTAATCAACACACCGGATGGATTGTCAGAATGGTTCGCGGACGACGTCAATATAAAAGACGACATCTATTCTTTTGAATGGGATGGAAATGAAGAAGAAGCACGATTGTTACAAAACAAACCCAATGCAAAAATTCGTTGGCGCTGGCTTTCGGATGAGGAAGATGGATTGGATGTTTATTTTGAAATTGCTTACATTGTTGACCCTATGACTTCCTCCGTATCCCTTCAAATCACTGATTTTGCTTATCCAGAAGACAAGGAAGGCGCCATCATGCTTTGGAATCAACAAGTCAATGATTTAAAACGCGTCATTGGTTCATAGTTCACGCAATTCTTCTCCTTTTTCTGCGTTTATTAGCTACCTTTGCCGAAATTTTCAGGATTGAAAAGACTGTACCTATTTAGCATTCGTTCCTTTGCTGGTCCCTTTATTGTGACCTTGGTCATTTCAATGTTCATACTCATTCTTCAATTTTTTTGGGTTTACATGGATGACCTTATGGGGAAAGGTCTCAGTATCTGGGTCATTTTTGAACTCTTATTTTACGTTTCTGCCAACCTGATTCAATTAGCACTTCCTTTAGCCATCCTCTTGTCCTCTTTGATGACTTTTGGGAGTTTTGCTGAGAACAATGAACTTACTGCGCTTAAGTCAAGTGGATTTTCACTTTACCGCATTATGCGTCCGTTGATGGTCATTGTAATCATCATATCCATTGGGACTTTTTACTTCGCCAATTACGTGATTCCGGTGTTTAACTTGAAGTTTCACACACTGATTTACGATATTCAAAACACAAAAATCTCATCGATTTTGACGCCGGGTGTTTACACCAAAGACTTTGAAGGTTTCTCCATTAAAGTAACGGAACTAAATGATTCTGTTTACAAAGGAATTACGATTAATGATTACAGTCATCCCTCGGAATTGAAAACAGTGAAAGCGAAAGAAGCGCGCATTTACAAGTCCGCGAATGGACAATTTATGTTTTTCGATTTAAAGGATGGACATATCTTGGAAGAACTCAACATTCAAAATCCACTTTTCTTGCCTGATGGCAGTATTCAAAATCCCTCCGGACGTCCATCTCGTGTGTCATACTTCGAACATGGCACGTATAAATTGAGCATTGCGGGATTCAATTTGAATCGCACGGATGAGGATTTGTTTACGGACAAATATGAGATGATGAACGTGTTTCAGATAAATACTGTCATGGACTCCCTCGAAAAGAAAAAGAACAACATTTACAAAACGTTTGCAGAAAATAGTTCAAAAGAATTTGTATCCTTCAATGATAAAATCCGTTACCAGCAACCATTGACCGATGCCTTTAGTCAACCAAAAGTAGACGACATTGATCTCAAAGAATTGAATGCTGTTGACCGACTACAAGCAAAAAACACGGTGATTTCAAGATTGCGTCGCTCGAACGAAACAGTCGATAACCAGCAACAATTCATGCAAGTCATGGAGAAAGAATCGGATCTATATTGGATTGAGTTTCACAAAAAACTAGCATTGACTTACGCCGTTGTGGTTCTATTCTTTGTGGGTGGTCCATTGGGTGCAATCATTCGAAAAGGTGGATTCGGAGCTCCAGTAGTCGTGGCCGCTTTGACATTCATGGTGTATTTTATGCTCAACAGTATTGGTGAGAATTTGGCAGAAACAAATACCCTTTCCCCCTTTCTTGGAATGTGGTTAGCAGGATTCTTCTTCACTCCAATTGCTTGGGTGATCACACGCGCCGCAGCCAATGATTCACAAGTATTTTCAAAAGAAATGTGGAACAAATTCATTCAACGAATTTTTAAGAAAAATGCGTCTACTCATTCTCAGTCATAAACCTCCCTACCCGATTGTTGACGGTGGTTGTTTGGCCATGAGTCGTTTCTTGTCGGATGTTTGCGCCATTCCGAGTATTCAGCATATTGACTACCTCACTTTGAGCACCCACAAACATGGCTTCGATGTTCATGCCTTTGAACAAGTGATTTCATCGAACATAGCATTTGAAGGAATTCCAATAGATACACGCATTAAAGTTATACCGGCATTCTTTAGCTTGTTAACCCAACAATCCTACCATACCAAACGATTCTTTCAAGAAAATGTTAAAAAAGTGCTTCATCAAAAGTTGAACGAAAATCACTACGACATCCTTGTTTTTGAAAGTTTATACGCAGCGATTTACACACCATATATCCGATCGTTTTTCAAAGGAAAAATACTATATCGCTCCCACAATTTGGAGTACCGTATTTGGGAGGATTTAGCGAAAAACACAAAGAATCCATTGAAATCATGGTACTTGAATCAACTGGCAATTACCTTAAAAAAAGAAGAACGAGCTTGTTGGAATGAAGTTGACGTTATTTTACCTATTTCAAAGGATGATCAATTGGAAATGGCCACACAAACGACTGCAAGAATCAGCTATGTTCCATCCTCCATCCCAAAAAACAAACTCGTTTCATCCGCAATTGAGAACAGCATTTGTTTTTTAGGTGCCTTTGATTGGGAACCCAATGTAGAAGCTGTTCGATGGTTCGTCACTCATATTTTCCCAAGCTTACTCAAAGAATTCCCGAACTTAAGCTTTCATATCGCCGGAAGGAAGAGTGAAATTCTTCAAAGTGAATGCATCCATCCAAATATTCATTTCCATGGTTTTGTCGAAGACGCACAGTCCTTCATTGCAGAACATGGAATCTTTGTGGGATCCTTGCACTCTGGTTCGGGAATTAAAATGAAGGTTCTCGAAGCAATGAGTGTTGGAGCACCTTGTGTTTTAACTCAGAAAGCGGCAGAAGGACTAACCATTGAAACCTTTATTCCCGTGCATTTTTCGACTGAATCTTTTAGAGATGATCTCTTGCAACTATTGCGTGACCCAGAACTTCGTCAGACACGTGGAAAAATTGGAAAGCAATTTGTGGAGCGTTGTTTTTCCCCGGAGTTTGTACAAGAGATTTTAATGCAAGAAATGGAATCGAACTAAAAGCTCATTCAGATTCCCCAAATAATGTTTAATATTGTCGTGAAACGCAAGACCGCATGCTCATCGTAGAAATCGTTATTTGGCTGGGAATTGGATTCATCATACATAGTTATGTTGTCTATCCTCTTATCACTCAATATTTTGCACGCTTCAAATCGTCAAATGATATGATCTATGAGGATGAACTTCCCTCCGTGAGCATCATCATCCCAGCACACAATGAGGAAAAAGTCATCCAGCAGAAATTAGAAAGTGTGCTTGCATCTAATTTTTCTTTGGAGCACATTCAGTTGATCATTGGAGCCGATCATTGTAAAGACCGAACGGTTGAAATCATTTCTACCTATCAATCAAAATTTCCTCACCTTACATTGGTTGAATTTCAGGAAAGACAAGGGAAGATCAATGTGGTCAATCAATTAACTGAACTAGCTGAAAACGAAGTCATTATCATGACCGACGCCAATGTCTTGTTCGAAGCGAATACCATTTCGCAGCTGGTAAAGCATTTTAAAAATCCAAACATTGGTTTAGTGGACAGTCGAATGGAGCATTTTGGCGTAAAGGAAACAGGAATTTCCATGGCTGAAAACGGCTACATATCCAATGAAGTGCAAACAAAACATGCGGAAGGAAAAATCTGGGGAGCGATGATGGGTCCTTTCGGTGGCTGTTTCGCATTTCGAAAATCCTGTTTTGAACCCATTCCTACACATTTTTTAGTAGACGATTTCTACTTGAACATGCTGATTCTACAAAAAGGATACCGCTGTATTAATGAGCAAAACGCTCGTGTATTCGAAGATGTTTCCAATGAATCTTGGATCGAATTCAAACGAAAAATTCGAATTTCAGCAGGAAACTTTCAAAACCTCAGTCGATTTTGGCCCATGTTATTTCGTTTTGACGGAATTTCTTACGCTTTTTTCTCGCATAAATTCCTTCGTTGGATGATTCCTTTTTTCATGTTGTTTATCCTTATTGCAACAAGTTATTTAAGTCTTGAACACATCGCTTATCGAATCTTGAACGGATTGTTCATCCTTCCATTCGTGTTTTACATTCCAGATTACCTTGGAAAAAAAATCGGGATTCACTTTAAATGGCTCCGATATTTATTGCACTTCACTTCCATGAACATTGCCTTGTTTCTTGGATTTTTTAAATTTTTAGGAGGAATCAAATCGAGTATTTGGGAACCTACAAAAAGACTACAATAAATTAGCGATTAAGGCTTTTAAAGTGATCGTATTTATCCTTGATAAATAATACCAATTCCATTTCGGATGCCGTTTTTATGAAATTTTCATCGATGTTCAAGAAGGTAATAAAATCATCAAAGGTGGCTTCTGGTAAGTCAATAATATCGAAGGCCACATACAAACGAAGTAATTCCTTCACCACGCGTCGTTGATCGTCCTTGTACTGCTGTTCCGCAATCCATTGCTTATTTTGTTCCTTCTTAGAGAATGCTTGATACAAGGCCGTAATTGGACTCTGTAACACATTAACGCCAGTAACCAAGCGCGTTTCCCGTTGTGACAAGGCTTGTCGTTCCTCTTTAATTTGTTCTAATGATTTCAATGGACGCACCACCACCTGCTCCACTTCCTGTGGAATGCGTTCAATAATGGCATAAATGTGATTTTGACAATCTTTGTCAGCCGTAGCAATGAATTCATAAACAGGGTAACCTTTGGTGGACAAAGCGATTTTATCACCTGGACGAACGTAAACCGAAAAGTACCCATTGGGCTGACCGAAAACACCGCGTCCAGTTGTTTTATTAATCACCATCAAATTGTAAAAAACATCCCGATTCATCGTATCCACTACTCTTCCAGAAACAAACACCTGTTCACATTGTCCGATTGCAGAGAATGGCAATACCAATAAGCAGAGAATCGAAAGGAAATGAGTGAATTTCACGGATTACAATTTTTCAAAATACCAACTAAAATCGAGTACATCACTCAATAATAAATAGACGGGCAAAGACAGAGAAAGTAACCAAAAGAAAATGATCAAAACTTTTAGAGTTCGACTCGCATCTTGTTTCACCGGAGCCAACAAGGCCGCATTCACATGAGAGGCCAGTAATTCGTCATTGTTCTCTTCCGATAAGCTGAGGTATTTTTGAAGTGCCGGTGTTTCATCTATTAGGACTTCTTTGATTTTTGCATATTCCTCATTCGTCAATTCATCGTATGTTGATTCGAAACGGATGTTTTTTTCATCCATCACCTTACGCAAGTGATAACTGCGTTGAAAACTTCGTACTTTAAAACCCATTAGAAATCCAAAGGCTAAAATTACATAGCTATCAATTTTCCACCCCACTAAGATCATAAGCATTGAGGAAACTAAAGCGAAAACCATCAAGAACAAATCCCTTTTTTTAGTTACGTATAGTTTGAATAATTGACCACCATCCAATGGATCAATCGGAATGAGGTTGATGACATTGAGAAATAGAAACAAAAAACTGAGCTCCAACATCCATTCTTGTTTATAAATAGATGCAAAAACCAAAATCGCTGATCCAATCCAAATCCCAGGAAAAGGACCAGCGGAGATCACAAAGAAACTCTCTTTTTGAGAGTACTTTTCCTTATTGCCTTGCACAAAGGCACCCATTAAAGGAATGAACAGCATTCGAACATTCTGATAGTTAAAGAGCTTCATGAAAAGATAATGTCCCATTTCATGAATAAAAAGAACCATGATCAGAAAAAGAACAAAACGCAATTGATCTTTAAAGATGAATAGAAAGGTTCCAACAAATAAGACCATTGAAAAAAAAGTCAAGCCCCAATTACTTTCGACTTTCACTTTTTCAATCAGTGGCTTTGGTGGATATAAATCGAATTCTTCCATCTATTACATTCCGGGCATACCGCCCATTCCTTTCAGTTTATTCATCATCCCCATCATATTGCGTGGATTACTCATCATTTTCATCATTTTTCGCATGTCCTCAAATTGCTTCATCAATTTATTGACATCTTGAAGACTCGTTCCACTACCTTTTGCAATACGTGCTTTGCGCATGTTATTCAACAATGCAGGATTGGAACGTTCTTTCGGTGTCATGGAGAGAATGATTGCTTCGACACCTTTAAACGCATCGTCCGGAACATCAACATCCTTCATGGCTTTTCCCATTCCTGGAATCATCCCCATCAAGTCTTTGACGTTCCCCATTTTCTTAATTTGTTGTAATTGCGCCAAGAAATCATTGAAATCAAATTGATCCTTCATGATTTTCTTTTGCAACTTTCTTGCTTCCTCTTCGTCGAATTGCTCTTGCGCACGTTCTACCAAGGAAACCACATCCCCCATTCCGAGGATACGATCCGCCATACGGGAAGGATAGAACACATCCAATGCATCCATTTTCTCACCAGTTCCGACGAATTTGATCGGTTTGTTGACAATCGCTTTAATTGAAAGCGCTGCCCCACCTCGCGTATCACCGTCCAATTTCGTTAACACAACGCCATCGAAATTGATGCGGTCATTAAATGCTTTCGCTGTATTCACCGCATCTTGACCAGTCATGGAATCCACCACAAACAATGTTTCACTCGGTTGAACTGCTTCCTTGACTTGGGCAATTTCATTCATCATTTGCTCATCCACCGCTAGGCGTCCTGCCGTATCGATGATGACCACGTTAAACGAATTACTTTTTGCATATTGGATGGCCGCTGTAGAGATCGATACTGGATTTTTATCCTCACGATTTGAATAGACCTCGATGTCTAATTGTTCACCAAGTACATGCAACTGATCAATTGCCGCCGGACGATAGACGTCACAAGCGACTAATAATACCTTTTTGCCTTTTTTATTCTTTAGGTAGGAACCCAATTTTCCCGTAAATGTAGTTTTACCAGAACCTTGCAATCCAGACATTAATACAATGGAAGGATTCCCTTTTAAGTTGATTTCACTTTCGTTTCCACCCATTAATGCAACGAGTTCCTCGTGGCAAATTTTGATCATTAATTGACCAGGAGAAACTGCTGTTAGAACATCTCTACCTAACGCTTTTTCTTTGACTGTATTCGTGAATTGTTTCGCTGTATTAAAGTTCACATCGGCATCTAATAAGGCACGACGCACTTCTTTCAGCGTTTCCGCTACATTAATTTCTGTAATTTGTCCTTGTCCTTTTAGAACTTTAAACGCGCGTTCAAACTTGTCCGTTAAATTTTCAAACATAGCTACTCATAAATTTAAGTGACAAAGATAGCCAAAATAGGCTGAAATCCCTTGCTAAAAAAGGAAAAAAGAATGAGTAGAGTCCTTAAGCGATTTGTGTTACAATCTCGTTTTCTTCGAGTAATTTTCGCAAGTTGATCAATGCATAACGCATGCGTCCAAGCGCTGTGTTAATGCTGATGTTTTCAGATTCAGCAATTTCCTTGAAGGAAAGATCTTGAAAAATGCGTAATTCTACGATTTCTCGCTGGACCTTCGGGAGGCAATGTAGCAACTGAATCAACTGGGCATGTAACTCACGAGTAGACTCCGCCTGAACATAATTTTTTTCTGGACAAGCAATGCGTTGAAAGATAGAGAAGTCTTCTAGGTATGCATTTCGCTCAGAAAAAATTTTCACTTTTGATTGCTTTCTGAAAAAATCAATAATGAGGTTTTGCGCGATGCGCGTTGCCCATGGAAGAAACTTACCTTCTTCATTGTACTTACCCAACTTAATGTTGTGAATGATTTTTATGAAAGTCTCCTGAAAGATATCATTTGCTAAATCAACATCCTTCACCTTTGAACAAATGAACTTGAATAATTGATTTTTATAACGCATGAGGAGTACTTCAAAAGCACTTTCATTTTCATTGAGATACAAACGGATTAATTCAGAATCGCCTAACGAAGATAAAACCATAACTTACAATTTCTGCTGAAAAGTCAACAATTAAAAGTAAATTTGATCTATAGGCGTTTTTTTAGGTTTAGAGCAACGAATATAGAAGTATTTTTCAAAAACACCAAATTCCGATAAAAAAAAGTGCAAAATATTAGTAAAATACGTTTTCTCGGATTGGTTACGCTGTTGCTTTTTCCAATTCCAGGTTTTCTAATGGCACATTATTTTTATCATTTGGACCTGAATGCTTTTCTGCAGCTTGAAAAAGCAAACTTCATTGCAACTGTTTATGGATTAGAATTCGGATTTGTCTATGCCTTCATCGCTTACCTTTTCATGAAAGCACCGTTTTTCGATTCTGTCCCAACAAAAGTCGACCATCTCATCTCACAACTTCCCCTCACCTACCTCGACGGAATTATGCTTTCAGTTTGTGCGGGTGTAGGAGAAGAACTATTGTTTCGTGCAGGCTTGCAACTTTGGGGTGGTCCATGGTTAACATCGCTCGTGTTTGTTGCGCTCCATGGTTATTTAAATCCATGGAATTGGCGCTTCTCCATGTATGGGTTAATCGTCCTTCCCTTTATCTTCCTTCTTTCCTTCGGTTTCATTCAATTTGGACTTTGGTTTGCCATTGCTGCACACTTTGCCTATGACGCCGTATTGTTCACCATCATGATCAACGAAAAGAGACAAAGTCATCCCGATTATCCGTCCCACTAATTCAATGGAATCCTTAAATTTGAAGCATGAAAATGAAATCGAGTCTCTTTGATTGGTGCAATTACGTGTTTTGGTGCTTTGCAATATTGATCATTGTACAAACGGACAAACTTTCGTTACATGTATTCTTCAATTCCTGGAATTCGAGAATCGGTGATTTATTCATGCCGTATTTGACAAATGTTGGCGATGGACTTTTTCTCTTGCTGCTCGCACTATTCGTTTTCCTCTTTCGCAGTAAAAAATTGGCCCTACTTTTATTCATTGCCTTTTTAATTTCCTCAGGACTTGTTCAATTTCTCAAGCACTTTGTATTTAACAATCACATGAGGCCAATGTATGTGTTCCAACATGTGAAAGGATTCCACCTAATTAAGGACTTTCATTACCACAAGTTCCAGAGTTTTCCTTCAGGTCATTCCACTAGTTCCTTTGTATTGTTTACGTTTCTTGCCATGAACTTCGCGAAAACATGGCAAACTCAACTTCTTTGCTTCATCGGAGCTTTATTTTTTGCTTTTACACGCGTTTATTTATCCCAACACTATTTTGAAGATGTATTTGCAGGGGCAATGATTGGCTTTCTTTGCATGAAATACACGCAGGTATTCCTTCAGTCCAAATGGCAACACTTAGATCAGCCTCTCAACAAATAAAACATGACTAAATACGCACATTGGATTTTGATCGCTTTTGTAGCATTGGCTTGCTTACCAACAATTGGACAATCTGCGCTTTTCGATTGGGACGAAGTAAATTTTGCTGAGTGTGCTCGTGAAATGATTGTCTCGAAAGACTATTTTAATGTGACGGTTAACTTTCAAGCATTTTGGGAGAAACCTCCCTTATTCATTTGGATGCAAGCTTTTTCAATGAAGATTTTCGGGATGAACGAATTCGCAGCACGATTTCCAAACGTAATTGCAGCTGTTTTTACCTTACTCACCCTATATCGCTTCGGTAAACAATTCTATTCCGAGCAAATGGGCCTTATTTGGTCTGGTGTCTATGCTTGTTCCATTTTACCTTTCATGTATTTCAATTCTGGAATTATTGACCCGTGGTTTAACTTGTTTATTTTCAACGGAATCATTCAATTTTACCTAGGGATTGAAACAAACAAACGCAGTAAATTTATGCTTGCCGGACTATTTATCGGCTTGGCTATTCTAACGAAAGGTCCCGTAGCATTGATTTTAATTGGTGGCGCCTTTGGACTTTATTTCCTATTTCAGCGTTTCCGGGGATTCCCGAAGCTTGGAAACAGTTTACTTTTTATAGCCACAACACTTTTCATCGGATCCCTTTGGTTTATTTTATTAATTGCTTCTGGACACCAAGAAATCATACAAGAATTCATCGCCTATCAAGTTCGACTCTTTGAAACGCAAGATGCAGGACACGGAGGTCCGCTTTATTACCATTGGATCATTCTTCTTTTCGGAGTTTTTCCGGCATCTTTTTTCATGATTGCCTATTTTCGAACGAAATCCATTGAACGCAACAAACTCGACATACTCATGCACTGCATGCTTTGGTTTACGCTCATCTTGTTTTCCATTGTGAAAACGAAAATTATTCATTATTCCAGTTTTTGTTATTTTCCCATTACTTATTTCGGTGCACGATATGTGCTATTAGAATGGGAAAACGGATGGTTCAATACGAAAAAACTACATTATTTCACCCTTGTATTTTTAGGAATCTTAGTGTTGATTTTTGGCGGGGTCGGTTACTTAGTTGGACACACATCAGTCCTACTTTCGTACATTCATGTGAATGATCCATTTGCCGTCGAGGCCATGAAAGAACACTATTCTTGGTCCTTGATTCAACTTACACCTTTACTTTTATTAATCATAACCATAACACTGTCTATCAATTTTTTAGTTAAAAATAAATTAAGGAATTATTACCTCGCAATAGGAATTGGCATCCTGATGAGTTTAGTCAGTGTGAATGCGTTTATTGTGCCGAAAGTCGAAGATATTACCCAGGGTGCAGCGATTGACTTTTACAAACGGCATCAACACGAAGATGCTTATTTTAGCACCTTGGGATTTAAATCCTATGCACATCTCTTCTACGGCAATGCTCGACCGGGAAATGAAGTCACACGAGACGAAAAAGCAGTTGCAACTGGAATCTTATCAAAGCCTGCATATTTTGTTGCAAAAATTCAACAAAAACAAGAATTCATGACCAATTACCCCGAACTTCAATTAATCGGTGAAAAAGGTGGATTCGTGTTTTTTAAACGAACAACTTGGATGAGTAGTAAGGGTAAATGATTCTACTCCAATTTGAGAAGAATGATTAATTTTGAGGAATCAAAAACATATACATGCCAAAAATCTCAGATAAGGCGATTCAAATGCCTGCCTCACCCATCAGAAAACTAGTTCCTTACGCTGAAACCGCTAAAAAAGCGGGGAAAATCGTTTATCATTTAAATATTGGTCAACCCGACATCGAAACACCTGAAACTGCGTTAAAGGCGATTCATCAGTTAGACCGGAAGGTATTGGAATACAGTCATTCTGCTGGATTTGAAAGCTATAGAGATAAACTAGCCATTTCGTATCAAAAAAGTGGCATTCCAGTAAACAGTGAGGACATCCTTATTACAACTGGAGGATCTGAAGCTTTAATTTTTGGTTTCATGACTACCTGTAATCCCGGAGACGAAGTCATCATTCCCGAACCGTTCTATGCAAATTACAATGGATTCGCTGTTACAGCCGGATTAAATGTTGTGCCTGTCGCTTCTTCGATCGAATCAGGATTCGCTCTACCACCGGTTGAAGAATTTGAAAAGAAAATCACCCCAAAAACAAAAGCAATAGTTATTTGCAATCCAGGAAATCCTACCGGATATCTTTATTCGCAAGAAGAATTGGAGCAACTCCGAGAAATCGTATTAAAGCATGACCTGTATTTATTCGCAGATGAAGTGTACCGTGAATTCTGTTACGACGGTGCCGTTCCTTTTTCCGTTATGAATTTGAAAGGCATTGAAAACAATGTCATCATGATTGATTCCGTTTCGAAACGTTATTCCATGTGTGGAGCACGAATTGGCGCATTGATTACCAAAAACAAAGAAGTAATGAGCGCCGCTTTGAAATTTGGTCAGGCACGTTTATCTCCCCCAACTGTTGATCAAATTGCTGCAGAAGCTGCGTTAGACACACCTCAATCCTATTTCGATGCAGTTGTTTCGGAATATGTCACTCGTAGAAACATTATGGTTGATGGACTCAACAGCATTCCTGGTGTTTTTTGTCCGAAACCAAGTGGTGCGTTCTATTGCGTCGCGAAATTCCCGGTAGATGATGCAGAGAAATTTTGTCAATGGCTTCTAGAAGACTTTGAACACGAAGGTCAAACCGTCATGATGGCACCAGCAAATGGATTCTACTCAACACCAGGAGCAGGAAAACAAGAAGCACGAATCGCATACGTTTTAAATCAAGATGCTTTGCATAATGCCGTTGAATGTTTGCGTGTAGCATTGGAAGTTTATCCGGGAAAAACAAATTAATATCATGAGCATTCAATCATACATCGACGCTATTCCAGAAGCTTATCAGGAGGGTTTTTTGAAACTCATGGAAGTGATTAAGGCGAATATTCCCGCAGGATTCGAAGAAGTGGAAAGTTATGGCATGATTGGATACGTTGTCCCGCATAGCATTTATCCAGACGGCTACCATTGTACACCGAAGTTACCATTGCCGTTTTTAAACATAGCTTGTCAAAAGAACTTTATTGCTGTTTACCATATGGGGATTTACAGCGATGAAAAATTACTCAATTGGTTTGTAGGTGAATTTCCAAAGCATAGCTCGAAGAAATTGGACATGGGAAAATCCTGCATCCGTTTTAAACACGGACACCCCATTCCATTTGATTTGATTGGCGAACTAGCACAAAAAATGACCGTAAACGATTGGATTGAACGTTACGAAAAAATGTATAAACGCAAATGAACCAATTCAACGCTTAATCGTTGATGTAAACATATGAAACAATTCGAAGTTCCTGCTTTCTACCGTTCCCCGATCATTTCTAAGGTGAAGGCGAAACGAAAATTGGAGGATCCACGCAAAAAGGATTTTAGTCCAAGTGAATTGACTCTGGGGAACATTACATTTATCATCGCGCGCCATTTTGGCTTTTGTTACGGCGTTGAAAATGCCATTGAAAAAAGCTACAAAGCCATTGAAGAAAATCCGACAAAACGCATTTTCTTATTAAGTCAAATGATCCACAATCCAGCTGTTAACGAGGATTTAGTGAGTCATGGATTGCAATTTCTTCAGGACACCGAAGGAAATCAACTGATTCCGTTTTCAGATTTGTCGGCAGATGACTTGGTGATTATTCCTGCATTTGGCACAACCTTAGAAATTGAAAAACAATTAAATTCAATTGGAGTTGATATCGCGACTTACAACACCACTTGTCCCTTCGTGGAAAAAGTTTGGAATCGCTCGGAAAAACTAGGCGAAACCGATCACACCATTGTCATTCATGGAAAATACAATCACGAAGAAACGCGCGCAACCTTTTCACATAGTTCTAAAAATGCACCATCAATTGTTTTAAAGGATTTGCAAGAAGCAAAGGAATTGGCTGCTTACATTTTAGGAGAACGAAGTGAAGAGGAATTCATGTTATATTTTTCCAACAAGATGTCGGAAGGATTTAATCCAGTGCTACATTTAAAGAAAATCGGCGTTGTGAATCAAACAACAATGTTGGCAACTGAAACACAGGAAATTGCCCAGTTTCTCCGTGAAGTAATGATTCAAAAATATGGCGAAGATGATGTAAAATCACACATTGCAGATACGCGTGATACCTTGTGCTATGCTACGAATGATAACCAAACTGCAACTTTAGCTTTGATGGAATCGACAGCGGATTTGTCCATTGTTGTTGGTGGATACAATAGTTCTAACACCAGTCATCTCGTCGAATTACTCGAACAGAAATTTCCATGTTACTTTATTAAAGATGCCGGTGAAATTCAATCTCAAAATGCCATCAATTCTTTTGACATTCATTTAAAATCTATCGAATCCCATTCCAATTATTTACCTCAAAAAGAGAAAGTGAGAATCATCGTAACATCTGGGGCGTCTTGTCCTGACGCACTCGTGGATGGCGTTATGATGAAACTACTTTCTTTTTATCATTCAGAGCAAGAAATACGAACCCTATTAAGTCAAGTTTAAGATGAAAATCTATACCAAAAAAGGTGATCAAGGTCACACCGGATTAATCGGAGGAACAAGGGTTTCTAAAGGTGAATTGCGCATCGAAGCCTATGGCACTGTCGACGAATTAAATTCATACATTGGATTAATTCGCTCCTTCGACATCCAAACGAAGGCCGTTCAGCAATTAATTGAGATTCAAGACCGCTTGTTTACGATAGGATCTAGTTTAGCTTCTGATCCAGAAAAATCAAATATGAAAATCCCAGATTTATTGGAATCTGACGTTTTACTTTTAGAAGATTGGATGGATGAAATGGATGCAAGTCTTCCACCTTTGACGAGTTTTGTTCTACCGGGAGGACATCCATTCATTGGACATATTCATGTTGCACGTTGCGTTTGTCGTAGAACCGAGCGCATAGTGGTCACCTTGGACGAGCACGATTTTGTCGCGCCTCTTGTATTGAGCTACTTAAATCGATTAAGTGATTACTTATTTGTCCTTGGACGAAGAATAGCCATGGACTTATCCATTCAAGAAATTGAATGGAAACCGAGAATGTAAGCAATGAGAATGAACGATAGTTTATACATTTAATTTGCATTATTCGAAATAAAAATTACTTTTGCCAAAAATTAACACCTAAAAACACAGCATATGTATTGGACTTTAGAACTTGCTTCTTACTTAGAAGATGCTCCATGGCCAGCAACGAAGGAGGAATTAATTGATTTCGCTATTCGTACTGGAGCTCCGTTAGAAGTAGTAGAAAACCTGCAAGATTTGGAAGATGAAGGTGACATGTACGAAAGTATTGAAGAAATTTGGCCGGATTATCCTTCGAGAGAAGATTTCCTCTTTAACGAAGATGAATATTAATAGAATCCTGCTTCGGCAGGATTTTTTTTGACCATGAATTTCCTAGGACATCTTTATTTTTCGCGAAACGACAGGGACTTAATGATTGCCAACCTGTTTGGTGATTTTGTGCGCGGGAGAAACTTTGATCATTTCCCCCCACTTATCCAAGAAGGGATTTTTCTACACAGACAAATCGATTATTATATTGACACACATCCCCTCGTTCGTGAATTAAAGTTGGAACTCATGACCGAACTACCAAAGGTAGGCCCCATTGCTGTTGATCTTTTTTTTGATCATTTACTTGCAAAAAATTGGGAACAATATCACTTCGCTCCATACGATTCTTTTTTGTTGGATTTTTATCAACATGAATCCGAATATGCGGAACAATACCCAACTTCTTTTCTCCATTTCATGGAGAAATTACGTCAACATAAATGGATGAACCACTACCCCTCGAAATACGGCTTAATGAAATCCTGTGAAGGTGTTTCTAAACGCTTATCTTTCGAAACAAAATTAGCAGACGCACATGTGGTGTTCGAACAAAAAGAAGAAACAATTGAGACTGTTTTTCATGCTTTTATGAAGGATGCTATCCTTCATTTTAATGCAACAAATTGACATGACCTGAAACAATGATTGGAGCCTCACCATCTTTTCGTTGATAGCTAATTTGATAAGAATAGGTACCGTCCGGACATAAAACGAATTGGAACCTCCCATCCCAACCTATAAGGTGATTACCTGACTGAAACACCTCTTCACCCCAACGATTAAAAATCTCCAACTGATAGTTTTTTGGAATAAATCCTGTCGAAAATATCGGCAAGAAAACGGTGTTAAATTCTTCGGCATCAGGCGTAAAGGTATTCGGTACGTAAAGCGCCACATTGTCGCGAACCGTGGCCGTCAAACTAAGTGAATCTGCACATCCGATGGCTGTTTCACTGATTAATTGAATGGAATAGGTACCTTCTTGATAAGGCAATTGAAATGGAAATGAACTTTGATTGTAGATGAAACTTGTTCCTAAAATATTCCAAGTGCTTTGATTGTTTCCAGTTGTAGTATTGTATATGGTAATCGTGGGATTGTCAATATCCACTTGGTCTGGATCGATGTAAAAACTTGGATTTGGAGTTGGATCTACAAAGACTGTTAATGGAACACTTGCAGAAACACAAGAAAATTGATCAATCCCATAAACGTGATACGTACTCGTTTGTGCAGGTGAAACGGTAATCGAACCATTGGAATTTTGAGGAACATCCCAAACATAACTCAGTGCACCCGTCGCCGTTAAGGTCAATAAGGTGTTTTCACAAACAAGGGTGTCTTGAACATTGATAACAGGTAAAGGATGAACAATTAAATTCAAAATAGCCGTGGAATCGCAACCAAATTGACTTGTGAGCTGAACCGAATACGTTCCTGCTTGCGTAACGCTTAAGCCATTAAAAGAATAAGTTGAACCAAAGCAAATCTCCGCATTCGTCGTGGAAGAGGGAATTGTTACCAAAGAGAGGTTCAAACTCACAATGGAATCACAACCAAGAATGGATTGCAAGGTATCCGTGTATGTCCCGGCTTGTAATAGCAATTGTCCATTAAAATTATAAGAACTTCCACTACAAACAGAATCGACAAGAACGGAGAATATGCTTGGCAATTGACTGATGATCATCGAATCCGTTTGTGTGCAACCATTGACATTTGTTGCAACTGCCGAGTAAATGCCTGGACTTGACGCAACAATCGAAGAGGTATTTAATCCATTATTCCAAGTAATGGAGGAAAAAGCACCATTCCCAGAAATTAAAATGGAATCTCCTTGACAAATGACTTGATCCGGACCTACATCAAACGGAAAAACACTGAGTCCCACCACAATGGAATCGCGTGCAATGGAACAGCCGCTTGGGACATCTACCCAATAAATCCCTGGCGTATTGATGTTAATCGTAGAACTTGTTTGTCCGTTGCTCCATGAATAGGATGCAAAGACTTGCGTTAATTGCAGACTTACCGTTTGACCTTGACAAATGGAGATGTTTGGTCCAAGATTTGGAAGATTTGGTGCAGCAGGTGCCGGATAGTTAAATAATTGAATCCCTGCAGCGCCAGCGGTTGCGCCATGTGAAGTCCCAGCACATGCTGGACCCGTATGTAAGACTGTTCCCGGTGTGCCTCCAGCTAATAAATTCGTAACGTTTGCAGGAATCGCTGCTTGAAGGTAACAAACAGCTCCACCACCACCGCCTCCACCCGGTCCGTGACAAGCAGAAGACCAAAGTGTGCTAAAAATATTACCGCCATTTCCGCCGCGTAAATCTAAAGTAAGTGCTGATGTTGTGTTTGTACACAGATAATAGATACATCCACCTGCTCCTCCTGCGCCTGCTCCTTCAGAATCTGTGTTGCCAATGACATTGGAACCACGGGCATCCACCATGAAATTATTCCCATTTATCGTAGGCGAATTAAGAAATACCATTCCACCACCATTAGATCCAGCGGTTGCATTTAATCCATTGTCTTTATATCCACCACCTCCGCCACCACCTAAATAAGCTTTGTAAGAAGAATAACTTGGTGCATACCCACCTAATCCATAGGAGAAATTCAGTTGACACGATCCATAAAATTCATTTCCACCCCGACCTCCAACACCACCATTCGCTCCACCTCCGGCACCCGGATTTCCTGTATTCGATCCTCCACCTCCATTTGCCAAAGGAGCACGATTGGAATCCATGGTTACGGGTGGAATCGCAATGCCTTCGCCTTTTTTTCCAGCATTTTGATTGGCATAATTTCCATCTCCGCAAGCAAACCAACCTGAGAATACAGCCCCACCTAGAAATCCTTGTCCAGCAACATTGATATTTGCATTGAAGGTAATGCTATTCGTAGCTTCTATCGCTACAATCCCTCCTGTCGTTCCATTCCATGGTTGCGCCGTCACGGTTCCAATAATTGTTACGGATGTAAATACGGGAACACGCACCAACTGAACTTTTCCCGAAGGTGTATAGGTTTTACATAAATTACTCGAAAACGTAATGGTGTTACCACTAATCGAGGCAATCGTTGTAAACTCAAAATTTCCAGCATTCCCGAGGGATGTAATGGTACCAAAAGCCGCTGTGTTCGTGGCTGTAATGGTCGCTCCCTTCATTTGAATGATCAATACCTTGTCCCCCACCTGAAAAGGACCAATGGCATTTACGGTAGCTGTATTCGTTGTTACGGCTGTTACCGCCGCATACGAATTGACGATTCCAGAGATAGTTTGAGCGGAATATTGAAATGAAAGTGCTAAAAAAAGCGCTAGTAGAAGAATTGGAAACGAAAAAAGGTTTACTAATCTTCTTTGCATAAAATCATTTTAGCAGGTTTACGTGTCCGGTAATGGATTTATATTCTCCAGTTTTGCTTACAGTAAATCGGATGTTATAAGCGTACATTCCTTCTTGGCATTTCACAAAATTCAGATATCCATCCCAACCTATTTGCGGATTTTGAGAAGAAAAAATGAGTTCTCCCCATCGGTCATACACATCAAATTGATAACTTAAAGGATCAAAACCAGAAGTAAAAATGGGATTAAACATGTTATTATGTTCGTCACCATCTGGTGTAAATGCATTTGGAACATAGTATAAAACATCTCCTTTTACTTGAATCAATTGTGTTGTAGAATCCAGGCAACCGTATTGACTCTCAACGACTAATTGTACCATGTAGTCTCCTTCTTCATATGGATATTGGTAATCGAAATTGGTGTTCGATTGTTCGATAATGGTTCCGTCATCAAAATTCCAAGTGGAAGTCAATTGACCACTCGATAAATTGGTAAAGGAGACGATGGGCGAATCACTGGTTAATAAATAAGGTTCAGCACCAATCATGGCGATTGGATTCGGGTGAACAATCACATTCGTCGAAACCGTATCGGAACAGTTAAATTGATTGAATCCAATGACCGAATAATTGGTAGTCGCTACCGGACTGACATAAACTTGAGCACCATTTAAAGTGGAAGGATTCCAGACATAAGTTGGAGCACCGCTTACTGTAATCGATGCCATTTGTCCATCACAAATATCTTGATCTTGAGTAATTGTTAATACTGGTTTTGGATACAATGTAAAATTAGTCTGAATGGAATCCACACAACCTTGAGCAGTATAACCAACGACATTGAACACGCCTGATCCGGTTGGAATAATCGTTTGAACATTTGTGGAAATGTTTGAAACACCTGGTCCACTCCACGTATAGTTGGCCGCCCCTGAAGCCGTCAAGGTTAAGGATTCATTCGGACACAATGCTTGCGACGAAGCGATTAATCCCATCACAGGCAAAGGATTTATCACTAAATCTAGGGAATCTAAATGTGTACAACCATAATTATTCGTTGCCAACAGGAAAAACTCATTCGACACTAATGGATTCCAGGTCATGGATCCAGTACTTGTTGGCAATGCCATTTGGGGTGTCCATGTATACGAATAGATCCCTCCAACACCCTGAGGAGCCAGTGTTAATGGATTGCCAATACACATTGTTGTATCAGAAAGTGAAAAGACCGGCTCGGTGGAAATAACAATGTTCAAATTGACAATCGAATCACAACTGTGCATACTAGTCAGCGTATCCACATATATACCAGATTGCGTAATCGACTGGCCATTAAAGGTATACGGACCGCCATTACACAGTGTATCCGTAATATTTATAACAAACTTTGGATAAATCGTCACTTGAACTTGATCTGAAGAAGGACAGAGTCCTGGATTGGAAGCCGAGCTAGTGGACAAGGTATAGGTTTGAACAATGGGTACACCACTTGTGTTACTAGCAGATACTGTTGGATTGGCAATGGAGGATGAAGATAGATTCGTCACTGGTGACCATGAATAATTGTAACCAGTAACTGGATTTACCCCTAGATTTCCGACATCATCCGAACAGATAAATACATCTGGACCGGCATTCGCTTGCGCATTCCCAATCGTTAAATTGAGGGTAACGATGGAATCACAACTATGAACTGTACTTAAGGTATCGTAATAGGTTCCAGATTGTGTCAGCGCTTGACCATTGAACATGTAAGGTCCGCCATTGCACAAAGTTTGAGAAACCGTACTTGTGAATTCAGGGAAAACAGTCACCACAATTTGATCAGTCGTCGGACAAAGTCCTGGGTTGGAAGCCAAGGAAGTCGTCACTGTATACGTTTGAGTAATCGGAGCTCCAGTTGTATTTGGTAGAGTCACCGTTGGATTTCCAACCGTTGTTGAAGAAAGTCCAACAGCCGGAGACCAAGAATATACATTCAACGCACTTGGCGCAGCACCAATCACCACACCATCATTGGAACAAGTATTCACATCCACACCTGCATTGGACGTAGCTTGATTGGTATAGATAATCACGTTGCGAATGGAATGTAAATCATACAATGCACCTGTACTAGCTGTAAATCCAACATAACCTGTAAAGTTCACCGGTGAATTGGCTTGAAGCAATTGTACATTATTCACCCAAACTGTTACCAGTCCATTGTTGTAGGTGATTTTCACAGGTTGATAATTCGTATTACGAAGGTAACTTAAGGATCCTCCTGCATTTTGAATTTTAGGTGTTGCGGGCAGACACTCATTGTATCCAATTCCATTGAAAATTTGAATTTCGGGATTCGTTCCTCCTTGACTACAATTATCATAGGTGTCGATGACAATTTTCAATCCATTTGCCGTTCCCGGAATGCCAATTCCACCACCCAATACAAATCCAGCCGGTGGGACATCAATGAAACAGAAAGCCAATCCATCTGCGGCGTTCCCTCCCCATATGCGGTATTCGAATTCAACCGTCCATTTTTGACAAGCAGTTAAATTGATGGGTGTGTTGTAAAATACTCCCCCAGATTGTGTTGTTGAATTGTTGGTTAAAAGCATTTCATTATTAAATGCATCCACATCACCTGGCGTATCTCCAATGTGTGCATTACCTGTTAAGTTCCAACCAGTTGTAATCATATTTGGAGACCCTGTCAATTGTCCAAATACGTAATTTTGCGCCCAATTTACCTTGCAAGTCAAAGTAAAAAGCACCAATAGAAAACTTGTTTTAATCATCATCGGCTAAAAGACGTTATAAACATTAAATAGTTGCTAAATTTAAGTAAAATTATTGCGCTTTTCGTTTACTTAGTGTAATTTTGACACAAACTAATGCTGTTCTAAGAATGAATGCAAACAACAAAAAAACCAATTACAGTACAGAACGTTTTCAATCGTTTAATATTGTGGTCTTCGGTGGAGATGGCGATTTAGCCATTCGAAAAATCTATCCAGCACTGTTTCATAGAGACCTTGACGGACAATTAAATATAGACTATAACATTGTTGGAATCACGCGAAAGGATCCAGATGAAAAAGAGTTCTTTGAGAAGTTAATTCCTTTTTTGGAGTCGAGCGATCATCACCGATACCATCGAAGTGAAATTGAAAAATTCATCAAAAAAATCAAATTAATTAAAGTAGCGGATGCTACGATGGAAGATTATTTAGAATTATCGACCTACATTAAGCAATTCCCATCCTATCAAAATATTTACTACTTCTCTACCCCATCCTCTGCTTTTGGACCAATTGCAAGAACTTTAAAAGCTTGCGACTTGGTAAATGCAACCAGTAAGGTGGTCATCGAAAAACCCTTGGGATATAGTTTGGAATCCTCCAATGCCATTAATGACGAAATTACTCAGGCATTTGACGAACATCAAATTTACCGCATTGATCATTACCTAGGAAAAGAGACGGTGCAAAATTTAATGGTCCTTCGTTTTGCAAACAACTTATTTGAACGTGCTTGGAATTCAGAGAATATTGATAGCATTCAAATTACAGTTGCCGAAAGTTTAGGAGTAGAAAAAAGAGCCTCTTATTACGATAATTCTGGGGCCTTGTTAGACATGGTTCAAAACCATTTACTTCAATTACTTTGTTTAGTAGCGATGGAGCCACCTGTATCACTAGAGGCCAATGAAGTTCGAAATGAAAAATTAAAAGTCCTTCGTGCACTGCGTCCTCTGACGAAAAAAAGCGTACAAACCGACACTGTAAAAGGACAGTATACGCGAGGAAAAATCAATGGTGAGCAAGTGAATTCATATTTGGAGGATATTGAAAAATACGAATCCAAAACGGAAACGTTTGTTGCCATGAAGGCCTATGTCGATAACTGGAGATGGAAAAACGTTCCTTTTTATTTGCGCACCGGAAAACGAATGATCAAACGTTATTCGGAAATCGTGATCAACTTCAAGGAAGTGCGCCACAACATTTTCCCATCCAAAGAAAAACTGAACAATAATAAACTCATTATTCGTCTGCAACCTGAGGAGCGCATTGAATTGATTCAAATGACGAAAATCCCTGGTCCAGGTGGTTATCGTTACAAACCCATTGCCTTGAAATTGGATTACATCGATTCGTTTAAAGAACGTTTTCCGGACGCCTACGAACGATTGATTATTGATGTCATTCGTGGAAATCAAACGTTATTTATGCGACAAGATGAACTTCAAGCTGCATGGACATACATTGAGTCCATTACAAACTCATGGAAATCCAGTAACATGCCAAACGTTCTCTACGAAGCGGGAACTTGGGGGCCTGGCGATTTAATTTTAGATGAAAATGAATCTTGGATTACGAAGTCATGGAGAGATTAATTTCATTTGACACAAAGACAGCACTTGAATTCGCGTTAGCAGAACGCATCGCCGCTATCTTAAGTGAAACCTTGGCATTGAAAGGTAAAGCAAGCATGCTTCTATCCGGTGGAAGCACACCAAAACAGCTGTATCAACAATTAAGCAATTTCGATATCGATTGGTCGAATGTTCACATTGGATTAGTAGACGAACGATTTGTGGACCAAGAAAATGCGGCCTCCAATGAAAAGTTAATTCGAACAAACCTAATGATTGGAAAAGCGGCTCAGGCCAAGTTTCATTCGATGGTTTTCGATGCGTCCGATTACGAACAAAATTTGACTTTGGCACTGCCCGAAAATGAACTTTTCAGAACGACAGATGTGATTCTTCTCGGAATGGGCGATGATGGTCATACAGCATCCCTTTTCCCTGGTGATGTTTGTTCGGAAGAAGCCACGTTTTCAAATGAACTGATGGCAAATACCACTGCTCCCAATGAACCAACACGACGCCTCACTTTTTGTGGTCCAATTCTTCAACAAGGAAAACACATTTTCCTAATGATAACTGGCGCAAAGAAACTGGAAGTATTAGCTGAAAGTCAAGACAAAAAATATCCCATACACCATTTTATTCCGTTCATCGAAGGAATTTACTACACTGAAAACGCATAAATTATGAATGCAAAAGTTTTAGAAATCACTCAACGCATCATCGATCGAAGTCATAAGATGCGCGCAACTTATTTACAACAGATGAAATCCGCTCACCAAGAAGGTGTTTCGCGAGAAGTCATGAGTTGTGGAAACTTAGCACATGCATTTGCCGCTTGTGGCGCGCATGACAAAAACGAACTTGCGCAAAATAAATTACCAAATATTGGAATCATTACAGCATATAACGACATGTTGTCTGCGCACAAGGTATATGAAGACTACCCCAAAAATTTACGTGCCTATGCTAACAAACATCAAGCGGTAGCACAGGTTGCCGGAGCGGTACCAGCGATGTGCGACGGAGTTACACAAGGTCAACCTGGAATGGAACTTTCCTTGTATTCGAGAGATGTCATCGCGATGTCAACGGCAATTGGATTGTCGCACAATATGTTTGATGCCACTTTGTGTTTGGGTATTTGCGATAAAATTGTTCCCGGACTGATGATGGGAGCACTGCGTTTTGGACACCTACCAACCGTTTTTGTTCCCGGAGGCCCCATGCCAAGCGGCATCAGCAATGAAGAAAAAGGACGCATTCGTCAACTTTTTGCCGAAGGAAAAATTGGACGTGAAGAATTGTTAAAGGGAGAATCTGATTCCTATCATTCACCTGGAACTTGCACCTTTTACGGAACTGCGAATAGCAATCAAATGCTCATGGAAATCATGGGAATGCAACTACCTGGTTCTAGTTTTGTAAATCCAGGGACTGAATTAAGGGATTTATTGAACGAAGAAGCCGTTCGTGTTGCTGCTGAAAACACAAAACATGGATTTGAACGTTCCATCGCAAATATTGTTGACGAGAAAGTGATTGTAAATGGAATCATAGGTCTTTTAGCAACCGGAGGTTCAACCAACCACACGATTCATTTAATTGCCATTGCGCGCGCAGCAGGAATCATCATCAATTGGGAGGACATGTCTGATTTATCAGATGTTGTCCCACTTTTGACGCGGATGTATCCAAATGGCGCAGCGGATGTAAATCACTTCCATGCATCTGGAGGAATGGGCTTTGTCATTCGTACTTTATTGGATCATGGCATTTTACATGAAGATGTCCATACCATTCTAGGAAAAGGATTAAATGCTTACAAACAAGAACCTCGTATTGAAAACCATCAATTAATTTGGGTTGATGGAGCAAAGGAAAGCTTAAATGACTCGATCATTCGTCCGGTTGATAACCCATTCTCCAAGGATGGTGGAATTAAAATTCTCAAAGGTAATTTGGGACGTTCCGTCATTAAAACGGCTGCTGTAGCGGATGACCAACGCATCATCGAAGCTCCTGCCATTGTATTTCACGAACAGAGTGATTTAATCAAGGCCTTTAAGAACGGAGAATTAGAAAAAGATTTTATTGCTGTCCTTCCTTTCCAAGGTCCGAAACACAATGGAATGCCAGAATTACATCAACTGACTCCTACACTCACGGTATTACAGAAAAAAGGATTTAAAGTGGCGCTAGTAACGGATGGTAGAATGTCAGGAGCTTCTGGGAAAGTCCCGGCTGCCATTCACTTAACGCCCGAAGCAAAAGATGGTGGGATGATTTCGAAAATTCGCACCGGTGACGTGATTCGTTTGGATTCATACCAAGGGGAACTTACCGTTTTGAATGAGCAAGAAGTGGATTCCCGTGAAGCGACCTACATTTCCAATGAAGATACATTTTCCTTTGGACGAGAATTGTTCGCGAATATGCGTAAAATGGTCACAAAAAGCGAGGAAGGAGCTAGCTTTCTCTTTTAAATCTCTGATTTTTCCTTAGTATAAATCGATGCCATAATCGATAGAAACAATGCGCCAACGACAATCATTAATGACATCGATGAAGGGATGTGAATAAATGGTGACAGTAACATTTTCAATCCAATAAAGGATAAAATAAAGGCGAGTCCGTACTTCAATTTGGAGAACATGTGTATGGAATTCGCTAGCAAGAAATACATCGAACGAAGTCCCAGGATAGCAAAAATATTCGATGTGTAAAGAATAACTGGATCGTTCGGTGCAATGGCGAATATGGCAGGAATCGAATCAATAGCGAAAACCAAGTCAGTTGTTTCAATCACAACAAGTACAAGAAAGAGCTTCGTCGCAAAGCGTTTTTTATGCCAAGAAACAAAGAACTGATCTCCATAATAATGTTTTGAAATCGGAAAGACTTTTCGTGCCATTCGCGCACCGAAACTTGTGCTGTAGTCCTCTTTATCCTCTTCATCTTCATCCGCAAAAAGAGATTTGACTCCAGCATAAATCAAAAAGATTCCAAACAGTGTTAAAATGGCATTTGGACGAAAGAACTTTCCTGCGTTTTCCAACAAACCACGATCCGCCTCTTGATCCAAACTAAAATGCCAAGATCCAATGTTAAATTCAGGTAAGTATGTGAGATTGATCAATCCTATTCCGGAAAAAATAAAAATGGCACGAAAAACAATCGCACCAAGAATCCCCCAAAAAAGTACCTTGTGTTGTAATTTTCCTTCCAATTTAAAAAAGCGAAAGACTAAGATAAAAACGAACATATTGTCCACCGAAAGCGCTTCTTCAATCCAATAGGCCGATTGGTAATCTGCAAATTTGGCGAAACCCGATTGCCAATAGACAACTAAGCTAAAAAGCATCGAAACGGATACCCAAATAAAGGTCCATTTGAGCGCTTCTTTATTCGTAATCTCATGACTTCGCTTGTTTACCACACCTAAATCCAGGAGTAACATGAACACAATAATGACAGCAAAAAGAATGATTAAAACAGGATTATTGGTCATGAAGCGCTGCAATTTTAAGAACACAAAAATAAGAAAATGATTCGAGACCGAATCACATTCCTTGATTTGGTATCTTCTGCTTTTCTTACACAAAAAAAGGCCACATGAACATGTGACCTTTTACATAAAAAGTGAACGTTTATTTTTTGTTCAACAAGTACTCCACTGCTTCAGCAGCATTCACGAATCCACCGGTAATACATGTTTCTGTCATTTTACCTGATTTTTTCGCACTTGGAATCTCCACTGATTTTTTGTACTTCACGGTCGTTTGCATTAACACTTCACGAACTTGTGCAGCGGTCAATTCTGGGAAATATCCACGAATCAACGCGGCAACACCAGCGGTAGCCGGACATGCCATCGAAGTACCAGATGCATCCTCGTATTTTGCATCTGGAACGGTCGAATAAATATCCACACCAGGAGCAAAGAAGTCAACCGATTTCGCTCCGTAGTTCGAGAAATCCGCTAAAATAGTTTTGCCTTTTTTCGATGAACTACTTGCACCGACATCGATCCAATTGCTCGCCCATCTACCATCGTTCAAAATACGCGTTGGATAGGAATCTTCCACGTCTTTGTTTTTCGCATCGTTTCCAGCAGCGTGCACCATTAACACATCCTTACTTTCCGCATAGCGAATGGCTGCATCAACAGCTTCTTTGTTCGGTGTGTAATACTTACCAAAGGACATATTAATGACTTTTGCTCCGTTGTCCACTGCGTAATAGATAGCATTCGCCACATCTTTATCGCGTTCATCGCCGTTAGGTACAGCACGAACAACCATGATGCGCGCGCAGTTCGCAATTCCGTCAATACCAATTCCATTTCCACGCGTTGCCGCAATGATTCCCGAAACGTGCGTACCGTGCATTGCGTCTGGTCCTTCGTAACGATTACAGCCGTAATATTTTTCTGTTAAGTCATTTGGATGATCGCCAACAACCGCAGCACGGATGCTATCTGCATTTACCATCGACATTTTGATACTTCCCTCGACTGATTCAATCGCATGATGAATTTCAGATTCTAACGAAGCTGGAGGAACAATAACAAAAATCGCTTTCAAACGATTTTTCATTCGTGTTTCTTGATCAGAAATAGGTGTATAACTAGCGTTCGTTTTTTTCGAAAACTCTCCGTTAGAGGCTTTTTTCACATTTTCGATGTAGGACATTAATGCCTGCATCGATGCCAATTGTTGTTGTGAATTTTTCAAGTCCTCGTCGTAACTTTTCTTTAATTTCAAATATGCATCGTATCTTGTTTTATCTGCTGCCGATAAGGAAGAAACAGATTTACCGTTAAAATAAGTTGATTCCATGCGATACATACGCGACAACTCGGTTGCTTCGTTGTCAATATCCTCAGTTGCTCCGCCTAAGAATGACCATCCGTGAACATCGTCTACATACCCATTTTTATCATCGTCAATACCATTCCCCGGAATTTCATCCTCGTTCACCCAAATCACATCTTTTAAATCTGGATGATCCGTTTCTACTCCACTATCAATGACTGCCACAATCACTTGCTTCGGCTTCTTACCGGCAGCATTTAACAATTCATAAGCGCGCTCTGCTCCTACTCCGTAAATTCCTTTTTCGCTTGGATCCTGTAAATACCAATTTAAGGGTGCTTTATTTGGCGTTTCTTCTTTTTTCTGTGCAATACTTGTAAAAACAAGTGCCGAACAGAGACAAATTAATATGCTTTTATTCATTTCTATTATTTTTAGGTGTACGAAAATAAGGAATTATTTTCAGTGACGGAAGCATGGTTGATATGTTACCGAATTGTTGAGAAGTTGTTCAGAATCCAAGCAAAAAGCAATGTTCCATTTCAGAGCAAAGCACTAATTTTGTTGCTCAAAAACGAGTGATATGAGTACTATAGAACACCTTGAATGTTTAATTATCGGATCTGGTCCTGCAGGATATACAGCAGCAATCTACGCTGCACGAGCTGACATGAAGCCTGTTATGTATCAGGGATTGCAACCGGGTGGACAATTAACCACAACGAATGAAGTAGAAAACTTTCCGGGATATCCTCAAGGAATCACTGGTCCAGAAATGATGATGCAATTGGAAGAACAAGCAAAACGGTTCAACACGGATATTCGTTCAGGATTCATCACGAAAGTGGATTTTAGTGGCTCGATTCACAAATGTTGGACTGAAAACGGAACTGAAATTCACGCCGAAACCGTGATTATTTCCACTGGAGCATCTGCGAAATACTTAGGTTTGGAAAGCGAACAAAAGTACTTAAAATTAGGTGGAGGTGTTTCGGCATGTGCTGTATGTGACGGATTCTTTTACAGAAATCAAGAAACGATTATCGTGGGAGCAGGAGATTCCGCATGTGAAGAAGCCCATTACTTATCTAAATTGTGTACGAAAGTGACGATGTTGGTTCGTCGCGATGAATTTAGAGCATCTAAAATCATGGCTGAACGTGTCATGAAAACACCGAACATCGAAATTCTATTTAACACTGAAACGATTGAAGTTTTAGGTGATGGACAATTGGTGACAGGCGCACGCGTACAAAACATCGTTACAAAAGAAGAGCGCACGATTCCTGCTACTGGATTCTTTGTAGCCATCGGACACCAACCGAACACTGAGATTTTCAAAGATTTCATCGACCTTGATGAAACGGGATATATTAAATATGCGCAACCGGGAACTTCAAAAACGAATGTCCCTGGTGTATTTGTAGCTGGTGATGCAGCTGACCGAACTTACCGTCAAGCGATTACCGCTGCAGGAACTGGCTGTATGGCTGCTTTGGATGCAGAAAGATACTTAGCAGCAAAACATTCATAGTAATGGAATAATTCATAAAAAAACCGAGTGAAATCACTCGGTTTTTTTGTGCTCATCGAACAGCATCCTTATTCAATAATTTGATGAAATGAAATCCACGAGGTGCATATCCTTCGTTATAAAAAAACTTGTGCGCATTGAAATTATTCGTGTAAGAGTCGAGGGATAACATGTTGCATTGCTGTTCCTTCGCTTTTTTCTCAAGAAAATCAAACATCAACTTCCCTACTCCTTGACTTCGGTACTTTTCGCGGACAACAATGTTATCGAGTTCAAGGTATTTACCAACCCAAAGTTTGTTTCCAATCCAAAAACCACAAATGGCGATGCAGGTGTCCTCCTCGAAGACCGCCACTTGTCCATAACGATGTGGCAGCATCTCATCTAATTCGCGAGCATACGCTTCCAATGTTAAACTTGGATACAATTCATTCAACACGGAAAGTTGATCCAACATCTCCGATTTATCTGCCAATTCTCTAACTAACATCGTTTTATTTTAACTGTTTCTCGAATAATTCAAAGATTCGACGGTACTCATCATACCACGAATACGCTTCTTTAAATCCATGTGATTCTACGGGAAATACGGCTAAGTCCCAATCTTTTTTGCCCAACTCAATGAAACGCTGACTCAAACGAACAACGTCCTGAAATTGTACGTTATCATCCACCATGCCGTGCAACATCAGTAAAGGATCTTGTAGGTTATTTGCAAAATAAATCGGCGAACTTTTACGGTAAGCTTCCGGATCTGTTTCGGGATAATTCAAAATGTTACTCGTATACTCATGGTTGTAATGTGCCCAATCCGTCACTGAACGCAAGGCAGCGCCGCAAGCGAATTCATTGGGCTTTGTAAGCAAGGCCATCAAGGTAATGAATCCACCATAAGAACCACCATATATCCCAACTCGCTTACCATCAATTCCATAATTTTTCACAAGGAATTCTTTTGCATCAATGAAATCCGATAAATCTCGTCCGCCCATGTGACGATAAATCGCCGTTCGATAATCACGTCCATATCCTTCACTAGCACGGTAATCCACATCCAAAACGGTATATCCTTGTTCGCAAAGCAAATGATGAAACATGTATTCACGGTAATAATTGCTCCAATAATGATGTGCATTTTGAAGGTAACCCGCACCATGAACAAACAAAACTGCAGCTCCATTTTTCGTTTTAGCATCTGGTTCATAAATGCGAGCAAAAACATCGATTCCATCAGAAGCCTTAAACGAAATTACTTTCGGATCGATCCAACGATATGATTCAAACGCATCCGAGGTAGAATGTGTAATTTGTCTCAAATCTTGCTTCGTTGGATTATTTTCCTTTACATACAATTCCCATGGTTTATTCCCAAAGGATTGTCGTATCGCCAAATGCGTTTCTGTGGGTGATATCAACACCTCATTAAATCCTTGTACCAATGATGCATAAGGCACAAGATTCATCGCTTGAATGTCTAACCTACCAAAGGAGTGATTTCCAGTTAATCCCGTTTCACACATGTTGTATTCAATGTAAAAACTTTTATGATCTTTGGACAATTGAGCTTGATACACTTCGATCTTGTCCATGGGCATAAGACAGGACTTTTTATTGGTCGACAAATGATATGCGTACAATTTCGAATAGCCCGTTTCTTCTGATTGAAAATAAAAAGATTGTCCATCTACAATCCAATCCATGTTCGCATCTGCTTCATTCCAAGAAGAAATCCCCGGGCCACCAATCCATGCTTGATCGCGCTGGTGCTCTAATTCTTTTACGGTTGCCTTCGCTAAATCAATGCAAACGATCCATCGGTCTTTATTATCCGAACTTCGTACATCGCACAAGGCAAGCGCACTTGTATTCGAAAATTTTACAGCATGTAAAAAAACAGAACGATCTTTCGAATAAAATTTACTGGTATCCCTTTCTCTTAAATAGGCTGGTTTCAAACGAATATCAGACAATTTTGAAAAGTCGAGCCATATCAACGTGTCTTTTTGCAAGGCATACAAGGCCATTTTTTGATTGGGTTCCTCCGCACTCACTTTTTCACGAGCCATTTGATGTTTTGTATAACCATCGTAGGTGATAAACTGCTCCACACTGGTCGCCTTTCCTTCTACTCCTTCCGAAATACGAAATAGCGCATAATTTAGGGCTGGATCCACTTGAATTTCTCCCCAATTTGCTGTTCCAATAACCTGTTCCTTCGGAAAGGGAAAACGAACATTTTTCGCTTGCTTTTCCATGTTGGCGTTACGCGTATTTTTCGTTCGAACATATTCAAACAGTTCTGCTTGCTGTTGCTCTAAAAAGGTGCTATCCTTTTTTGTTTTTTCAGAAGATGTTGCAGAGAAATTCGTTAGCTGATGTACACTTCCCGTTTTCAATTCGCATGAAAAAACTTGGTTTCCTTGTTGAAAAACCACGACATCTGGATTGGAAGTCCGTTGCACATTGAAAATTCCATTTGTTGTTTGAACATGTATTTTTCGGCTTCCCAATTTTTTATCGATGCTCCAAAGTACGCCTTCATCGCTCATGACTTGTTGTGGAAACGCGGCTTGACTTTGATCGTAAAACACGACGTTGACAGCCATCGAATCGGACAATTTATAGTATCGTTGGTTTTTCAAATCAAACTGATACAAACTTGAACCCAACTGATTTTCAGGATTCCAATAAAAGTAAATGGATTGTCCATCCAAAGACCAATGAAATGATTCCGGAGAATTACCAACGAAATCTGTTCCGCTCATGATTTGCTTCAAATCTAATTGTCCTTGGACCATTTGTACAAAAAACATCAATGAGAGGATAGTGCAAGCGATTTTTTTCATGTGATAAAATTACAATTCTCTTTCCAAAGAGTGTATTTTTCAACGAAAAACAAGGAAGTACAACTTGAAAAATGTAACTTCGTTATTCAAACTAGAAGCGCTTGAAAAGACTACTCTATTTTTTATTAAGTGAACGTCAATATTTAATGACCTTACATCGGAGCTTTTACTTCATGTACCGTTTGGGCTTACTAAAAAATAAACCTGATTTTAAATACCACTACTTCATTCAAAAAATGATCAAAGATGATTATGTGGTGATTGATATTGGCGCAAATCTCGGTTATTTTTCCAAAACATTCTCTCGATTGGTTCCAAATGGAAAACTAATTGCCATTGAACCCTTACCTCAATTTCATTCCATTCTGAATTATTTCATTGGGAACAAAGAAAATGTTGAGTTACACAATGTTGCTTTGGGAAAAACTTCCGGAAGCATCACGATGGTTTTACCAAAAACGAATGGTATGATGCGTACGGGATTGCCACATGTCATGCGTACAGAAGTGGAGAACCGTGAGCACACCACTCAGGAAGTTCAAATGGTAAATACGTCCGCCTTCTTCAGCACTTTTGAACGCATTGATTACATCAAATGTGATATTGAAGGGCACGAATGGGAGGTTTTTAGTCATTTAGCAGATATATTAAAATCCAAACGTCCCATTGTTCAAATAGAAATCGATCCGAAAAACATTTCCAATATGTTGCCTTTTTTCGCAGAATGTGGTTATGTGCAACATGGTCTTGTTCAAGGCAAATGTGTGGCAGAAAATGGAACGCAAGCTGAACAAGGAGATTTTCTATTTATTCCAACCGAAAAAACGAATCTTGTAGCAACATGGAACGCTTCAGCTTTGTAGGATTATTTATCGTCACTCTTTTCCTTTCTGGATGCAACAAAGGAGCGGGTGAATTTTCTATTTCCGGAACCATTTCAGATGCCACCTTTGGAACGTACCTAGAACAAGCCATCGTTAAAATCTATAAGGTTCCAGTCGCATCAAATACAGAGTTACTTGTTGCCACACAAACCATTGGCTCAGATGGGAAATACCATTTTACAGTACCAAGAGAACGCATGGAAAAATACATCATACGGGTGACCAAAAACTTGTATTTTCCAATTGAAAAAACGATTTATTTCTCCGAATTGAAAATTAAAACGGAAAATAGTTTTCCTTTGTCAACTTGGGCAAAATCATGGGTAGAATTGAAATTCATCAATAACAATCCACTCCCTCAAGACGATTTTCAATACATCAAACAAGATGGCTATGGTTCATGTGCGGAATGTTGTCCCATTACGGAACAACATTTGTTTGGCGCTGTGGATACCTCCATATTTTGCGTAAACAAAGGAAACACGATTTATTCGCTTTTATATTGGGTCTTAAATAGCAATAATCAAGGATATTTGGAAGCGAACACAACGGCCTTCGACACTACCCAAATTTACCTGAGTTATTAAGGCTCCTCCATCAAGACTTTGTATTTTAGAAGTCCTTCAGCACGAGAACAGGCATTAAAATGCCACCATTCCGTTGGGAGTTGACGAAACCCTTGAGACTTCATCACCTTTCTTAACAATGCTCTATTTTCCAATTGAGTCGTGGACAATTTTCCTTCTTCAAAAAAACGTTGTTCCATGGATGGATAAGCGATTTGACGAATGTCATCGTAATTAGCTCCCATGTCCAGCGGAATATGTTGATCATCTACAATTGTAAGATCCACCGCTGCCCCCATGTTGTGTAAACTGCGGTTTTTCGGATTGGATACAAACTTGCCTCGTTCCACAGGTGGCAACGAATCCAGCGCATCCCACATTTTTTGTTGCACACTGACGGGACGAAGTGCATCGTAAATCAACAACTGAAATCCTGGTTTTAGTTGCGTTAAAAGATCTTGGACTTTGGCCAATCGTTCGGCCACATCTTTTTGCAAATAAGCTTTTTTCAATCGATCGTACAATTTGATACCCATGAAATTATCGCTAGTAGCATACTTTAATTCGACTAAAATGGACGAGTTGATGGATTGCACATCTACCAAGTTAAAACGTGTGACAGTCACAGTGTCTTTCAGAAACTCTGCAGTTTGCTTGACTTTTTGTTCTGAATGAACAAATGCCTCCTGCTTTTCTTGATTAGATTTTTCCGTGCATGAGTAAAGAAAAACGACTAATGAAAGTCCGAAACAGATCGATTTCATGCCAATAGCATGTGTGTTTCTTTCGTGATACGCTCACGCAATCCATCCGACACAGGATGTAAAGGCAAACGCATTTTCTCCGACATTAATCCGCGAACATTCAAGGCGACTTTCACTCCGCCTGGATTACCTTCTTCAAAGAACATTTTAGTGATATTGAACAAATCGTAATGTTCTTTTCGAGCAGTATCTAAGTCACCTGACATCGAAGCGTGCACCATGGAAGCGAATTTTTCAGGAAAGGCGTTTGCGACGACAGAAATCACACCGTCTGCTCCAGCAGCAATTAAAGGCATCGTCAAATTATCATCTCCGGATAGCACCCCAAAGTCAGGTCGGCGCTGACGAATGATGTCCATGATTTGCTCCATATTTCCAGAAGCCTCTTTCACTGCAACTACATTTGGAATCTCGCTCAACGCCAAGGTTGTTTCCGGAGACATATTCGAACCCGTTCTTCCCGGAACGTTGTATAAAATGATCGGTAATTGTGTATACGAAGCAACCATTTTAAAATGTTCAACAATTCCTTTTTGAATGGGTTTATTGTAATATGGTGAAACAGATAGAATTCCGTCCACTCCAGTCGGTAGCTTTGAAAAAATAGCTTCTAACGCACGTGTGTTGTTCCCACCAACACCATACACGATGGGAACTTTCCCTTGATTTTCATCGATCACGGTTTGTAGGACCTCCATTTTCTCTTCCTGTGTTAAAACGGGAGATTCACCCGTTGTGCCTTGAACAACAAGGAAATCGGTACCGCCTTCTATTTGCAAGCGCACTAATCGACGCAACGCATCAAAATCAATTTGTTCGTTATCTAAAAAGGGGGTTACTAATGCGACACCGGCACCTGTAAATGGATTATTCATTTGTGGAAATTTTTTTAAGTGTATCAATGACAAAATGGAGCATTTCAGAAGGAACTTCAGAACCTGCATTTAACTGCAAATCAAAGTTAGGATCAGTTTCGTTCACAATAATTTTACGTTGGACCGGTGTTTCTTGAACGTAGGGAAATATTTTCGCATCCGTATGCCCAAACCAGATCATTAAATCATATGCTCGTTGCAATTCAGATTCTAATTGAACATCCTTCAATTTGTTCCAAAAATTAAAATCAAGAGGTGAATTGTAGTATATCAAAAAATGCGGCGGAAGTAGGTTTTTATCTACATCCTTTGGTACATTCACGATAATAATTAATCGATCCACATTGCTTGCATTGAGCATACTGTCCAACGATTTCCTGAAATCCTTCAACTGCTCTTCGCTTTCATAATTAAAAGCAACGAGTAAGGATTTTGCCGATTCCCAAATATTCTTTGCGCTCACTTAACTTATCAATTTTATAAATTCATCTTCGCTTAGGATAATGACACCTAAGTTCGTTGCTGTTTTCAATTTAGCAGGACCCATGTTTGCCCCAGCAACCAAATAATTTGTTTTACTGGAAACCGAAGACCCCACTTTTCCGCCGTTTCGCTCAATCAGTTCTTTCAATTCATCGCGCGAAAAAGTTTCAAAAGTCCCTGAAACAACCAATACTTTTCCTTCCAGCACGTTGGATACAGATTCCTTTTTCACTGCTTCGAATTGCAAACCGAACTCTTTCAAGCTTAGAATTAAAGCTAAATTAGCTGAATCTTGGAAATAGTGTTGTACAGAAATTGCGATTTTTTCACCAATTTCTTCCACATCGATTAATTCATCATAGCCGGCGCGTGATAGGGCATCCATATTTCCGAATGATTGTGCTAATTTCTTCGCAACGGTTTCACCAACAAATCGGATTCCTAAACCGAATAATACTCGTTCAAAAGGAACGTTTTTCGAGGCTTCAATTCCTTTTAACATGTTATTCGCAGACTTTTCACCCATTCGATCCAATTCCAGTAATTGATCAAACGTAAGTTTGTATAAATCTGCTATGTTTTGCACCAATCCCTTGTCGTACAATACTTCAATGGTTTCTTCTCCAAGTCCATCAATGTTCATGGCTTTTCGACTAATGAAATGGGCGATTTTTCCTTTTACTTGAGGCGGACAACTACTTTCATTGGGACAGTAATGTTGTGCTTCACCGTCTTTTCGAATGAGGATGGTTTGACATTCTGGACACGCTTCAATGAATTGTATTTTTTGCAATGATTGACGTTGTCCCACGTTCACTCCAACTATTTTCGGAATGATTTCCCCGCCTTTTTCGACTTGAACGATATCTCCAGTATGAAGATTCAATTTCTCAATTTGATCGGCATTGTGCAAGGAAGCCCTTTTCACAGTCGTTCCTCCTAATTGAACAGGTACTAAATTGGCAACCGGAGTAATCGCCCCCGTGCGTCCAACCTGATACGTCACTGCTTCCAATCTCGTTTCAACCTGACTTGTCTTGAACTTGTAGGCTATGGCCCATCGCGGTGATTTTGCGGTGAATCCAAGTTTGCGTTGTTGTTCGTAGGAATTCACTTTAATTACAATTCCATCGATGTCAAAGGGCAAGTTGTGTCGTTCCACATTCCAGAAATGGATAAAATCCATGATTCCTTGAATGCTGTTTGTTTTCTCAATAAATCGTTTTTCGGGACTTGGAATTCTAAATCCCCAGTTCTGCGCTTTCAATACCGACTCGTAATGCCCCACTTCCGTAGTTGAAAGTCCATACAAACCATATAAATAACAATCCAACTTGCGATCTGCAACGACCTTAGAGTCCAAGGATTTCAAGGTTCCCGAAGCTGTATTTCTCGGATTGGCGTATAGTGCTTCCCCAGCTTCTTCTCGCTCTTTATTCAGTTGTTCAAATTGTTCGTGTGGCATAAAAATCTCTCCACGAATTTCAAAGTCCGAAGGAAAATCATTCTGTAATTGCAAAGGAACCGTTCGAATGGTGCGTACGTTCGTTGTCACCAACTCCCCTTTTTCTCCATCACCTCGAGTAACAGCTGCTGTTAATTGTCCACCTTCATAGCGAATCCCTATCGCCACGCCGTCATATTTCAACTCACAAACGTACTCAATGGACTCATCAATGGATTTTTTAATGCGATTTTCCCATTCTGCAATTTCCTCTTCCGAGTACGTGTTCGAAAGGGAAAGCATGGGATATCGATGTGCAACAGCTTCAAATTTTTTCGTTAAATCGCCACCGACACGCTTGGTTGGACTATTTTCGGAAACATACTCAGGAAACTCTCTTTCCAGTTTTTCCAATTGCTTTAATTGTTGATCAAAGTCGTAATCAGAAATCTCTGGCGCATTTTGAATGTAATACAGCTGATTGTGACGATTCAAGTCCTGAACCAATCGATCAATTTCCGCTTTTGCTTGTAAGGAATCCATGGGATAAATTTACGCTTTTTGCGCTTTCATCATACGTGCTTTGCCTTGTAAATCATCGCGAATTTCAATTTCTTTGAAGGATTTTGATTCCGCATAGAATTTGACCTGTTGTCCGAAGGATTCATGTAATTCGAAGAACAATAATCCACCTGACTTCAAGTGCAGCTCCGCGAAATCCAAGATTTTCTTGTAAAACAAAATAGGATCAGCATCCTCAACGAATAAAGCCATCGCCGGTTCGTGTTCCAAAACATGTGCGGACATGGTCACTTTTTCATGATTTGGAATGTAGGGCGGATTTGAAACGATCACGTCTAGCTCTGGAAATTCGTGAGCGAAATCGACATCCCATTTCAGTACATCTTTCTGATAGAACTGAATGGAGAGCGCTAATTTTTTCGCGTTTTCTTGCGCTAAATCCAAGGCGTCTTTGGATAAATCGATTGCCGAAACTTGCGTCGTTGGAAAAATGGATTTCAAAGCCAATGCGATACAACCGCTTCCTGTACAAAGATCAAGAATGACTTTCGGGTTTTTCACCGAAGCACGCACCCAATCGACGAGCTCTTCCGTCTCTGGCCGTGGAATCAAGGCACGAGAATCACATGAAATCGTCAAACCAAAAAAACTTGTTTCACCCAATAAATATTGAAAAGGTACTTGTTGAAGTAAACCTTTGACAAAACTTCGAACGAACAATAAATCTGATTCCGATAAACGCTCCTGTTGTTTCAACAAAAGTTCAGTGGGCGTCCATTTCATTCGCTTGCAAATTATTTGGGTCCACATGGACTTCAATTCACTTGGCGAAAATATGGCTTCTAGGCGATCGAAAAAGTACTTTTTGCTTGCACTGAGCGTGTTTTCAGAAACGAACATTATTCTTTGCGTAGCTTAATGAATTCTTTGATTTTTTCATTTTCGATGAGGACTGTCAAATTGTAATAAGAAATTTTCCATTCACCCTTCACTCGAACACATATGCCGCTTCCACGACAGGACTCCATCCAGGTGGCAAGATTTTCATCAAAGTAAGCTACTTTCCCATTGGCAGCAAACTGCCAATGACGTTCACTTGGTTGAAAGTCCCACGCTTTACCTTTATCAAAATAGGGTTTACAGAACGCTTGAAATTCCGTTCTATTCCAACGTTCACCTGGCGCTGTTCCCAAGAAAACAAAATCCTCTGTTGTTGCCTTAAAATAGTGTTTGAAATCTGCTTTCGCAGCTGAAGTATGCCAAGAATCTATCAATTGATTCAATTCAATTAGATCCTTGCTAGATTGAGAAAATACAGTACTTGTTGAAAACAGAAAGCAAATTGCTAAAAACCGAATCATTTTATGGATTTTGTTTGGCTGCTTTCTCACACATTTTAACCGCATTTTTCAAATTGACAATTCCTCCAGTTACTGATTTTGAAGGAAATCCGAAGTCTGTGTAAACAGTAGCTGATTCGAGTAATATGTTTTTGATCGTCCACATACTTAAGTTTGGATAATAGGATTTCAAAAATGCTGCAGCTCCAGTAACCATTGGAGCAGCCATAGATGTTCCTTGAAGGTTCATATATGCACTTTGCGGAACCGTATTGTAAATTTCTAAACCAGGCGCAAATACATCCACTGTTTCCGCTCCGAAATTTGAAAATTCAGCAACCATTGCTTCTCCTGTCATTCTTGTTGAAGCACCAATCGTCAATAAATGAGTAAAAGGTTCTTCTTGGAAATTAAAGTGTGAAGTTGGGAAATTTGGTTCCACATCGACATCTTTCGCATCGTTTCCTGCTGCATGAACCATTAATACTCCGTTTGTATCAGCGTACAACATCGCTTGATAGACATCATATGGATGTGTTGAGTAATCTTTTCCGAAGGACATGTTGATGACTTGTGCACCATTGTCCACCGCATAACGAATGGCTAACGCAACATCTTTGTCACGCTCATCTCCATTTGGTACGGTACGAATCGACATGATTTTGACATTTTCCGCCACACCATCTCCTCCTTTACCATTGCCGCGAATCGCTGCAATAATTCCTGAAACGTGTGTTCCATGCAAAGCGTCTGGGCCTTCCACATCTCCATTTCCATAATGAGTATCGGTAAAATCATCTGGATTATCTCCAATTAAACTACGGTCATCGTAGTAAATATTCAAGTTGTAATTCAACTGATCCTCGATGTATTTTTTTGTTTCCGCATCAAATTGTCCATTTGCTAGTGCTTCTTTGTATTGGTCCAAATTCTCTAATTCTCCTTCAACAGCTGATTTCACCTCTTGAAACAAGTAAAATTCTTCTGCATCCATTAAGGTTTGAGGATCCACGCCATCATATTTATCTTTTAACTGAAAATAAATACGTGTTTTCTCCAAGCGCGCATTTTCTTGATTTTCGCCATTGGCATTTCCTAGAAAATTCCAACCATGCACATCATCTACATAGCCATTTTTATCATCATCGATTTTGTTCCCCGGAATTTCCTTTGTGTTCACCCAGATTTTTCCTTGCAAATCTTCGTGCTCTATGTCCACACCTGAATCAATGACTGCCACCACAACAGTTGAAGACTTCTTCTTTTTCAGCATTTTGTAGGCTTGATCCGTATACATACCTTGGCCTTCGCCGTTATACCAATTTAAGGTTCCTGGAATGGCTTGTGCAACAAGATGCGGAACCGAAAATCCAAGTACAATAAGGAATGAAGAAATTTTATTCATGAGCTTTTTTTTCAAATTTAAAAATTAAACGGCAATGGTTGCATTCGGTCACAAAAAATCTTACAATTCATCGAGTGCAAAAACCAATTTTCCTTTGATGAAGGTACGCCAAGCATAATTTTGCTCGAAAATTGCTTGGCTTTGCATCGGTTTGTCAAAAATCACAAAATTTGCTTGCTTTCCTTTCTCCAATGACCCCAATTTATTTTCTTGGAATGAAGCAAACGCTGCCCAAATCGTCATCCCTCGAATCACTTCATCAAAAGACAAAGCCTCTTTTGGTAAAAATCCATTCAATGGTTCATTTTGTCCATTTTTCCGGTGAACAGCCGCATGAATACTCAAGAAGGGATTGGTTGATTCAACTGGGAAATCAGTTCCAATTGCGAGCATCCCATACTGTTTAAGTAAACTTTTATAAGCGTATGCACCAACAAGGCGGTTTTTCCCCAGTCGTTTTTCTGCCCAACGCTGATCACTGGTTGCATGCGTTGGTTGAACCGATGGAAACACAGCATATTCTGCGAATTTGGCAAAATCAATAGGATCTATAACCTGTGCATGCTCTACTCTAAAACGATGGTCTGGATTTCGTTGAAATGCATTTTTATAAATGTTTAAAATTAAGGCATTGGCCGAATCCCCTATTCCATGCGTGTTCATTTGATAGCCATGTTTCAAACAGAATTGAGCCACCTTATTCATGTCCTCGACGGAGGTTAATAAAAGTCCATGACTATGCGGATCATCGTTATAAGGTTTTTTTAATAAAGCGCCACGAGAACCCAAAGCTCCATCAGCAAAAACTTTCATTGATCGAATGGATAAATTTCGAAACTGGTAAACGCCGTTTTTTTCCACAAAAGATCGGTTTTCCGGAGAGTTCATCAACATGGCATATAATTCAATTTTCAACTTTTCCGATTGAATCATTGACTGAAACATGGCGATATGTTTGAAATCTATCCCTGCTTCATGTACCCCCGTTATCCCATATTGAAACAACTCTTCTTGGATTTCCAAAATTGCCTCTTTCACTTGGTTCAAGGAATAGGACGGCAAATGTTTCGCAATTAAGTCCATGGCATTGTCGACCAATATTCCAGTTGGCTTTCCATTACACATCGAAACTTGTCCTCCTGAAACACGTTGCGAATTCACCTTTGCTTTTTTCAAAAGATAATCATTGACCAAAGCCGCATGTCCATCTACGCGATACAAACAAACGGGAATGTTTGGAAAGGATTTCGAGAGTTTTAAATTTGTTGGCATCGAGTCGTTCGACCATAAGGACTGGTCCCACCCGCGACCGATGATGAATTTGTTGCTCGATTTCGCGGCATATTTTTCACAGCGGTATATCACTTCATCCATGGATTTAGCACCGGTTAAATCAACGCCTAATTTCTGATTGGCATACATCAGAAGGTGTCCATGTGCATCGGTCAAGCCTGGATAAACATCTTTACCTAAAGCATCCAACTCCTCATCGTAACGATATTTATTTAAGATTTGACGCTCAGGACCAACCTCAATGATTTTACCATCCCGAATAGCCATGGCTTCTTCAACGGAATTCGCGTCGTTCATGATGTGTATTTTCGCATTATGAATGACAAGGTCCACGTGCTGTCCTTTCATGCAGGATAAAAGAATTCCCGCGGTCAAACTGAAGGGAATAAAAATTGATTTCGACATAAATTGCTTTAAAAAGGATAACCAATACCAAAATTCAAGTAATTCGGTAAGAATGGACGCGGCATGATTTTTTTCACTTGATCCAAGTTCATATTAAAGTGATCCATTCCTTCTTGGTAATACGTTGCTCTCGTTCCCATTTCTTGGAAAACCCATTTTGCTCCTTGTGCAAAGGCCGGATTATAAATGGGAAATCCAACATCCAATCGAATGATAAAGAACTCCAAATCCATGCGCAATCCAAGTCCAGATGAAATAGCGATCTGAGGAATAAATGAGTTCCAATGAAATTGACTGCCCATTCGACTCGCATCTTCGCGATAGGTCCAAACGTTGCCGAAATCAGTAAATATCGCCCCCTTGAAAGTTGAACCTAAGTTAAACCGATATTCAAAGGATCCCGCAAAACGAATGTCCGCGATTTGTGTTGCCAAACGATTTGTATCCAATTGATATTTATAGGCTCCTGGACCCAAAGCTCGAGCGCGCCATCCGCGGTTATCATTCGATCCACCTCCAAAGAAACTATAATCGTATGGCATCGAAGTTTTTGAATTTTTGTAAGGCAATCCAGCGCCGGCAGAAACTTTCAAATGCATGGAAGATCCCGTTAAAACTCGCTTACTCATGATCAACTGATTATCCAAACGAACGAATTGTGAATAGGGCTGATTGCGCAACAAATACTGGCCGTTCAATGTGTCTTGTCTTGCTCGAAACCAATACAAAACATTTCCAGCAGCATCAAAGGTCGAGTTGAAATATACGGAAGTATTCATCCATTTTGAGCGTTCCCGACCATCCTTTAAGTCTTTTTCTTTGTTATTATACTCGTAAGAAAATTTAAAGTCCTGCCAAATGAACTGATTATTATACGTACTATTTAAAAAGACATCGTTGATTTGATTCAATTGATTTTGAAAGGCGGAACTTTTCTTAATGGATACATATTTAATGACTGAGGCACCAGGCAATCCCATTTGAAACACTTGTGTTTTACCAACCAGAAATTTCCACATGTAATTGAGTTGAAAAACGCTACGGTCAAAAATGCTACGCTTTTCAATATTGTATGCTGTCGTTAAGATAGTGCGTGGTTTTTGTCTTTTTCCCAACATCGTGACAGGAGTTGGGAATAAACCAGGTAGGTCAAACTTCAAACTTGGACCGAATTCAAAGGTATTAAAGGTTCTCCCCTTACCTGCCCCTACTGTTTGTCCCGATTGATCTTGAAAGACGAGCGGTTGAGATTCAAATCCACCTCCAAAGGAGAACACCATTTTCCCTGCACCACGATTGATATTTTTATTGGTGTAGTTGAAGGATGCATTCGCACCTAAAAGTCCGGCAGAGGATGTAAACTTAGGATCAAAGCCATAGGTTTGTTTTTTTGCCGGCTCTAAGAAATAGTGAACATCTATTTTGTTGCCCGGTTTTTCAATAATGATAGGCTTTACCGAACTAAATACTCCGAGTTGTACGATGGAGCGGTAACTTCGATCTAGGTAATATTCTTTATACTTATTATCGTGCTCCAAATAATTTTGAAGTTCAAGAATAGAAGGTTTAATCCAAGGTTCTTTCCCATTGTAGGTAACCTCAACTTTACGAAACGGATTGGTTGTCCCAGGGAGTGCTTTTTTATCTGCGAGTTGTTTTTTCGTGTACAGAATCTCATCGTAGGTAAAGTTTCGTGTGGTTCGCAGGAACTGAAGGGCAATTGGATCGTAAAGGCTAAGTTGTTGGCTCTTCATCAACTGGGTAAAACTCGAATCCATGTTGATGGTATCTGATAAATGAAAATAGACATTCGCAACAGTCATTTCTACGTAAGGAATGCGAATTAGACTATCTTTCTTTACATCGGATGGAACAAAACGGTCATCAAAATGCACTTGAAGTCGGACTTTCATCGTACGCTTATTGGTGTCCGCTGTATACGTTATGCTACTAGAAGAAAACTTGTACACTTGGTCATCACGTAAATATTTCGCGACTTTTTCACGGTAATCATTTAAATAATCTGTATCGAAAGGACGATTTAAAAGTGGATGTTCCCCTGTTTGCTCGATTTGTTTCTTCACATAAGCCGCATGTTTATCCCGCAGCATTTTTGCTCCTGAATATGAAACAGTGTCAATCATGTATTGAGCCCCGGGTTCAATGTTATAAGTTGGAAAAGCAAATCGCTTTTTATCATTGTAGCGCAGCGTTCCTGTGACTTGTCCGTAATAATATCCTTTTTTTCGCAAATAATACCCTAGTTGTTCAATGCTTTTTTGATAGAGCAAGGTGTCAAAAACGATTGGTTTCTGTCCAAACTTGTATTTCACTTTTTCCTTCCACAGGACTTTTGTAAAGCTAACTTCATGAAATTCTTTCACAATAAACGTTGAATCACCTTTCAAAAAAGCCTTCCGGTTGCGTTTTGCATTGATCGCATCTACATGGGATTTTTTACGTGCTTGTTTCTCTTGAAATGCTTGAAACTTTTCTGCGCGTTTTTTAGCAACTTTTGACGAGTCAATTGCATTGAAAATACGCAATTTGACATTGATGTAGAAATTGCGTTGATTGGGTTGTTGACGAACGATTAACCCAAGGTCATATTTATCCAATTCAGTATTATCTTTAACTTGAATGGTATTCGAACGCAAAAGGTACTTACCAGCTGGAACGTTCCGTGTTAAATCACATGCCGAAAGAACAATCAGCAGGATGACCATAATATTTATTATTTTCGCTTGAAGTTTCATGCCTGAGTGCAAAAATAACAATAATCAAGTTGGAAAAAATTTCGTTACAAAAGATAAAATGGATTAAAAGTCTGCACTTGAAAAAAAATCGTGCAGCGGAAAAGTTGATTTTGGTGGAAGGACTAAAATTAGTAACAGAGCTTTCTCAACAATTTCCAAATTTGGTTCATTCTTTTTATGTAAACAAAACGGAAGCCGTTCATTTAGACCCATCCTTACCTTGTTATGCCTGTAGTTCAAGTGAAATAGAACGGATTTCTCAATTCAATTCAGCGCCAAGCATCATCGGAATCTTCAAAGAACCGGAACTCCCTTCTTTTGATGCAAATGAAAAAATATTGATTTTGGAAAGTATCCAAGACCCGGGTAACCTCGGAACCATCATTCGTACTGCAGATTGGTTTGGTATAAAGCAAATCGTTTGTTCATCGGATACCGTTCATTGTTATAATTCCAAAGTCATTCAAGCCTCTATGGGTAGCGCATTTCGCATTCCTGTTTTTTACGAAAACCTAGCTGATTTTATTCCAAAATTGAATGCTCCGATTCATGGTGCGTTGTTGAATGGTAAAAAAATGGAAGAAATTAATCCAAGTGAAATAAAAATATTAATCATGGGAAATGAAGGGAAAGGAATTTCTGAAGGACTTCAAAACCATATCAGCCAAGCAGTTACCATACCAGGTTATGGGCAAGCTGAGTCCTTAAATGTTTCCATTGCCACAGGAATTTTGCTTCATCATTGGAGTCAATCAAAAAAGGATTGATCTAATTCAAAGAAAAGGCTGTATTTTTGCAAATCCCAACTGCGAAAATGATTGATTTCGACCTATACGAAGCGAAGAAGCTTTACCCATTTCAAGAACAAACCGTTAACCAAGTTCTAGACGAACTTCGGAAAAACGGAGCGAATTTTAACTTGCTTTATCAACTTCCAACTGGAGGTGGGAAAACTGTTATATTCTCTGAAATTGCGCGTCGATTTATTGAGCAATGGAACAAAAAAGTGCTCATTTTAACACACCGCATTGAACTTTCGGTTCAAACTTCACAGCAACTTTCAGCAATCAAAGTTGCCAATAAAGTCATTAATTCAGAGGTGAAACTATTAGATGACCAAGGTGATTACCAATGTTTCATCGCCATGGTGGAAACCTTGAATAATCGCTTAAATGAAAATGACAATTTTATCGCCGACGTCGGATTGGTGATTGTTGATGAGGCGCACTACAACAGCTTTCGAAAAATCTTTCAATTTTATGAGGACGCGAATATTCTCGGAGTTACTGCTACCCCTTTAAGTTCGAATCGCAATCTACCCTTAAAAGACAATTACAACAAATTACTAGTGGGTGAATCCATTTCGAATTTGATTGAAGGCGGATATTTGTCCAATGCGGAAACCTATCAATACGATGTGAATTTGCATGGATTGAAAATTGGAACCAACGGTGATTTCACGGTCAGTAGTTCTGATTTGTTGTACAGCAATTATTTCATGCAAGAAAAATTGATCTTTGCCTATGAAGAAGTAAGTTTAGGAAAGAAAACTTTAATTTTTAACGCCGGAATAGAAACCTCACGTCGCGTGGAGGAATCCTTTAAAAAGCTGAAGTATAACATTCGTCACTTGGATTCAACATTTAGCGACAAAGATCGAAAGGATGTGATTCAGTGGTTCAAAGTAACTCCGGGCGCCATTCTAACTTCGGTCGGAATCCTTACAACGGGATTCGATGAGCCAACGGTTGAATCGATTATCATTAACCGTGCAACACGATCCTTAACCTTGTATCATCAAATGATCGGACGTGGTTCGAGAAAACTCCCGAACAAAAGCGATTTTCAAATCATTGATTTAGGGAACAATGTTCGTCGTTTTGGGTATTGGCAGGACTACATCAATTGGCAAGATGCTTTTAAATTTCCAGATCGCTTCTTAGAATCGCGCATTTCTGAGTTAGAGGACATGGAATTTGAGGTGGAATTTGAATTTCCAAAAGGATTCGATAAATACATGCCATCGGCAATTCTCGAAGAATTTAACATCAAAGAATGTTATTATGAATGCTTGGACCGTGGTGAAAAAGGCAAAGTAGCCATTGATTTATCCATCGAAAACCACTTTAAAGCGATTGAAACAGCGGCAAAAGACCTAGATCATGCGCTTGATTTAATGCACGTTATACAAGATCACATTGAGCACCGCTTGAAACATTATACAAAGTGTATTTCCAAAAGTACAGATAATTATTTCAAGTATTTACTCGAAACCTACAATCGTCAGTTGGCCCAAAAAATTCGATTGAATATTGAGGATTGATGCTTTTTCTGTAACTTTAAATGCACATGAAAAAAATCATTCTTATCCTCTTCTGCTTTTTTCAAAGCATTTCCTTCTCACAAGGATCAAAATTGAAGACCTATTTGGATACCAAACAGTTCTATGCTCCGAACGTTGGTAATTACATTGAAATTTACATGCAATTTGTTTCTTATTCCGTTGTTTTTAATAACGAAGGACGAGGATTACGTGCGAAAGTCTTAATTTCTGTTGACATCAGCGATAGTAGTCAAACCGTTTTTAGCGACCGCTACATTTTGGAATCACCAGAAGCCATTGACAGTGTTCAAGACGATTTTTATGAAGTCATTCGTGTTCAATTGAATCCAGGTAAGTACTCGATGAAGTTAAACCTCATGGATGTGAACAAAGAAGCTTCGGAAATCTCGGGTGTGATTCCCATTCAAGTCGAAGATTTTGCCAAAGACACCAAAATCTCGGATGTCCTGGTTGCGGAATATGCCTACCCGACAGATGAACAAAACAATTTCACGAAATCTGGATATCATATTATTCCGATGCTGTCCAGTTTTTATGCCACAGACTCAAAGAACATTCCATTGTACCTAGAGCTTTATGGAACAGAGGCCATTCCAGACAGCACCTATCATTTCTCGTATCGCATAATCAATACGAAGGATGCATCTGAAATGGCAGGTTTCACTAAATCTTCCACACTGACAAAATCCAAGGTTGTTCCTGTGTTTGAGTCGGTGAATATTGAAGAATTAAGTAGTGGAAGCTATCAAATCGAATGCAGGATAAGTACGAACAGCAATGAGATACTAGCGATTCAAACCTATGATTTTGAGCGCAGCAACGAAAACAACTCGATGTTCACAATGGAAAACATGATGTTGGACCCAGCTTTTCAAGCATCTATTCCAGAAGATAGTGTGTTTTATTTTTTGGAATGCCTTATTCCGATTTCCAAACCTGCTGAAATAAGGAACATCATTGAAACCTTGAAAGAAAAGGACATTAAAAATGCACGTAAGCACATTCAAGGATATTGGACCTTAACAGCACCAACGAACTCATATGAATCCTGGCTAAAGTATAAATCGCAAGTCGTGTTTGTTCAAAAAATTTATGGAAATAATTTCCAAGAAGGATTTGAAACCGATCGTGGTCGAGTTTATTTAAAATATGGTGCACCAAGCCAGATCAACGCAAGGGAATCCTCACCTTCAGAATATCCGTATGAAATTTGGACCTACAATAAAATTGGAATTTACAGTAACAAACGCTTTGTTTTTTACAACCCAGACCTAGTCAATAATGCCTATCGCCTACTGCATTCGGACATGATTGGGGAATTGAAAAATCCCGCATGGCCTCAAATTCTAGCAAAAAGGAATACCTATAACGGAAACGTGGATAACCCAAATCAAAACAATGTCAAACATTGGGGTGGTGATAGCAACGATTTATTTCGTCAATACTAAGGAATGGAAACAAGTGTAGCCATTGTCATTCTGAACTTCAACGGTAAAAATCATTTAGCATCTTACCTTCCAAGTGTGTTGAGCTATGCGGACCATCACGATGTGGTTGTTGCTGACAACGGAAGTACCGATGATTCCATTTCATTTCTTACCGAACAATTTCCAACCGTTCAATTACTCGAATTAAAACGCAACTTTGGTTTTGCTGGTGGTTACAATGTGGCACTGGAACAATTAAATGGCAGCTATGATTATTACCTCATTTTGAATAGTGATGTTGCGGTAACTGAAAATTGGATTACACCATTGAAGGATTTTTTAGACAATCATCCCACCGTAGCCGCTTGTCAACCCAAAATAAAATCTTGGACAAACAAAGATGAATTTGAACACGCAGGTGCGGCCGGAGGCTTTATCGACCGGAATTATTTCCCATTCTGTCGTGGTCGCATTTTTGAATCACTTGAAAAAGATGACAATCAATACGACTTTGAACTACCAGTTACTTGGACATCCGGTGCAGCGATGTTAATTCGTGCAGAATTGTTTCATCAAGTTCGTGGATTTGATTCTGATTTCTTTGCACACATGGAGGAAATTGACCTTTGTTTACGCTTGGGAAACCAAGGGTATCAATTCTACTGTATCCCTGCAAGTACCGTTTATCATTTAGGTGGTGGAACCCTAAATTATGATTCTCCTAAAAAAGTTTATTTAAATTTCAGAAACAGCTTGTTCATGATAATGAAAAATCATGCCGGCCCACTCCTACCGATGTTATTCTATCGCATGTGTTTAGATGGCATTGCAGGTATCAAATTTTTACTTTCTGGAAAAATACAAAACACATGGATGGTGTTTCTTTCTCATATGAATCTATATGTGCAATTTGGACGTTTTTACAAAAAACGGAATCAGCTTCGCGTAAAAAAAAGATCCTTTATTCGCTATAACGGTCAAATTATTTGGGATTATTATTTTCTAAAAAACACCGTTTTTACCGCATTCAACAAACGAAAATTTAACTGATGAAATCCCTATTTAGTTCTTTATTCTGTACACTCAGCTTTTTTTCCTACACACAAGTTAACAAGGTAATGGAGGCGAGTGATCGAGCGCAAAAAATCATTGGAAAACCAGCCGACACCTTTAATCCGTATGTGTACGTGATGCCGACGATTGGAACAGGCGGACATGGTCATACCTTTCCTGGAGTTACAACGCCATTTGGAATGATGCAATTGAGTCCTGACACACGTTACGATGGTTGGGATGGCTGTGGTGGATACCATTATTCCGATTCCATCATTTATGGTTTTAGTCACACGCATTTAAGTGGTACCGGAGTGCCCGATTATGGAGACTTGTTGATTGTCCCACAATCTGGAAAAAAAGCAAAGTTACAAGGGAAGTACATTGACCCCAAAAATGGCTACGGATCCCGTTTTTCACATAACGAGGAAAAAGCACGTGCCGGATACTATGAGGTGTACCTAAAAGATGAGGACATCAAAGTTCGTTTAACATGCAGCGATCGATCCGGAATTCATGAATACACCTTTCAAAATAAAAAAGGGAAAAAATTCATCTTGTTGGATTTAGATTACCGTGACAAAGTTTTAGATGCAGGTTTCGAAATTCTAAACGACTCGACTATTGCAGGAAAACGAATTTCAGAAGCATGGGCTAATGAACAGCATTTTTATTTCCACCTAGAAACATCCGTTCCCTTTACTTCAGCAAAACCAGTGAAAATTGCTGGGACACATAAACTTTTACTCGAATTTCCAAATGACACAAAAGTCCTCTTTGTCAAAGTAGGAATGTCACATGTCGATCAAAAAGGTGCGGCACATAACTTACAACTCGAAATCCCTCGCTTTGACTTCATGCAAGTCTATTCGCGAAACGTCGAGAAATGGAACAATGAACTCAGTAAAATAAAAATTGAGTCCTTGAATTTTGAGGATGCGATTATTTTTTACACGAGTTTATACCATTCTATGGTAGCACCAAACCTGATGAGTGACTTAGACGGACGCTACCGAGGAAGAGATCAAAAAATTCATCAATTATTTAAAGACAACCAATATACTGTTTTCTCACTTTGGGATACGTACCGAGGAAATCATCCATTGTTTACCTTGATTCAACAAGAACGAACAACACAGTTCATCCGAACATTTTTACGACAATTCGATGAAGGTGGAGATCTTCCTGTTTGGGAATTGGCCGCATGCGAAACGGAATGTATGATTGGCTATCATAGTGTCAGTGTGATTTCAGATGCCTTCATGAAAGGTTTAGATGGAAAAAATTCAACCGCAGGAATGGGATACGACGCAAAAAAAGCGCTGAACGACATGCATTTCACAGCAAACATCAACGAACTTGGAAAACAGACTTATGCAAAAAATGGATATTTGAGTTCAAGTGATGAACCTGAATCCGTTTCCAAAACCTTAGAATACGCTTACGATGACTTTTGCATTGCTGAAATGGCAACTAAAATGGGAAATGAAGAATTAGCCAAAACCTACCGAAATCGTAGTTTTTCCTTCGTAAATCTTTTTGATCCAAATACCAAATTCATGCGCGCTCGTCGTGGCGCTCAATGGTATGGACCTTTCGACCCTTCGGAAGTGAATTTCAATTATACCGAAGCCAATAGCTGGCAATACTCCTTGTACGCTCCGCATGAAATAGAGGTCTTAACAAATTTATTGGGCGGACGCGACTCCTTGGAAGCATGGCTGGATCGCTTGTTTACCACTGAAATGAAATTATCTGGACGTGAACAAGCGGACATTACCGGTTTAATCGGACAATATGCACATGGAAACGAACCATCGCATCACATGGCTTATTTGTACAACTTTACCAATGCGCCATACAAAACACAGTTTTACGTGGATCGTATTTTGAAAGAAATGTACCATGCAAAACCAGATGGACTTTCTGGAAATGAGGACTGTGGACAAATGAGTGCGTGGTATGTCTTAAGTTCGCTTGGACTTTATCCCATTGCACCAGGAAATACCATGTATCAAATTGGTAGACCACTTTTCAGCAAAGCCACGATAAATGTAGACAACGCAACGCATACAAAGATTGAGATCATCTGCAACAATCAAAGTGCTGCCAATTGTTACGTAGCTTCAGTAAAATGGAATGGGAAAATCATTCCAGACTTTCAAATTGACCACAAAACTTTAATGCTAGGTGGAAAATTAGAATTTGACATGACGGATAAAAAACCTTCCAAATCCAATTATGAACAATTCTATCAAACGGAAATCCCTTCGGAAGTTGTGCCGGCACCATTCGTAAAAACAGAACAACGCATCTTTGATCAAGAGTTGTACCTTGAATTAGGACATGTGGTTCTAACACCGTCGGATTCTTATGAATTGAAATACCGTTTGAATAAAGGTCCATGGAACAGTTATGCTCAACCGATTAAAATCAAAGAGACAACAAACATCGATCTTCAACTATTTAGGACGAATGCTAATGGAATCAAATCTGAAAGCGCTATCGTTTCCAGTCAATTCATTCGAAAAAATCCGAATGTGAGTTTAACACTTGAAACTAAATACTCCAATCAATATGCTGCTTCTGGCGAAAATGCTCTGATTGATGGACTTTTCGGAGGCGGTGAATTCAGAACGGGTGATTATCAAGGTTATTACGGGAAAGACATTGTCGCAACTGTAACCTTTAAAGAACCGATGGCCATTCATGAATTTGGGGCATCTTGCATTCGTGACCAAAAAGCTTGGATATTCCTTCCGAAGGAAATTCGATTTGAGGTTTCATACGATGGAATCATTTACCAAAATCCACAGATTATTTCAATTCCAGAAGCAACACAGAACGATAAAAATCCTTTTAACACTACTTTCACTCAAATCATCGAAACCGACAAAATTCGCAAAATCAAAAGTATTCGATATACCATTGTGAATCCCGGAAATTGTCCGAGCTGGCATTTAGGTGCTGGAAATCCAACATGGATGTTTATAGATGAGCTAATCTTCCATTAAGACTTGAGCAAACGTAGCATAGCGGGAAGGTTATTCTGCTTTAGTATCCCATATGGCATGTCGATAGCTCCGAATTTTCGGTAAAACTGCGCAATTGCCTCATTATTTGATCCAACGAAATCTAAGTTGTGATGTGTGCTTTCAATCTTTGCAATCACTTCATCCAACAAGAAATACATGGCGCCTTGTTTCTTCGCTTCAGGCGCAGCAGTTCCCTTCAAAAAGAAGCAAGTACCTTTGAACGAAATGAAGGCACCAGCAGCAATGACCTCGTTCTTTTCTTTTACAGAATATATGGAAAGGAGTTCATGCTGTTGAGTTTGCTCTAACAAATCCAAAAGTCGAGACCAAACCTTGCTTGAAAATCCTTTCAACTCCTCCCCTTTTTGATGCTTGAAAAATGAAACGAAATCTCTAGATGAATCCATTCCCTCTAATTCAAAGCTTGGTGGGATTTTTTTCAAAATCCGCTTCGAATTTGTGGAAAAGGCGTTTCGAATTTCTAGCAAATTAGGACTTAAATCCAATTGTTGAAATTGCCCCATACGCATTGAATGAACTTCAGTATCCAAAGGCAAATTCACATGCACATAAGACGCCGAACCAGAAATAAATGAGTTTATTTCCGACAGGGAAACTGAAGCAGAAGTTTTGAAATTCAAGGATCGAATAAAAAATGGCTGCAATCGATAGGATAATCCAAACTTAGATCCCTTCGGAAGAATACCTAAATAATTCCCTTCATCGTCGCACAACATTTCCCAATTCGGATGCAGGATATCCCACACCCAGGATAAAGAAAAAAAATCTAAATGTGCATCCGAAGCAACCATTTGATCCCATTTTCGTTTGTCTATATGTCGCGAAGCTAGAAGTTTCAAAAGTGAATTTTAAAACGAAATTAACGGAATAAATTCAGTTTTAGTCTCTTCGAAAGAATAAAGAATGATGAACTTGTTCTTTTTTCCTTAACTTCGTTTAATAAAGTAGAATTAATTAAAATAAACCATAACACATGAAAGCAATTAAAATTTTAGGATTTTCTTTCTTACTCGGATTGACATCTTTTGCTCAACAAGTGCAAACACCAGAACAACAAGCACAGGCATTGACACAAAGTCAAACGACCATGTTGAAATTGACAACTGCGCAACAAGAACAAGTGTACACGATTCATTTAGGTGTCGCTCAAAAAAATCAAGGTATTATGATGTCCAATTATTCAGAAGACCAAAAGAAGGCCATCATCAAGTCAAACGAAGAGGCAAGAATTGCCATGTTGAAAAATATTTTAACGGCAGAACAATTCGCTAAATTAGAGAAAGCCGCAAGCGAACAACGCAATCACTAAACAAGATTCGATTACAAAAAAAAGTCCCTGACAATAATGTCAGGGACTTTTTTTTGTTTCATCGTTTTATTTCACCAATTTCATTGACATCAAACCTCGTTCGTTTTGCAGTGAAAGGATGTACATGCCGTTTGACCAGTTGGCCGTATGAATAATCCATTCAGGACTCGTAATCGATTCTTCAAGTAGAACTTTTCCATTGATATCAGTTATGCGAATGGTAGTTGGTAGCTGTTCATCCATTTCAATTGTCACTTGCTGATCAAATGGATTTGGAAATACACTCACCTCGAAATTCGTAAATTCTACCGAGGCATTGCAGTTATTTGACGCAAAAAAGGTAGGAGTTACATAGGCAAATGTTGCGCCTCCATCCGGACATCGCGAATAGGCCACATCCGTCGTCTGAACACCAAAATTCACTTGGTCATAAATGGTTGTTCCATTTGATAAAAGAACACTTTCCCCCGAGGAATTTAATTTAAATCCGGCATGCAAGCCACTTTGGAAAAGATCATTATCTGCCCAAACTATCAAGAATCCATTTGCTGGAAGTATCGTTGGAACTGGAAATGACCATTTCGTAAGGTTTAACGCGTCGTCGCTTAGGTACATTCCTGCTAGGTCAATAGGACTTGAAGTCGTATTGTACAACTCAATCCAATCGTCATTTTCACCATTTTGATCCAACGCTGATGTTCCATTTGAAGCCACGACTTCATTTACCAATACAGAACCTACAGTTGGAAAAGGAATAAGTACAGTCAAAGTGTGAAATTCATGTTCAGCACGTAGTGGACTAAACAATCCAGCATTTGCATTTTCAACATAAATATAATACTCAAATACGGCGCCATTGACCAGTGCATCTACACCGTAAACGTGATCACCTGGGGCTCCATCGTTATGATTGCCATCATCGAACATTTGAACGCGATTAAACTTCAGGGTATGATTGGTACGATATCCCAAATATACCGTTGATTCATTGGAACATGTGGCATTTATTGTAATCGTTTGATTGTAATTTGGAGAAGTCACCGATGAAGAATAACTGTCAATTGTTGGCGCAACCAAAAGATAATTGGCGTTGGAATTAAAATAAGAAACACGTGCACTCATCAATGCTTGAATCCCAGGAATACTCGCACCGCCTCCAGGTCCACCGGTACCAGTTACAGCAGTTGTTAAACTATTTTGAAATTGAGCATACGTGTAAAATTTGTAAGGATCCAAATTGACCGTTGCATCAATTGTAGTTCTTAATTGGTTCGCTATGGTTAAGTAAAAATCATTGGCAAACATTTCTTGCACCATTGTACGCACGTGCGCCATATACATGCGTTTATACATCGGATTACCGAGAATTTTAACGATTAATGGATGAATTGCCGATGTGCTATTCGACATTGGATCGAGGGTGCTAGGTGTTAAGGTTCCAGAACCCGTTCCGCCGGGGAATCCGCCAAAACTCATATTCAAATCCCAAACCGTGGGAACAAAACGGAAATTATTATCCCAGGTTAAATAATAATTTTGACGAAACGCACCGCTGTAAGAATCTAAGTTTACCAACACGTTATTATAGGCCAACATCCAAATCGCACGGTCAATGTCTAATTTCGACTCAATATTCGTAAAATCATTATTAAGGGTGTTGATTAAATCCACCAAGCGATTCCATCCATAAGTAGACCTTAATTCATATCCATTTGCATAGGCACTACTGTCCATGCTAATGAATTTCAAATCTGGACTCACAGAACTACCTGGTCCTGCTCCACCGATTGGATTGCACTTAAAATAGGTATCACCACTTTGATGATAATGATTCGCGTTAAAAGTATTGTTGATGCTTTCTGCACTTGAGTATATTCCTCGATACGTTCCGTTCACATAAACATTGGCAAAATTAGCTTTGGGACAATCCATATACTGCTCAAGAACAGCGTAGGATAAAACTTCTCGAATCATAGAAGGATCTTTGTAGCCATTTTGCAATTTGATATCTGTGTATCCTTGGTAGTCTTGATTCCCTTTTATTTGATCTAGCTCAATATGGAGTGGATTCTTTTGATTGGTTGGATTATACGAACTGTTTCCCTTATATTTCACCCCACAACTATCAAACTTAACACCATTGATTCGCACCGAATCCGCAATGAGATACGTATCCGTCGCGACCGCAGCATCTAATTGTACATCCCAATCCGAGAAACTAAAAAACACTTCGATAGTCTGAATGTTTGCTCGATCATAAAAATTTTGAACTTGTGCTTTTCCATGCAGTGAAACAAGAAGTGCTAAAATGCTTAGGTACTTTTTCATATCAATATAATTCTTGTCATTTAGGATGTTTTTTTTTTGAAGAAATTGCGCATGTTAAGATAAAGTTAACTGAAATTCCGAGACATCCCTAAATCCCTTATTATTTCAGGCATAGTTATTGACAAGTGCTTGGTTATTTCTTGATTCGATTTTGAAATCAAGAAGGAACTGATTGAATATCTTTGTAAACATAGAACATACGTATGAAAAAATTAATCACCCCTTTATTTCTAGCTGGACTTCTGTTTCAAGGTTGTGCCCAATCAAATGAGTCGACCAAACAAGTGAAAGTTGTACAGCCAAAAAGCGAAATCACCTTTCAATTGTCTGATTTTCTTAAGGATAACAAAGACTTGGACAAAGAAGTGGAACGCATTTTCAAACAAATGGATGACACAGCGATTGTCGCTCAGTTGATCATGCCAGCGGTTGGACGCTTAGGTCAAACCAAAGCGACGATTGATCAACACATCAAAGATCGGGTCATCGGAGGTGTCCTAATGTTAAACGGAACAAAAGAAGAATTTTCCAGTTGGATCAAGGACTTTGAAACTAATAATTCCAAATTTGGAAATTTACCCTTTTTATATAGCGCTGATGCTGAGCCAAGTTTAGTGAATCGAAAAATCACGGGTTCAACGCCAGTAAAAAAGGCAAATGAGTTAAAAAATGTGGATGAAGTCATTGCATGTGCCAAAACGATTTCTGCTGATTTAAATGCCATTGGAATCAATTACAACTTTTCACCTGTTGTTGACATGTCACCGAACACGACAGTTGGATTCAGAAGTTTTGGTGCTGTTCCGGCGAATATCATTCCATGGTCGGATGCCTTCATTCAAGAAACTCAAAAAAATAACATCATCGCAACGGCCAAACATTTCCCAGGACATGGATTAGTAACCGGGGATACACACAAAGCACTTCAAGTAATTGATGGTGAAATGAAAGAGATATGCAACTATCCAACCTTGATTGCCAATGGCGTTCTATCCATCATGGTGGCACATATTGCGGTGCAAAACAATGCCAAATACGACACTAAAGGATTGCCTTCCACCTGTTCAGAAAAAATTGTAACGAACTTATTAAAAGATAGCCTAGGATTCAAAGGATTAATTGTAACGGATGCCATGAACATGGGAGGTGTGGTAAATGTCCCGCAAGCGGCTTACAAAGCCATTCATGCAGGATGTGACATCGTACTGATGCCACTAGACGCGAAGAAAGCGCATGCTGAGATATTAGCTGCATACCGCACGGACAAAGAATTCAAGAAACGTGTGGATGAATCGGCTAAGAAAGTACTTCGAATGAAAATTGCGATGGGCTTATTAAAAGCCAATTAAGAAAGATACAAATCGATCAAACCTTCAGGAGCTTTTACATAAAGCTCCTTTTTTTTGCGCTGAACTTTTTGAACAAGTCCTTCGAAAATCGGAATAAGAACCTCTACCCCATCTTTGCTTAATTGCAATAGTGGATTTGCAGCCATATCAATGACATTTTCAACAACACCAACGTTTCCATGCACTTCATCAAAGACCGTGTACCCAATGATTTCATGATCGTAAAACGATGTCTGATCTAATTCTTGCAAAAAAGCCTCTGGTAAATAAACGGGTTTCTTTAATATGCGCTGTGCATCTTGTTCGCTATCGATTCCTTCAAATTTCACTGCGACGAATCCTTTCGTTTTCATCTTCAAGTTTTGAACAAAAAAAGGAATTAAGCTACCATCTATCTCGATGAAAACAGCGTCCAACGTCGCATAATCCGATGGATTAGAAACGTCTAAAAACAACGAAACTTCACCTTTAAATCCGTGAAGTTTCGCTATTATTCCTAAATAAAAACAATCTTGTTTTTGCATACAGCTTATTCAGCCGCAGTCTCTTCTGAAGCCTCAGGTGCTGCTTCTTCCGTTGCTTCCGTTGCTGGAGCTTCTTCTACAACTTCCTCTGCTACTGGAGCCTCTTCAACTACTGGAGTTTCTTCTACTGCTGGAGTTTCTTCTACTACAGGAGCCTCTTCAACAACTGCTTCAGCTACCGGAGCTTCCTCTACTGCTGGCGCTTCTTCAACAACTTCTGCTGTTGCCTCTTCTGCTGCTACTTCCTCCGCAGCCTCTTCAGCTACTTCTTCAACAACAGGAGCATTTTTAGCGGCAACTTCAGCTGCTTTCGCAATTTTCGCTGCTTCTTCAGCTTGTTGACGAGCAATTTTTTCTTTCTCAGCATTTTTAGCTAATCCAGAAACTTTACTTTCCACTTTCGCTTCTTTATCCGCTAACCATTTTGCAAATTTCTCTTCAACTTGCTCAGCTGTTAAAGCACCTTTTTTCACTCCGTTTAATAAGTGATTTTTGTACAATACACCTTTGTAAGATAAGATTGCACGAGCCGTATCCGACATTTCAGCACCCGTTTGAACCCAATTCAAAGTTGCTTCGAAATTGATGTTAATCACTGCAGGATTCGCTGTTGGATTATACGTTCCTAATTTCTCGATGAATTTACCATCTCTTTTTGCACGACTATCTGCTGCAACCAAATGAAAAAATGGTTTACCTTTTTTACCGTGTCTTTGTAATCTAATTCTTGTTGCCATAATTTTACAATTTGAGGTACGAAACCTACGTTTATAAATGAATTTGTGGGTGCAAAGATACGAAGGATTTTTGAATTCCCTAACATCCAAGAAATAATTCTATTTCCCTTTTGCTTTGATGACAATAATGACGGTATAAAACATGATCTTTATATCCAATGCTAGGCTTCTGTTTTTCAAGTAAATTAAATCAAATTTCATGCGTTGCAGCATTTGATCCACGTTTTCCGCATAGCCAAATTTAACTTGACCCCAGGAGGTTATTCCTGGGCGAACCTTGGTCAAATGAGTATATTGCGGTTCGACTTTTACGATTTGATCGATGTAAAATTGTCTTTCTGGTCGTGGACCAACCAAGGACATTTGTCCGAGAAGGACATTCACAAATTGTGGGAATTCATCTAAGCGCGTTTTCCGCATAAATCGACCGATGGGTGTAATTCTAGGATCACCTTCCGATGATAATTGTGGTCCTTGCTGCTCCGAGTTTACGTACATCGTTCTAAACTTGATGATTCGAAATGATTTTCCATTCATTCCCACACGTTCCTGAAGAAACAAGATTGGTCCAGGAGAGGACAACTTAACAGCCAATGCTGAAAACAAGTAAAATGGCAGCAAACAAATCACCGCGATTGCAGAAATAACAATATCCATTAATCGTTTCACCGCTTGTTGCCAAAAAGGCATAACATCCGGAATAATCTCAATTAACAAAGCACCATAAATGTTAGTCATTTCGACTGACCCAGCCAAAATCGCATACATATCTGGTAACAACTTTATACGAATACGACCGTTATCCACTCGTGAAATGATATCTTTCAAGCGATTATGGTCGGAACTTTCTACTGCCAACACCACCTCCTCGACGACATGTTCTTTCAAGATTCCCTCCAATTGGGTGACATGTCCAAGATAAGGAATCATATCCGTCAACAAGGTATCCTTTCCGTTGACATTCACATAACCAATAAAGGAATTTGTATTTTGTTTTTGTTGCACCAATTCTTGATAAATCTCTACCGCTTTTTCATTTCCGCCGATGATTAATGTTTTAAACCCGTGTCCTTTGACACGAATAAATTGGATAAGAACGGTATTGAAAATCAGACGTGGAATAACGGTAACAAAAAAATGAATGCCGAAAAGAAAGAAAACAGAACGGTAATAATTTTGATAGGACTTTACATCATCATCAATCAACAAAGTAAAAAAGAGGGTTATTGTTCCAAAAAAAGCAGCAACTAAGGTAAGATTGAGCATTTTAAGTCGAAACATCCGACGTATGTCATGATAGGTCCCTTGTATAAAATAGAAGGAAATCCAAAACAATGGGATTAACCAAAGTCCTAAAAAGAACTTTGAATCCGCCAAAAAGGCTTGTCCTTCAATCTGTGTTTTTCGGATATAAAAAAAAAGTCCCCATGCTAATGCCGCAAAACAATAGTCAATGATAATTAAACAAGAAGCCCAAAAGCGATCTTTCATTTACTTATAAACAATTTTTACGTTATCAATGCAAATGAAACTTTCCGACATTCCTGACTCCAAGTTTGCCTTGAATGCTTGTACAAAATGAGCGTCATTAGCAGAATTTCCAATTAGTTCGGTTAATTCTATGTACATCTTTTTCCATTTTACAGTTGCTGGTGGTTGTTTGTTAAATCCAGCATTATCCTGGTACTTATTCGACAATGCACTTACGGCCAAAAATCCTTGTAAAAAAGAATTGGTATTGTAATAATCAATTTCAAGGAAACATGCTTTATTTTTTGGAATGGCAAGCTGATCGGATGTGTAAGCTAACCAAACGGAATCTGACGAATTCAAAATGACCTTCCCATAAGTCGAACCGTTAAATGGCATAATAGACTCACTGGTTGTAAACAAATTTGCCACACTATAATTCGGGTCTTCCTGAATTTTAATAGAGGCATCTTCAAAATCCTCAATCCAAAAATTTATGTTATCCTTATAACTCGTTACTGGATTCAAGGTCAAAGTTTGATTCTTTACGAATGTTGCATTTACTTCAAATGAATTCATGAAGGGATAAATCATCTTATTGGCAGAAATTCCATTATTTCTAACGGCAGGAAATATTTTGATATTGACATTACCTTCTTTCAGAACCGGAATTTTAAATGGCACTTGAAAACAACCCAACATTTGATCATCAATATAAACCCAAACATCTCTAAAATCTTGTGTAAGTTGTCCTTCAGCTCCCGATAAAGCAGGATTAGAAACGAGCGTCATACTGTTCACTTCAAGCCATGCAGGATCGGGATTATTTTTAATACATCCTGCTAAAAAGACCAGAAGAGTGAGGCAAGTAAAAATTCTCATCATGTGTGTAACGAATAAAAATTGAAATTATTTTACAAATTGATTGGACTCATGAATTCTCTCCATAATATAGGTTGCCACCTCCATTGCTTGATGTGCTTCTTCTAAGCAAACGATGGGTTTTTCATTCCGTTCAACCGACTTTGCAAATGCACATAATTCATGTTGAATCGCATTCGACGACTCCGTAGGAATATCCTGATAATCTAATGTTTTCATTAAAGAACCTTCTTGATTTATGTGATCAACGACCATGGTTTTCTCTACTTTTTTCTCTAAAAAATCGACCGTAACAGCATGATCTTTCATAAAAAAACGAGTTTTACGAGCACGTTGTTTGGCAACTCTGGAAGCTGTCAAATTGGCTACACAACCATTTTCAAATTCCAAACGAACCGATGCGATGTCCGTGCAACTGCTCAATACCTCCATCCCTGAAGCGGAAATGCGTTTGACACGGGAATTAGATACTTTCAAGGCGATGTCAATATCGTGAATCATCAAATCTAACACAACAGACACCTCTGATCCCCTTTCTTGAAAAGGCGCCAATCGATGAGACTCAATAAACATGGGAGCTTCAATGAATTCTTGTGAGGCTAGAAAAGCTGGATTAAATCGTTCAACGTGCCCCACCTGCACAATAACGCCTGCTTCATGTCCGTAGGACAATAGTGATTTTGACTCTTCTACTGTTTGACAAACTGGTTTTTCGACAAACACATGTCTTCTAAGTTTTAACGCTTGAACAGCCATATTGAAGTGTGCGGAAGTTGGACAAGCCAACAAAACCGAATCCACTTCAGACAATAATTCTTCATAGCTCGAGAACGCTTTGATTTGAAATTGCTTAGCCACATCGACTTGAATCGAAGGATTTGTATCGAAGAATCCAACTAACTGAAATTCCCCACTCAAAACCAATATATTTTGAATGTGAATTTTACCTAGATGTCCTGCACCAACGACTCCAATTTTCAACATAATAGAAACGAACTGATTAAAAAAAAGCCATTAATCAAAGGACTAATGGCTTTAAGCTGACATAGAATAATTTTATTTTTTTACAGAATCCACAACGGCTTTAAAAGCCTCAGGGTGGTTCATTGCTAAATCCGCAAGTACTTTACGATTTAACTCAATTCCACTTTTGTGTACTGCTCCCATAAACTGAGAATAACTCATACCATGAAGGCGTGCACCTGCATTGATACGTGTAATCCATAATGAACGGAAATTTCTTTTCTTTTGTTTACGACCTGAGTACGCATAAAGCAAACCTTTTTCAATAGCGTTTTTCGCTACGGTCCAAACATTTTTTCTTCTTCCAAAGTAACCTTTGGCTAGTTTCATCAAGTTTTTTCTTCTTGCTCTTGATGCAACGTGATTGACTGATCTTGGCATAATTTTTAAGTTTTTTGATAAAGAGTGCTTCGACTTCGAAGGCTTAGTTACTCGTTACCGGGTTAAACAATTTACAAACCAACAAAGGACTATTTCATGCACAATTGCAATTTCACATTCGATAAATCGGCACTGTGTACCAATCCAGCGTGTGTCAAATTACGCTTACGTTTCGTAGCCTTCTTTGTTAAAATGTGGCTTTTAAAAGCGTGTTTACGCTTGATTTTTCCACTACCAGTGATGGTGAATCTCTTCTTTGCACTGGATTTTGTTTTCATTTTAGGCATTTCTACTTTTTTTTAAAAGTTTAACATCTATATCAGCTTCCTTATTTCTTTTTTGAGTTGATCATCAGGATCATCTTTTTCCCCTCCAATTTTGGTAGTTGTTCAATCACACCACAATCAGCTAGTTCTTGCGCAAACTTCAATAAAAGAATTTCCCCTCGGTCCTTAAACACAATGGTACGTCCTCTAAAGAATACATATGCCTTCACTTTACTTCCCTCCTCCAAAAACTTCTTAGCATGCGCCAATTTGAAATTGAAATCGTGGTCATCCGTATTCGGCCCAAAGCGAATCTCTTTCACGACGATTTTGCTTTGTTTTGCTTTTAACTCTTTTTGTTTACGCTTTTGGTTGTACAAGAACTTTTTATAGTCCATGATTTTACAAACCGGCGGCTTCGCATTAGGAGAAATCTCAACCAAATCTAATTCTTCTTCCTCTGCCAAAGCAATCGCTTTTGAAACAGACATCACTTGAGGCTCTTCACCTTCAACAACTAATCGAATTTCCGCAGCAACAATTTTATCATTGATTCGGTGTTGCGCTTCTTCTTCTCTTTTTACAAATGGTCTCGAATTTCTTCTCATTCAATAATTTAAATACTTATGACAATTCCTCAGCGATTGCTTCTTGCACCATTGCAACAAACGCCTCTTGGGTAATTGAACCGTGATCTCCCGCTCCTCTTTGTCTTACTGACACTTGATTTGACTCAAATTCTTTCTCTCCGACAATTAGCATAAATGGCACTTTTGCCAACTCTGCATCACGTATTTTCTTACCTATTTTTTCATTTCGGTCGTCAACAAGTCCGCGAATATCGTAATTATTTAGGAATTCTAAAACTTTTTCTGCGTACTCGTTGTATTTATCTGAAATTGGGAGGACAATGAACTGTTCTGTTGACAACCACAGTGGGAAGTCTCCAGCACAGTGCTCCAACAATACCGCCACGAATCTTTCCATCGAACCAAAAGGCGCACGATGAATCATCACCGGACGGTGTTTTTGGTTATCTGCCCCTACGTACTCAAGGTCAAAACGCTCTGGCAAGTTGTAATCTACCTGGATTGTCCCAAGCTGCCATTCACGTCCCAATGCATCTTGCACCATGAAATCCAATTTTGGACCATAGAAAGCTGCTTCTCCGTATTCCACCACCGTTGGCAATTCTTTTTCAGCTGCCGCTTCAATAATTGCTTGTTCAGCCTTCACCCAATTCTCTTCCGCTCCAATGTACTTTTCACGGTTGACTTGATCTCTTAACGAAATTTGCGCTTTAAAATTGTGAAAATTCAAGGTTTTCAACACATACAGAACGATGTCAATCACATTTTTAAACTCTTCTTTCACCTGCTCTTGTGTACAGAAAATGTGTGCATCATCCTGCGTAAATCCACGAACACGTGTCAAACCGTGCAACTCTCCAGATTGCTCGTAGCGATAAACCGTTCCAAATTCTGCGAATCGCGCCGGAAGATCTTTGTAGGATCTTGGTTTAGATCTAAAAATCTCACAATGATGTGGGCAGTTCATTGGTTTCAAATAAAACTCTTCGTTCGGATCTGGCGTACGAATTGGCTGAAATGAATCAGCACCATATTTCTCGTAGTGCCCGGAAGTCACATACAATTCTTTATTCCCAATGTGCGGCGTAATCACCTGTTGGTACCCTGCTTTTCGCTGTGCTTTTTTCAAGAAGTTTTCCAAACGCTCACGCAAGGCAGCACCTTTCGGTAACCACATTGGTAATCCTTGTCCAACTTTTTGAGAGAACGTGAACAACTCCAATTCCTTCCCTAATTTTCGGTGATCGCGACGTTTCGCTTCCTCCAATTTTTCCAAGTGTTCCGTTAATTCTGCTTGTTTCGGGAAGGTCACACCATAAATACGTGTTAACTGTTTATTCTTTTCACCCCCCCTCCAATAGGCCCCAGCAATTGCTGTTAATTTGACCGCTTTGATGAATCCCGTGTCAGGAAGATGTGGTCCGCGGCATAAATCCGTGAAATTACCTTGCGTGTAGAAAGTAATCGTACCATCTTCTAATTCGGATAACAACTCCAATTTATACGGATCTTGTTTTTCAGTGAAATAAGCGATGGCATCTGCTTTCGAAATTTCTTGTCGAACAAACGGATTCTTTGCTTTCGCCAACTCCTTCATTTTTTGTTCGATTTTCTCCAAGTCTTTTTCCGAGATGCTGTAATCCATGAAATCAACGTCGTAATAGAATCCACTATTCACCGGTGGACCAATCGCCAATTTTATTCCAGGATAATAAAATTCTAGGGCTTCCGCCATCAAATGGGCAGAAGAATGCCACATCGTTGATTTACCATCTGAATCGTTCCAGGTCAACAATTGCAATTCACAATTTTCATGAATTGGAAGGACCGCATCCTTCACTTGTCCATTGACACGTGCTGCCAAAACATTTCGCGCCAATCCTTCGGAAATAGACGTTGCAATCTGCAACGCAGAAGTTCCCTTCGCATATTCCCTGATTGTTCCGTCCGGAAAAGTAACCTGAATCATCTGTTTTTATCGTATTTGAAGGTGCAAAGATAATAATATCCAACTGAATTCGGAAGGAATTATCCCTTTGTATTTGGTTCCGTCAAATGCACCAAAATTTGCTGAATGTCTTTCTGTAAATTTCGAAAGGAAGCTCCCATACCCTCAGGATCCAATTGAACATTGGGAATTTCCTTGGAAATATAAGAAACAAAACGCCAAACCTCTAGGACATCCGCCACGTTTACTGCATATGGTTCATAAATAGGATTAGAAGAAACCAACAAGAATTGCTGAACTTCTTTCAGTTGATTGAAGACGTATTTAAACACGATTCCATCGTTATTTGTAACTACCACACATGGTGTATTCGATGGCAAACTCAACCAATCTTGTACGAATTCTCCCACCACATAAGAACCATTAGAAACAGGCGGCATGGAATCTCCCGAAATGGGAAAAGCACGGTATTTTCGATCTTTTGACAGAAAAGGTAATTTCAAAGTCGGCAGTTCCCGCATGTATTCCGGATCGGCATATCCTGCCACATATCCCGCCCTTACTTTTTCAGGAATTAATTCCACCTCTTCTTCATTGTCTGCATTTACAACCGTGGTCAGAATACGTAAATTCGATCCTTTCGCCCCATTCTTCCAGTGATTCTCCATGGAATTCCAGTCGGACTCGGCGTAACTCGAAAAATCTTTTGCGATTAAATCGTCTAAGGTAACCTTGTGGAACTGTGACATGGAAAGTAGCATTTCCAAACTCGGCTGGGCAACTTCATTTTCATAACCACTGTATGTGGAACGATTTAATCCAAGCGCCTGAGCTAATTCCTCCTGAGATTTCCCTGAGCGCTTTCTGAGTAATTTTAAATTGGCAGCAATGAACATTTCTATTGTCTTTTAGACTACAAAAATAACAAAATCCAAATAACTCGTCAATATTTTGATTAATATTTCATCATTGCGAAACAAATCGGTAGCTGATGTATCCGTTAACGGAACCTGAACCACTGTTAAACCTGGACATTCCTGCGTATTTCAACGCTTGCTCCATCATACAAGTCGAGGCTGAAGAGCTGCGATTTTGATCGATTGCTTTGGAAACAACTCGTCCAGCATTATTTACCGTAATATTGACCACCACCGTTCCAGCAGAGTTATAACCACATGTATATCCGGGATTTCGGACATACCATTTTTTATTTTCGAAGGCCGTTCTTCCCGGCAAAGAGAAATCCACCATCACACTTCCCGCATACTGATTTTGACTCCCGCTTTGATTCGTTGTTCCAACGGTTCGATTGCTCGTATTGTTATTCGTAGACTTTAATCGTTCGGCCGATTCTATTCGTATACGCTCGCGTTCTTTTGCACCACCAAATTCCTCGTACAAACTACGTTCATAATCTCTGGCTGCTTGTTCTGGATTCCCGGAACGGGTCGAACTTGCTGCATCCTGCGACCAATCCTGGCTTGAACGTTGGCGAGTATCCGAGGCATCTCTCACAACATTTCGAACATCCCCACCTGTGGACATGGACGGATCTTGTTGCAAGGTCAATTCAACTTCCTCTGGAACTTCTTCGATTGCAACAGAAAACTCGTCGGCTTCAATGGCTGTTTCCTTCCGCACAGTAGTCAATTCTAAGTAGACGAAAAAGCCCACGTAGATGGTCATAATGGCCATCAGAATCTTGAAAAACTGTTCCGGATTTCTTAGAATTCTTCTCATTCTATCAAGCTTAAAAACGAATGAGTATTTGGGAAATAGTACTTCATTTTTCCTCCCTCTTGCAACACAAAACTCTCACTTTCGAAGCGTTGGATGCGATCGTACTGAATAGCCAAGACTTCTTTACCATCCCTGGTAAAAAGACCTTGTTTATCCTCAATAGACAAGTAAAAATATTGTTGTTCAAATGGTTTGATATTCGAGAAAGAGACGGGAAGCACCATTTTACCGGCATCGTTCACCAAACCAAAGAATCCTTCGCGTTCCACGAGGTAACCCATCTCCGGGAAATAGCGAATAAAGTCATATTCAAATGGGAGAATCACCTTTCCTTTGACATCGAGTAGAGCCCAATTCCCCTTGTCTTTTACGGGCCAAAATTCTGTGAAAGGACCACTTGCCTCATATACTGGTTTTTGCACCACTTTCCCAGTGACATCGATCAATCCAAATTTTCCTTTTTTTCTAAAAACGGCATATCCATTTTTAAATTTCGCTACACTTAAGGCATCAGCAAACCATTCGAGCGGTGTACTGAGTATTAATTTGGCACTTGAATCGATGTAGTTGAGTTGACCATTTATTTTTACCACCGCTCGATTCGACGAGGCATCTAATTCTCCGATGAACTCATAATCAGGATGCTGCATCGAAATACGCTCCACAAAACTCTTCGTAATCACTCCACTCACCGCAAATTGCGGCGAATAATTGGAATCAAAATAATGCATTTCCCCTTTCTGAACAACTTCATACAATCCATCATTTCGGACGTTGATATCCTCATAGATCAATGGAAACACCAATTTACCGAGGCGATCAATCACTCCGTACTGTTCACCTTTGCGAACGACTGCACGATTTTTCAAAAACTCAAGAATTTCATCATATTGGAAATCAACAATCACTTGATTTCTTTTATCGATAATCCCAAATTTATCATCCTTAGATACCACTGCTAATCCTTCTTGGAATGGGCCAACCTCATTGTACAACGCTGGAATCATTAAATTCCCTTGTCCATTCATAAAGCCATACAATCCACCTGAAATTACAGGATACAACTTCATTTGAAAGAGATCAATATCCACCGCCAATTCGTGCATAAAGGGATAATCTGGAAACTCTTTTTGAAAGGCATGGTATTTATCTTCAGAATAATCTTTTAAATAAATTTTATAGACATTTCGCCATGCTTCGTTCACAAAAGGATTACTTTGAAAATTTCGAACGAAATCGGAATACTCTTCGAGTGAATGATGACGCGTTGAAAGGTCATATATTTGCTGCGCGGCCTCCATGTGGTGCGAGTTATCAGGGCACTCTTCAAAAAATCGAACAAAAGACGAGACATCTCCATCCTTCGTGTATTCTTGAAATTGAAGATCGTAGAATAAATGTTGAGCTTCTTGAACAAAGGAAGACTCCGGCAAGGTATCAATATATGACTTTAATGAAAGTGAAAGACCTTTTTCCTTTGCTTGTTCAAACGCCAATTGATCGCGCAGGTAAACAGCAGTATTCATGGAATGATACCAATTATTTTGAAGGATAAATGAATTCCAAAGTGCAACTGTAGGTTTGGATTTTATTTGTTCAAAAATCAACTGACTTACCACCTGTTTATGTTGCTGAATCGAATGCGAGTCCACCATAAAAGCCGACTTCCACTTTGCCCGCGTTTTTACATCAACATTGGACCAGCATCCATCTGCAAGCAATATGAAATGATAAGCACTATCTAGTTGTCGATAATCCTGAGTAACATAAAGTTTAGATAATCCAAAACAAGCCAGTGCCTTACTTTTTTTTAGTCCAGCCCTAAAGTAGTTGTTCGCAAGACCATAGTTCTTATTAGTTAAGGCCTCAAATCCTTTTTCGATGGATTTTTGACTGAAACTATAAAGCGATAGCTGAAGGAAGAAAATGAACAATAGAAAACCCTTCGATTTTAATGCTTTCACCTCCATAAACGTTCTACTAGTTCGCATGTTTCAATTCTGTTGGTATCAGGCAAACGGGAATAGGTTCCATTTTATGCTTATTTGCCAAATGAAACGCTTTATAAATACGCAACACTTCTTTTTCTCTAACAGATAATTCTGTTTCATTACCCTTGTAATCCATTGCCCATTCAAGCTCTGGATAGGTTGCGCCAATTTGATCTTCATCGCTTCGACCATCCTCCCACAGTCCATCGGTTGGAGCTGCGGTTAAAATAGAGTTGACTACCTTCACAGATTCCGCCAATTGAAAGACTTCTGTTTTTGTCAAATCCGCAATTGGACTAACATCCACACCACCATCTCCGTATTTCGTAAAGAATCCTACACCAAAGTCCTCTACCCTGTTTCCTGTTCCCGCCACCAAACAACGATTTGCTTGTCCAATCGCATACAAGGTGGTCATGCGTAAGCGTGAACGCGAGTTGGCCATCGCCAAGGGCTGTTCTTTGGTTTCAAATGGAATCAAGTTTTCGAACGTCGCGAACAAATTAGTCAATGAAATCTCATAAGCTTGAACGTTGGAAAACCTGCGTTTCAAGTCTTGAATGTGTTCATGGGCACGCTCGTATTCAGCATTCGTTTGACGAATGGGCATGTTCAACAAAATCACTTTGGACCCTGTCAGTGCACACAAAGTGGAAGTTAATGCTGAATCAACGCCACCCGAAACACCGATGATATATCCATCAACAACTGCTTTTTCTTGGTACGATTTTAACCAAGAAACGATATGTGCAACAATCGGATTCAATTAGAAAAGGATTGACAATTTTAACACTACTTGATTTTGAGTGGATTTATTGGAGAAATAAACCTTATTCAGATTTGAATCAAGAATAAACAAAGATTTTCTGTCATCCGATCTGTCTAGAAATAATGGAACAAATCCATAGAAGTAACCAAGTTCCGCCTTTAATACCGTAGTACCGGCAAAATTCCATTCAGCACCTCCAGAAAAGCCAATGTTCGAATTGAAAACAAATAATTCACCTTTCGACCGCATGTCAACATTGTCTTTATTTACCCATTGTGCCAAAGGATCATTTAAATTATCTAAAGTAAAACCGGAATCATTGATTTTATTTGAAACCAAAAATCGATTTCGTAATCCGAAATTTGCGAAGTAGCGAAAATCTCCGATGAATTCAGTTCTAAAATTGAGGTAAATCGGCAAACTAATGTAAATCGGGTTATAAGTACGTTCGCTCAAAAGAAAAAACTTGTCCGTTGTCGCCACCGTTTCTTTTTGAGTTTTAATGACTAAATCTGTGTAGCGATAAAATACATTTACATTGTTTTTTTTATACTTCAAATTTTCGATGTCAAACTCCAATCCAAAAGTATACGCTAAATTCTTCGATTCTTTAAACGACTTCGTAAAATTTGTTCCCATCGTGAAGGTCGACCCAATACCATTTGCAGAAAGATAATTGGTTCCCATTTTCAACATACTGATCCCTACGCCACCAACTAATCCAGCTTGAAGTGTTTTATCTCCAACCGTTTGCGACTGTCCACCAAACGCAAGGAATGCAGAAAAAATAACGCTTGATACGCCTTTGATTGAAAATGATCTCATGTGATTCTGTTTTAAGTGTTAATTTTGAACAAAAATAAGAATTATCGTGAAACCCTTCCGTTTGTTATTTGTGCTTTTTTCAATGGGAATTTTCCTACTTAGTGCTTGTTCTAACAACTCCTACGAGGTAGACCTTGATGAAGTTCCATTAAAAGTAACATTTGTCAATTTAGACTCACTTTCCTTACATGCGAATTGGTCAGGGCGGGATAAACTATTCATGGAACTAAAGAAGAAAGACGAAGCGCTTTTCAACTTTGCGTTCTCTTACGCCTTAGAAATTCCGCTCACTTCGGATACTGGATTTCGAAATGGGATGGATCGATTTTACGGCAACCCCTACATCACTGCACTTGAAAAATCTTTGCAAGAGAGAACCAAATGGCGTCAAGAAACAAGTTTAGAACTACTAAATGGCTTCAAACGACTTTCTTTTTTCCTGCCAAAATGGAAACAACCAAACTCAGTTTATTTCATCAATAGTCGTTTTGCAGCAAGTGCTTATTGCACGGACAAATCCATCGCCATTGGACAAGAACGTTACTTAGGTGTTAAAAATCGACTGATTCAAGAATTACCATCTAGTCAATTTTACGGTTGGATTAAAGAGGCCATGGAGCCGAGCTTTGCTTCCCCTGATGCGCTTCTCGTTTGGATAAGTACGCATGGACTGGAAGAAACGTCTGAAAATTATGCATCGGAGATGATTCGCTGGGGGAAAATGTTATTCCTAGCACACATCTGCCTTCCGGATGTACCTGAATCAGACATCGTTCGCTACTCTAAAAAGGACTATGAATGGGCAAGGAACAGTGTGAAATCCTTTTGGCAGTATTTGGTAGACGAAGAGTTGCTATTCAAAACGGATGAAGAAACGAGAATGAATCTCTTACATGAAGGACCATTCACGATTGGATTACCACAGGAAAGTCCGGATCGCATGGGTCGATTTATGGGATACATCATTGTGAAACAATACATGGAAAACAACGACATCAGTCCAAAGGAACTAATGAACATTCCATACAATAAAATTCTTCAAAAATACCAAGCGAATTAATTATGAGCGATCAAATCACAAAGAAATCAGACATCGTATTAACGGTTGGACTCGACTCCAATCAGATTCCATCGGCAATAAAATGGAGTGCACCAGATACCAATGTTTCAAATGCTGTTGCTTCCGCATTTTTACTTTCCATTTGGGATCCACAAGAAAAAAACACGATGAAAATCGACTTATGGACGAAAGACATGAGTATCGAAGAAATGAAACAATTCTTCCATCAGACTTTACTTACCATGGCTGACACCTTCGAGAAAGCAACGGGAGAACATTTGATTAGCGAAGACTTGAGAGACTATTGCTACCATTTTGCTACAAAAATGGAAATCCTCCCAGAGGAATGAAGTTGATTCTAGAAAAAATGCATACGAAGCATGAAGAAGTGGTTCAATACTATCTTCCAACGGCTCCGGAATTCACCTTACTGAACGACTTTATTGGAAGAGAAATTCAACTAAATTGGACAGGGAAAATCTTTTGTCGCTCCTGCCATAAATCTACTAAAAAATCATTCGGAGAAGGATTCTGCTTCACTTGTTTTTCGAACGCTCCCGAAGCTAGTCCTTGCATTTTGCATCCCGAACTTTGCGAAGCACATTTGGGAAAAGGCCGAGACATCGAATATGAATTAAAGCACCACAACCAGCCGCATTATGTGTATTTGGCTGCAACAGACATCATCAAAGTCGGAGTCACTAGGATTAATCAAGTACCAACTCGCTGGATCGATCAAGGTGCACAAGCAGCGATTGTCTTGGCAGAAGTTCCGAATCGCTATTTAGCCGGCGTCATTGAAGTGGCCTTGAAAGAATTTTACGCTGACAAAACGAATTGGCAAAACATGCTTCGAAATCTTTCAGGAGAAAACATCGATTTAACGGAAGAAAAATGGCAAGTATGCGAGGAATTACCCTCTGATCTTGCTCAATATTGGTTGGAGAATGATGAAATCCTTACCTTTAACTATCCTGTTAAGAACTATCCGAGCAAAGTTCTGTCGACAAATTTTGACAAGGAGCCATTGATAAAAGGAACCTTGAGCGGCATTCGCGGACAGTATTTATATTTGGATGAACACCGTGTCATCAATTTAAGAAGACACACTGGTTACGAAATAGAATTTTTAACATAATGGTTCGAATCATTCACCTCATTCTTGATTTCTTTTATCCGCTTGTGAAGCGAATATTTGATAAGACGACGTATTACTACGCTGCATGTGGTACTGGGAACCTCGTTTTAAGCTGGATTCTATTCTTCCTGTTCTTTAACGTCGTTTTTCAAAAACACGATTTCACCTTTTTAGATTTACCGTTTCAACTCGGAACCAAAACCATTTCCGCTCTCACTTTGAGCTCCATCATCTGTGCTTGTATTTCATTTATCATTGGATTTCTACTCATGCGATATGTGGTTTTCACAGAAAGTCAATTAAGAGGTCGTGCACAATTTTTTCGCTACGGTCTCAGCGCCATTATTACATCGACTACGAATTGGGGATTATTGAAAATCATGGTCCTCGGCTTACATATTTTCCCTTCCATTGCCAATGTCCTCGCCTCATGTGTAGTCGTGACCATCAGCTATCTGTTGCAACGAAAATTCAGCTTTAAATAAACCAACATGTGCGGAATTAGCGGAATTGTTCAACTGCAAAAAGACTCCAGTGATCTCGCTGGTGTTTTAAAAAAAATGAATGACCGCCTGAAGCATAGGGGTCCTGACGACGAAGGATTCGCACTTTTTCATAAAGAACAAGCTTATTGTTTTGCAGGTCAAGACACCCCGGACTCAAGTTTTAACTCCAACTTACCCTTCGCGCCGAAATCAAACATCGAAACAGCAGATGATCAAGTGTTTAAGCTCGGATTAGGTCACCGGCGTTTAGCGATAATTGATTTAAGTGCTGGCGGACACCAACCGATGTGTTTGCAAGAAAATCAACGCATTTGGATTACGCTCAATGGCGAAATTTACAATTACATCGAATTACGTGAAGAATTAAAAGGTTTGGGCTACTCATTTCATACCGAATCTGATGTGGAAGTCGTGTTGGTTGCCTACCAACATTGGGGAAGGGATTGTCTGAATCATTTTAATGGCATGTGGGCCTTTGTCTTGTATGACATGGAGGAAAAGCAATTATTTGGAGCCAGGGATCCCTTTGGAGTAAAACCCATGTATTATTTGCAAAATGATCAACATTTTGCGTTTGCCTCCGAACAAAAGGCATTATTAGAGGTTCCAAGCCATTCACGCGCAGTCAATTTGGACGCCATGTTGCCGTTCTTACTTTATGGACAAGTTGAACTGGGAAGCGAAGGATTTTTCAAGGATCTTTATGAACTAACGCCGGGACATTTTTTCACCTTTGATTTATCCAATGCAAAACTGAAAACAGAAAGGTATTTTGAATTATACGCCACCCAAAAAAACCAATCTTTTCGCGCTGCTTCATTTCAGGACACAAAAAGGTTGACGAGACAAATGATCAAAGATGCGGTGCGCATCCGGTTCCGCAGCGATGTTCCCATTGGATTTTGTTTAAGTGGTGGATTAGACAGTTCAACCATTGTCTGTACTGCAGCCGAAATCGCCAAAGAAGAATCCATTTCCTCCTTGAAAAATGGCATCAAAACGTTTACGGCTAGCAACGCTTCTCCATTGGATGAATCGAATTGGGCAAAGCAAATTGTCGATCACACCAAAGCTGAGTGGTTCAATGTCAAAGTCGATTCGAAAACACTCGTTGAAGACATTCAAGAATTGATTTATTTCCAAGATATTCCATTGGCTACAACGAGTACATATGCACAAAGTCGCGTCATGCGGGCTGCTCATGAAGAAGGAATCACCATCCTAATTGACGGACAAGGAGGTGATGAATTATATGCTGGTTATCAAACGTTTTACTATGCTTACTTCCATCAATTATTCTGGTCTTTTGAATGGTCAACTCTGTTCAAAGAGCTGCGTTCTCTGAAAAACAGCCCTGTAACAATGAAGGAACTTTTCGCTAGTTTCCTTAAAATTAACTTAAGTAACTTCCCCGCTAAAATCCGTGCTTCTTTATCCAAAAAATGGAAATCAGAAACAAATTTAATCTCACCATTATTCCTTCGTTCGCAAGCAAATAAAGTTCAGTTCCATGGCGAATTTAGAGCAGAGAATTTAAACCAGCGCCTTAAAAGTTATTGCACCGAAACCTACCTGAAAGGATTGTTGCGTTGGGAAGACCGCTGCTCCATGCAATATTCCATTGAGTCCAGAACTCCCTTTTCGGATGACATCCACCTAATTGCGAATGCATTTGTATTTCCCGCGAATTACAAAATCAAGGATGGATGGAGTAAGTACATCCTGCGCGAATCCATTCAGGGACTAGTACCAGATTCAATTCGTTTACGCAAGGACAAAAAAGGATTTTCCATTCCACAAAACACGTGGTTAATGGAGCAAGAAGTCGCCTTTCACACCTTATTTCAATCCTTGAAACACCTGGATGTACATGATTTGGTTCAAAAAGAACACATTGAATCCAATTGGAAGCAATTTTTCTCCCATTTAAGCTATGCAAAGGAGCAAGACCTCATCTTTCGATATGTCTGCTATTTAATTTGGTTAAAACAGTTTATTTTTCCGTCAGAGGAAGTTTCTTTAAGGTAAGTTCAAAAGTTGTTCTTGGCAAACGATTGATTTGAATCGTTTCGGATGGAATATCGAAGGGCAAATAAACCGCACACAAACTATTTTCCACCAAATAAACGTGCTTAAGCATTTCCGCCGGCAATCCTTCGTAAATGCCTCGAAGCACTTCGTAACGCGGATATTCAGTATCAACTTTTGCGTCGTGCCAAACAAGGATAGACTTTTCATTCTTCAAAAAAGCACTCAGTTTTTTCGTGTCGTCACGAACAGCCTCCGTTGAATGATCACCATCAATAAAGATCAGGTCGAATCGTTGATTTAATTGATGGAAATCAAAGGATTGTGAATCTCCAAAAACATGCTGAATGTTCGCAACATCTTTAGAAAAAAATCGATGTGAAGCGACATAGTCCTCAGGAAGCCCCAAGGAAAGCAATTGTTCATCGCCCAAATTAAACGTTGTCACACGGTCCACGAAGGGAGCGACATTTGCAGCACTCTCCCCTCTCCAAGTGCCAATTTCCAAATAGTCTTTGACCTCAAACTTTTGACACAGCAATTGTAATAAAGCAAAGTCTGTCGCTAAGGATGATCCAGAGAGAAAAGCGTAGGGCGCGATTTTCACCTCTTCAGATTCCATTAAATCCACCAAGCGAATTTGACGAAATGACACGTTAGCGAAAGTGCGTTCAAATGATTCCTTGGAAACAATCTCGTCTTTTAGGACATTATTCAATAGGTATGGCTTTTGAATAATCAATTGAATCGCTTTGAAAAACTTCGCTATTTTACTCATGATTTATTTGGCGTTTTGACAAGAATGTTTTCAACAAACTCCAAGATTCATTCAAATCTTGAACGGATGGAAATACAACAAATTTACCTCCATCGCGATAAAAATAAACGATTACAACGAAAGAAGTGACGAGGTACGATAAACTTGCAGCCATAGCAGCCCCATAAATTCGGTAAATTGGAATGTAATAATAGGCTGCCACAACCGTCACCACCAATCCAAAACCGGAAGCAACAGCATTTACCCAATAGCGGCCATGTCCAGAAAAATAATGTCCAAGGATTAAAGCATAGTTAAAAACCCATATCCCAGGAGCTAAAACAAGCATTAACTGGTTCAGTTGATGAAATTCCTTTCCAAACAACCAGGTAAAGAAGGCATCTGGTATGACCAACAAAATGATGAGTGCTAGAAATGCGGTCAACAAACCATATTTCGTCAACTGTTCGGTCATTCTTTTGGTGTAAGTAGTATCGGTCGAATTGGCAATTCGCGCATATTGCCAAAGGGAAATACTGGTTGAAATCATCCAAACAGATTCAATCACAGAAACGGCATTTGAATAAATTCCGACTTCTGCATCTCCACAATAGCGCTCTAAAAAGAAATAGCTTATGCGAAAACTCAGAAGTTGAAACACATGTGCCAATTGATTTTGAAATCCATAGAAAAGTAAGGATTTAAAAGAGCTGATAATGCTTGAAGTTGAAATATGCTCTGAACTTCTCCATTCCTTCCGAACAAGAAAAAAACTGGTAAGCAAGGTAGAACCATAAGCAATAAACAAGGAAAACACATAAGCTTCTGGTGTTCGGTTCCAATTAAAGTAAAAGAGTATAAACAAGGTCAACAAGGTTAATCCCGGAACCAAGAAACTTAATAGATTAAATTGCTTCAACTGTTCCTTTCCTAGTAGTATCGAACTGTGTATGGAAACTAACGAGGAAATTCCACTTAATACAACTACAGAAAGAATGTATTTCTCGTGGATAAATGGAACGATCAATAAAACGATGTATGCAAGTACACTAACAAGGATGGTCCATAGGTATGAGGCAATGAATAAATTCTTTCGAGCGATGCGACTAGCTAAATAGACAATCGAAGCACCTCCGACCATATTATCAAAAATAGTGATAATCGCAACCATCGCTAAAACAATGCTCTGCTCACCTTTTCCCGCTGCACCGATGTAACGAGAAACCAAAATGGCAATCAACAAATTAAAAATTGCTGAAAGGAATCGCACACCGAAATTACCTAGTATTTTACTGACCATGCGCAGACAGAACAGATTGATAAATGGACGAAAGTTTTGTCCCAATGGAACGGTAACTAAACAATTGTACGGCTTCTTGATGCATGACTTCTGGTCGGTAGTCCTCCAAACGTGAAATGACTTGATTTATTGCCTTGACCAATGCTGTTTGATTTTCGGATGGAACCAAGATTCCATTCCCCTCGTGTACAATCTCTTTGATTCCACCAACATTGGTTGCGACAATCGGAACACCACAAGAAGTGGCTTCAATCAACACACAAGGCAGGTTTTCAAAACGACTAGTGAGCAGAAACACGTCGGCTTGCTGTAGTATCCGAGCGACACCCTCCGGATTTTGTGTTCCATGAAAGACCACATTTGATGTCATTTTCAATTCTTTAATTTCTGATTGACAGTTAGAAAAATCACCGTCACTAACGATGTCCAACTGCAAGGAAGAATGACTTTTCAATAATTCAGCAAAGGAGCGAATCAATAAACTTGGATTTTTTTGGCTGTCGTCCAAGGATGAAACGTGCACCAAATGTATCCGTTCCCTTTTCGTTCTCGGTATTGGTAAAAACAGGTCCGTATTCACCACATTATAAACTACCTGCATGTCTGTAAGAATACCAGCATGTTTCATGGATCGGGACAAATCTTCACTGACGGGTAAAATAAGAGCTGCTTTGTTTGCAGCCCATCGCGTTAAGAACATTTGCATGCGTCCAGGTTTTGGATGTGATTCTGGAGAATAGCAAGTCCAATGTTCGGTAATAATGTATGGAATGCGTTGTTTCCAAGATAATAATCGTGCCACAATCCCAATGGGATAAACCACATTTGCATGAATCAATTCAGGATTAAATCCTTGCTTTTTGAGATGCTTTAACGTGCGGAAATACGCCCAAATCATGCGGAGGTAATTCCACATTGTTCCAATCAATGGAACCATCGATTTCTTTAGGTAAACAAGGTGAACGGGAAAAGGAAGTTGATCAACAATTGTCTCCGAGGGTTGATTAAGTCCTTCTTCCAAACAAACATAAATCAGCTGAACATTATTTTCTTGCGCTGCTGCGAAGGCATGTTGCTGAACAAAATTCCCATGCGTCGGTTTGACCCGATTCGGATACCAACTGGACAGGAATAAAATGTTCCTTTTCTGCATGCATTTGTGCTATTACTAGCTTAAGTTATTTTGATAGACCAAACGCAATTGTTCCAATGCGTAATCAATTTCTTCTTTGGTTGTGTAGCGAGAAAAAGAAAAACGTGCATTTGGACGACTCATGTCCGCATGGATTCCTTCAAGCACATGTGATCCTTTCGTTGCTCCGGAAGTACACGCACTTCCACCACTTACTGCCACACCTTTTAAATCGAGTGTAAATAATAGCATACTTGTTTTTTCCGTTGCCGGAAGACAAACGTTCAAAACGGTATAAAGCGCTTTATCAAAGTCTGTTTCACCATGAAAAAACACCGTTGGAAAACATGCTTTTAATTGTTCCATCATGTAGGATTTTAATTCAAACACATGTTGTTGATGCCCTTCTACATCGTCATACGCCAAGTCCATTGCTTTTGCCAATCCTACAATCCCTGCCATATTCTCCGTTCCACCACGGAGTCCTCTTTCTTGTGCTCCACCGTGAATAAACGAAGAAACTTTGGTTTTCTTGTTCACATATAAAAATCCAGTTCCTTTCGGACCATGAAACTTATGCGCTGCGCAGGTGATGAAATCGATGTCTAATTCAGACAAATCAAATCGAAAATGACCCATGGTTTGAACCGTATCGGAATGAAAATAAGCTCCGTATTGACGACACAAACGCGCTATTTCTGCCAACGGAATCATCGTCGCAATTTCGTTATTGGCATGCATTAATGAAACTAAAGTCGGGATTCCATCTTTCAGTAGGGTTTCTAATTGACGCATGTCTATGTTTCCTTTGGAATCTAAATCCAACAACACCAAGTCTACTTTTTCATGGTGCGAAATGGATTCAGCAGTATGTCCAACCGCGTGGTGTTCAATGGCACTTGTAATAATGCGTTTCACACCCAATTCAGTCACTGCTGCATGTATCGCCATGTTGTCGGCTTCAGTTCCTCCAGAAGTAAAAATAATTTCAGAAGGTGCGCAGTTCAGGTGTTTTGCTACGGTGCGACGCGACGTCTCCAACAGCGCTTTGGCGTTTCTACCAAAAGAATGTGTGGAAGAAGGATTCCCGAAGGTTTCTCTTAACACAGGAATCATGGCATCCACCACCTCTGGCGCGACAGGTGTTGTTGCCGCATTATCTAAATACACACGCATACGGAAGTTTTGGCGAAGATAAGAATTTTATAGCACATCAATTATTCTGCTTTTTTCGTAAATCACTGAATAAAATTATTGTACTTTTAGTTTATGAACGAAGACAGTCTTTTTTTCTGGTTAATGGGAATCCTTTTTGGACTCGTTATGTTATTCGCGAAGTCCCCACCTGTATGGAAGTACTTTCATAGCATCATCTTTCTGTGTTACTTTGTGAATGCCTATTGGGAAATGAATGGCGAACATCCTTACGGTTATATGAGCGACATCATAGCTGCCTTTACCGTACTACACATCATTATTTTCCTTGTTGGCATGCTTATATTTGGATTCTTTCGCAGACGGAATGAAAAATCGGAGTCATTATCGAATCTCTATCAAGCAAGTTCAGAACAATCTTCAGAACCCGAATAAACTAATTTAATTTAACAAAATTGAGCGACATCACCTTTAGGGTGTTTTTCTCAAATGCAAATGGCATCAAGGTATCGCACAAGGGATAAGAATAGGAAACGTGTACAAAAGGTTTTCCTTTTTGAATCATGAACTGAAGTTGATCCATGTTTGGAGTAGTGCACAATTGAATTTTACGTTCGGATAGTTGCTTTTCTAATTTCCTTTTGAAATCAGCATGTGCATTGAATTTAACCTGATAAATGGAGTCATTTCTCAAAAAATAAGTTTGAATTTCTTTTAATTGAAAGGACTTGTTCCCCATTGGACATTTCACACGAACATCCTTTTGAAAACAGAGTAAGGATTTACTGCAGTGTTTAACTTCGTAGCGAACATCCAAATATTCTTGTTCTGTGCAATAAACGCCAATCGTGTCGTGCATGACTAAATTGGAAATTAAGTCCTTGAATTTTCCAGTTAAAAAATTCGGGTGTTTTAAGTGTATGCTCTTTAATTGTACATCTCTATCCTGAACGGAAAGTTGTGTTTCACTAAAAGCTGATGAGACTGCGTCTAACCTCTCTTTTTCAGCAGTCCGATCCGTATTGCAAGAAGGCAACAGAACGAAACACAGGAAAAACGGAAAGCACCACTTCATATTGATTATTTTTGACCAGCAACTACTTGTCCGTACAAATCGTAATGATCTGCATTGGTAATAAGAATACGCTCAAAATCTCCCAATCGAACAAAAGCTTCTGATTTTTTAATCAACACTTCATTATCTACCTCGGGAGAATCGAATTCCGTTCGTCCGATGAAATAATCTCCCTCTACTCGATCAAAAAGCACCTTGTATTCCTCCCCGACTTTTTGTTGATTCAATTCATAACTAATTCCGGATTGCAATTCCATGATTTCATCAGCACGCTTTTTCTTCGTTTTAGCCGATACGTCATCCGTAAATTGATAGGCATGTGTATTTTCTTCATGAGAATACGTAAAAATCCCTAAGCGGTCAAAACGACTGCGTTCCACAAATTCATACATTTCTTTAAAATCTGCGGACGTCTCCCCTGGATAACCAGCGATTAAGGTCGTACGCAATGCAATTCCTGGGACTTTTTGACGAATGGTTTGAATCAACTCCTCGGTTTTTTCACGGGTGATTCCACGGCGCATGGCTTGAAGGATTTTTGTGGAACCATGTTGCAGTGGCATGTCTAGGTATTTACAGACATTATCGCGTTCATTCATCACGTCCAAGACATCCATTGGAAATCCGGATGGATAAGCGTAATGCAAACGAATCCACTCAATTCCTTCGACATCTGACAAGCGTTTGATTAAGTCCGAAAGTGCCCGTTTTTTATAGAGGTCCAAGCCGTAATACGTTAAATCCTGAGCGATTAACATCAATTCTTTCACGCCTTTTGCCGCCAATCCTTTCGCTTGTAAAACCAAGTCTTCCATCGGTGTGGAAATGTGATTTCCGCGCATGATTGGAATCGCACAAAACGAACATGGTCGATCGCAGCCTTCAGCAATTTTAAAATATGCATAATGATTTGGCGTGGTCAACAAGCGTTCACCCACCAATTCATGTTTGTAGTCTGCCTTCAAGGTTTTCAGTAAACGAGGTAAGTCTCTTGTTCCGAAATACGCATCTACTTCTGGGATTTCTTTTTCCAAATCGTCTTTATAGCGTTCAGACAAACATCCTGTAACATATACTTTATCCACCAATCCTTCTGCTTTCGCCTCTGCGTATCGAATAATCGTATCAATGGATTCTTGTTTCGCATTATCAATGAAACCACACGTATTGATGATGACAATTTCTGCATCGTCCTCCATTGATTCGTGCTCCACATCAAAATGATTGGCTTTCAGTTGCGCCATCATGACTTCAGAATCGAAGGTATTTTTCGAACATCCTAACGTAACGACGTTGACTTTGTTCTTTTTTAGTGTTTTTGTTTTCATTGCGTGCACAAAAATAGGACTCTTTAGCGAAATGGTATTATTTTTGACCCCTCGCAAACCAAAAAACGAAAGAATATGCGTTATTTACTACCTTTTATCCTTTTTTTAAGTGCGTGTGGCAGTTTAAAAAAAACAAAAACGCCTGTTATGTCTGAACCTGATGCTCCGAAAGCGTACATTCGTCAAACCGAAACCTTCGACATGGGTGGCGATTTATTTCAAATTCAACAAGCTAATATTATCGGAAATCAACTTTACATCATTGTCAAAGCACATCCCATTTTAACTGCCACCGATTTTGCGTTGAGTGGTAGTCCCAATATTTCAAAGTCACTTCCGCCCATTCGTTCCATCCGCTTAGCGGTGACAAAAATCCCAGTGAAAAAAGGAGACAGTTCTGTCGCGATGTTCGAACAGACATTGGTGTTTGACATCCGTGAGTTAGCCTATAAACAAGAAGCTGGATCCGAAATTTACTTACAATTCGAAGGAGCGAAAGAACGCTACTTGTATACCTACAAATAACCATGGAAGAAGAACGCATTGACAAAATCATCATGGAACGTAAATTGGTTTCCTCGCGCGTTCGTGCGGAGGAATTAATTTCCAAATTTGGTGTACTTGTCAACGGAAAATTAATCGCAAAACCAGGAAAAAAAGTTCCGATTGATGCCAAAATTGAATTAATATCTGAAGAAATTCCTTGGGTTTCCAAAGGTGCATTAAAGTTAGTGGCCGCCATTGACGAGTGGAAATTCAATTGTCAAGACAAAGTCTACATTGACTTAGGTGCAAGTACTGGCGGATTTACAGAAGTGCTTTTATCCAAAGGGGCGAAGAAGGTTTTCGGCGTAGATGTAGGCACCAATCAACTTCATGAAAAATTAAAAAATGATCCCCGTGTGATCAATTTAGAAAAAACACATGCACGTGATTTAAGTGAGAAACAAATTACGGAAAAGGTAGACGGACTCGTTGTGGACGTTTCGTTTATCGGATTGGAGAAAGTCATTCCATTTGTCATCGGATTTTTGAAACCAAATGCAGATGTGGTATTATTGATCAAACCACAATTCGAATTAGGTCGAGCTTTTCTTTCAAAAGGTGGAATCGTGAAAGATGTGCGTCAATACCCCTTGTTGCTGGATGCGATGAAAGAAATGTGCGCACGAAATCAATTAGAATGGAAGGCATACATCGACTCTCCGATTCTTGGTGGCGATGGAAATAAAGAATTTTTGGGCTATTTTAAAAGGAAATGATTTTCTTTGTGACGAATTATGACAATCGACGAATTATACAAAGCATTTAACGACATCGAGTTTCAGGCTACACGTCTTTTAAAAGCGTCCTCACTCGATCGAGATCACCTGAACCGATTTAACCTTCGTGCAGAAGAAATCCGCCAACAGCTTGTCAGCATGCGTTTACAAGGCAATATTCACGAGACCATGTCCGAACTTGGTATGATTGACGAAGACTATTTGCCAAAATTATCCTTTGGAAGAAAAGTTTGGAATATCTTATTATTCGGTCAACACAAAAAACGATTTCAAGCGAAAGGACAAATGCGATATTTTATGTCTGAAGTTTCGAAACGCAAACAACTTTTTGCTTATGCAAAAGGTGAGTTAAATGTGGATTGATCCATCGTAACTCACCTTTTAATGCCTTGTTTCTCTTAAATTTCTTTGTGTATTTGCGCACCAGAAGGGATAGCAACTTGCTCCCCCATTAACGCACAAGTAATTTCCTTTGAACCGATATTTTTAACGGATACCTGTCCCTTTTTTATGGATACTTCCAACGGAACAGTCTGATACAAAATTCTAAACGTATAGGAATCCCATGCTTCTGGAATCGTTGGATTGATTTCCAGTCCAGTTTCGTGCACGCGCACACCTGCCATTCCTTCAACAACAGACATCCATGTTCCTGCCATACTCGTGATGTGTAAGCCTTCATCCGCCTCGTGATTGTAATCATCGAGATCTAAACGAGATGTTCGCAAATACAACTCGTAGGCCTTCGCTAAGTTTCCGATTTTTGCAGCCAATATGACGTGAACACATGGAGATAATGATGATTCGTGAACCGTTTTAGGTTCGTAGAAATCAAAATTATCGCGAATGGTTTCCAAGTCAAAATGATCTTCAAATAGGTAAAGCCCCTGTAAAACATCTGCTTGTTTAATGAAAATCGAACGAAGAATGCGATCCCAAGACCAATGTTGGTTGATCGGACGCTCACTTAACGCTAAATCGGAAACGGAAAGTTGCTCTTTGTCCATGAAACCATCTTGCTGAAGGAAAATGTTCGTTCCTTCCAAAACTGGGAAATAAACGTTCTCAACGATGTGTCGAAAGGCATTTATTTCTTTTTCAGACATTAATTTGTTATTTGTTCCGCCAATTTCAGCATTCATTTTTAAACAGTAATCAATACACCATCTTGCAATGTAGTTGGTGTACCAGTTATTGTTCACGTTATTCTCGTATTCATTGGGACCAGTGACTCCTAACATCACATAGGCCTTTTTACTTTCGGACCAATTAAAGCGCTGAGACCAGAATCGCGCAATCCCCAACAAAACAGGAAATCCATATTTTTTGATGTATTCTCGGTCCCCTGTGTGACGTACATAATTGTAAATACCAAAAGCAATGGCTCCATTTCGGTGAATTTCCTCAAAAGTAATTTCCCATTCGTTGTGACATTCCTCACCATTCATGGTTACCATCGGATACAAGGCAGCACCATCTTTGAATCCCAGTTTTTCTGCGTTTTCAATGGCTTTATCCAAATGATGGTAACGATACACCAATAATTGACGTGCAATTTTCGGGTCTGCCGTTTTTAAATAAAAGGGCAAGCAATATGCTTCCGTGTCCCAATAAGTCGCACCACCGTATTTTTCACCTGTAAATCCTTTTGGACCGATGTTTAACTTTGCATTCTTTCCGGTATACGTTTGATACAGATGGAAAATATTAAATCGAATTCCTTGTTGAGCTGCCACGTCGCCTTCAATAACAATGTCCGCATTTTCCCAAATGTTCAACCAGGCTTGCTCGTGATCATGTCGTAATTTGTCAAAACCACCTGTATACGCATCGCGCACGCGTGAAATAGCCTTCGCTGCTAATTCAAATTCCGAATGGTTCATTGTTGAGGTAATCGCCACATATTTTTTCAGTGTGTACGAAGTACCCTTCTCCAAATAATGTTCAAAGTTGTTTTCCACATAGAAATCGCGTTCTGCCACGTTTGGATGTATGGTCAACAATTCAGATTCTTTCCAAAATGAAAAACGCATCGCCGTTGCCACTGAAAAATTCGTCTTTTTGGTTCTTCCGCAGATGATCCCTTTTTGCGCATCTACTTTCCTACTGTCTTCGATCCAGAAAAATTCATCATAGTTCGCGTCGTGGTTACTTACCTTTCCGTCGAGATACGGTGTAAACTTCACATTTCCACTAAAATTCAATGGGGTAACGGTATAGGAAATCGCAGCAATTTCTTCTTTCGCCATGGAGCAAAAACGAATGGAATGAACTTCTAACTCTTTTCCGTTGGACAATTTCACTTTAAACTGACGGCTAAGTATACCTCGTTGCATATCTAATTCACGGTGAAAAGATTTCACCTCACAAGTATTCAAGTCCACTTGGATGCCATCCACTTCAATGTTAATCCCAATCCAATTACAGGAGTTAAGTACTTTCGCAAAATACTCTGGATATCCATTTTTCCACCAACCCACGCGTGTTTTGTCCGGATAATAGACTCCACCCACATAACTCCCTTGTAAGGTATCACCTGTAAATTGCTCTTCAAAATTGGCACGCTGTCCGAAGGACCCATTACCAATACTAAAAATACTTTCCGCTTGTTTTTGTTTGCTTGAATCAAACTTATTTTCAATTATTTTCCAAGCATCAATTTCAAACAAATTACGCATACGCTTCTAAACTAAATTCGGTTAAATCATTCAAATAGGTGTCCGCCAACTCAGCGATGTTTGGATTTCCAACGGCAAACGCATGGAATCCACCTGCTTTCGCTGCAGCTATTCCACTTGCGGCATCTTCAAACACGATGCATTCAGAGGGCATTAATCCTATGGCTTTCGCTCCATTTAAAAATACTTCGGGATGTGGCTTTGGAAATTCCACACCGTTGCCATCGATGACCACATCAAAAAGGTGATCAATTTTCAACAATTTCAGTATGAAATTTGCGTTTTTACTGGAGGAACCAATTGCTAGTTTAATGCCTTTACCTTTGGCCTCCATCAATAAATCCAGCACTCCTGGTAGCAAATCACGTTGATTCAATTCCTGAATGGAATCGACATAAAAATCATTTTTACTTTTCAACAAGGCTTCAAACTCATCGTTTGTAATCGTTTTTGCGCCGAGTTCAAGAATTTTCTTCAAGGAGTCAGCACGACTGACTCCCTTCAGTAGTTCATTGTGTTCTTCTTGAAAGTCAATTCCCAAGGAATTTGCGGTTCGTTGCCAAGCGATGAAGTGGTTGTGTTCCGTTGTGACAATGACACCATCTAAATCAAAAATTAATCCTTTTATCATGTTACGCTATCTTTTCCTCTTTGATTCTCAGGGTTAAAATCCCAGCTAAAATCAACAAACATCCACCAATGGTAACAGCCGCAATGCGCGAACCATCCAATACATTTTCCATCACTTTTCCAAAAAATAAAGACGCGATGATTTCAGGTAATACAATGAAGAAATTGAAAATCCCCATGTAAATACCAATTTTGTTTTCAGGAAGGCAATCAGCAAGCATGGCATAAGGCATGGATAAAATACTGCTCCACGCGATACCCACCAGACCCATGATGACAAACAAACCGAGACTGTCATCCGAACCATGAATCAAGTTAATGGAAATTAATCCTATTCCACCGATCAACAAACAAATAAAATGCGTCCACTTTTTACCGAATTTCGCTGCCAAAACAGGTAGTAAAAGCGCGAAAAGGAAAGTGATCACGTTCTCGAAAGAATATGTGAGTCCGGCAAAATTCTGACCATCTGCGTATGCCCTTGATCCAGCCTCACCTCCAAAAATATCATTGGCCACTGTTGGTGTGTAATAAAACCACATCAAAAATAATCCTGGCCAGGTAATGAATTGAATGAGCGCCAATTGTCGCATACGCTTAGGCATGTTCACAATCGCAAGAATGATTTCATCGAAACCGGCTAAAAATCCTTTCTTTTCTATTTTTTTTGTTGCCAGTTCTTCTTCTGTTGGTGGATACTCTTTCGTCGTGAAAACAGTATATAAAACCGCTCCTAGAAATGCCACACCACCAATGTAAAAGGACCACTTGACATTATCCGCTACATGTCCGTGTGCCGCTGTTGAATTCACCTGAAAAACATGTGTAAAAATCCATGGTAAGGCACTGGCAATGGTTGCTCCCACTCCAATAAAAAAACTTTGCATCGAGAATCCGACAGTACGTTGATTTTCAGGTAGTTTATCAGCGACAAAGGCACGAAAAGGCTCCATACTGATGTTGATCGAGGAATCCAACACCCACAGAAGTCCTGCCGCCATCCACAAAGCAGATGCATTGGGCATGATAAATAAACAAAGGGAACTGAGTATGGCCCCAATTAAGAAAAACGGACGTCGCCTACCAAGAACAGGATGCCACGTTCGGTCACTCAAGTAACCAATAATGGGTTGAACAAGCAAACCTGTTAAGGGAGCCGCAAGCCATAATGCCGGAATATCCTCTGGTTTTGCTCCTAAATTTTCATAAATAGAGCTCATATTGGCCATTTGGAGTCCCCATCCGAATTGGATCCCCATGAATCCGAAACTCATGTTCCAGATTTGCCAAAAAGATAAGTTTGGTTTCGTACTAGTCATGGTTTAAGTTTTTAGTAGCGTCCTTACTTGTAGAATACTTGATATCCCCAAGGTCCTAGGGAAACCGTGTTTGAATTATTCAAAGCTTTCTTCTTTCCGGTAAATAAATCCGTATACTCACCAGAAATTGATTTTGAATTATAGTTAAACTCAGCCTTTTTATTTGATAAGTTTAACACCGTAATGACTTGATGTCCATTTGATTCACGCACGTAAACCAATTGTTCTTTTGGATTTGATGTCGAGATAAACTGCGCACGATTGCTCCCGTCACGCACCCATAGCGCTTCATTCGTCTGGTGCAAATGCAAAAGTTTAGTATAGAAAGGAACAAGGTCCATTTTTTTCCATTCGATGCTATCTTTATCGAAGAATTTCAAACGTCGATCTAAGGAAGTTTCTTGTCCATTATAGACTAAAGGCATTCCGTCGATTGTACTAGCAAGAACAGCCATTGCAAAGCGCGCATCTCCCATTCGTTCCATTTCCGTTCCATTCCAAGAATTTTCATCGTGATTCGAGGTAAAATTCATTCGGAATGCACTTCCCGGATATTTATTCGTTTCCATAAAAGTGCGAACCGCAGTCGCATCTTTTTTCCCTTTTGCCACATCGTTCATAATGTGATGAAATTCCCATCCATACGTCATTTCGAAGGCCTCATGCAAAGGAATTTCCTCCGCCTCTGCCAACATGAAAATAGGTTTCACACTTTGCAATTCGTTTCGTGCCTCTACCCAGAAGTCAAGTGGAACCCACCCAGCAACATCGCAACGGAATCCATCAATGTTTGCATCTGTCAGCCAATATTTCATTGATTTAATCATTTCCGAACGCATGGCAGGATTGTCATAATTCAAATCAGCCACATCCCACCAATCGGTTCCGATAGTCGGTTGAACATTTCCTGTAGAATCCAAGGTGTACCAGTCTAAATGTCCTTCTTCGATCCAAATGTTATCTGGAGAAGAGTGATTCGCAACCCAATCAATGATGACATACATTCCCAATTCGTGTGCTTTGTTCACCAAAGATTTAAAATCATCCATGTTTCCAAATTCGCGATTCACACCTTTGTAATCCTGAACAGCGTAATAACTTCCCAAAGATCCTTTTCTATTTTTTACCCCAATCGGATGAATCGGCATTAACCAAATGATGTCCACTCCCATTGCCTTCAAGCGAGGCAGTTGTTTCGAAACTTGGGCAAATGTTCCATCTTTGGAAAATTGTCGCACATTAATTTCGTAAATGGTCGCATTCTGAGCCCAATCTGGCGTATTTCGTTGAGCCGATGAAGCTAAGGCAAAAAACAACAAGGCAGTTAAAAGAATTGATTTGATCATGATTTCACAGTTTGAAGGTTCAATATATAGTTCAGATGGTAATTCACAAGTCCAGTTACAGGTTTTTGAATAATCGAAGTAATCGAAACACCCAACTCCCTTGCTGCTTTATTCAATTCAGCTTCAAATATTTTTGATAAGGAACCAACAAAATGTACTTCTGTATCTCGATAGTTTTCGTAGCAACACACATGCACTTCCATGAATTTTTTAAATCCTTGGTACATCATTTCGCTGAAAAACGGTTCGTCCTTGTGTTTGGCAATAAAGGGCATGAAAGAAGCAATGTATACGTTTGCATTTGGTTCACGGTACACGTGGTTCACAATCTGATCTTTGTCCAACTGATATGTTGCGATGAAATCTGCTTCGACATGGACTGGAAGTTTGTGATACAAAAAGTTACTTAGCAATTGTTTTCCAAAATAACTACCACTTCCCTCGTCCCCTAGAATATACCCCAAGGCAGGAACTACTTCCGTTAATTCTTTCCCATCAAATAAACAAGAATTTGATCCTGTCCCAATGATGCACGAAATTCCAGGCTTACCAGAATAAGTAGCATAGGCACAAGCCAATAAATCGTGATCCACTACTACGTTTGCGTTTCTAAAAATTTGTTTCAAACCTTTTTCAACAATTTGATTCATTTCATCACTTGAACAGCCAGCTCCATAAAAATAAACTCCTTGAACGTCATCTGCTACGGCTAGGATATCTACATGCTTCTTTAATTCGTTTTCAATCAAATCCGATGAATGAAAATATGGATTGAAGCCCATTGTCGAATAAAAACTTTGGTTATTTTTGCTATCAACTAAAACCCAATCGCTTTTGGTTGAACCACTTTCTACTATAAAATACATACTTCTTAAATGAAAAATTGAGTCTTTGTGTCATTTTTACACTATCCAAATATATATATAATCCTCCATTCGTGCATAATAATCCTAAAAAAATAGCTTCTGAATTAAATCCAAATGTCTCTGTTGACTGTGTCATCTTTGGTTTTGACCTAGAAAAATTAACTGTTCTTGTTATTGATCGCGGGGAAATTTCAGCAGCGAATGGACCAAGACTAGCTCTGCCAGGAAACTTGATTTACGATAATGAAAACTTGGACCAAGCAGCAAGTCGCGTTTTGGAGGAACTAACAGGATTAAAAGATATTTACCTGGAACAAGTAGGTGCATTCGGGGATCCCTTTCGAATTCACAAGGAATCAGACCGTGAATGGTTAAAATCCATTCGTGCTCAACCGGATGCCAGAGTAATTACGGTTGCTTACTTTTCACTTGTAAAAATTGAAAATTACATGCCGCACGCATCCTCATTTGCAAAAAATGCTGGCTGGGCACCCGTGAACGAAATCAGTGAGTTGGCATTTGACCACTTTGAAATCCTTCAAGCCGCGAAAGAAAAGTTGAAGCAAAAAATTAAAATTCAACCCATCGGTTTCAATTTGTTGCCTGAAAAATTCACCTTGAGTCAATTGCATCGCTTGTATGAAAGTATTTTGGATAAACCATTGGACAAACGTAATTTCCGTAGAAAAATTCAAAAATTAAACATTCTTTCCAACTTAAAAGAGAAACAACGAGGTGTTCCACATAAACCTTCCTCTCTTTATGAATTTAACGAAGAAAAATACCGAGAATTAACCCAAATCGGTTTCGACAACTTCGGATTCTAAAACCGTCCTTTTTATTCTTGCCAATAATTTTGTAAGTTTACTCGTTAAGAAAAAAAATTCAAGCAACTGTAACTTTAGATAAGTTCAATTTGTTTTAACTGTAATACTGCAACCTTGACTAGTGCCGAATACAATTTTTCCATTGATCAGCATAGCGATGCATTGTATCGTTTTGCGGTTCATTTTCTGAAGGATTCAGAAGATGCACGGGATATTGTACAAGACACTTTTGAGAAGTTGTGGTTAAATAAAGACAAAGTTGAAAAGGAGAAAGTGAAGAGTTGGCTTTTTACTTGTGCCCACAACGCGATGCTAAATCAAGTGAGCCGAAAAAAAAGACAACAAACTCACCTCGATTCATGCGCTGATATCAGGAGTCAAGCTCCCGACAACAGCTACGAATCGAAACAAGTCATTGATCAATTGGTCAGTACCTTGCCTCCAATTCAAAAGAGTATTCTTTTGTTGCGTGATTTAGAAGGATATACGTACGAAGAGATTGGTGCCATGCTCAGCATTCCATCGTCACAAGTGAAAGTATATTTGTTTAGAGCACGACTTAAGATAAAAAAACAGTTAAAAGGAATTTTTGAACTTGCCTAATGCAACCGACACACGAAAACATTGATCGCTGGCTTTTTGATTATACCGAGGGAAACCTCTCGTCAGATCAAGAAGAACAACTCGAACTGTTCTTGATGAATCATCCAGAGTTGGAACTGGACATGGACGCTTGGGAACAAGCTAAAGTAGATGTTGTTCCAATGACTTTCGATCATAAAGATTCCCTTTACAAGAAAAGAAGTTACAAACCTGTTTTAGCGCTTGCCTTATTGGCACTTTTCATCACGACAAGCACTTACTATTTCACAAATCAAAAAGAAAACTCTTCCATCGCGGCCAAGCAACAGGTTCAAAAACAGTCAAAACTGGAGGTGCATTCGATCAAAACTTCTCGCAAGACCGGGAACACGAATAATACGCCAACATCACATTATACCCCAGCTACGTTCTTTGCTGAAACCAACCACTCCTCACCTGTTTCTTCTCCTGTTGAAACTTCAAGGAATGTAGCTGTACTTTTGCTTTCAGATGAATCCTCCAACGCGCACATTTCATCTCGCATTTCTACCTTGAACACTTCTGTTCCCACAAACGCAATAGCGGAAACCGCTTCAAAAACGGAACCTTCCTTGTCTTACCTTGAAGAGGTACAGAATATAAAAACCAATGCATTAAAAGGAATGAAGGTTGGTGGATACCGAACAAATTTCAAAGCAGAAGAATTGGTACAGCACAAATTGAAGGATGCGACTGAAATAAGTTTAGGGGACATCAATCTATTTCGAAAAATCGACCATTTATTGAGCAAGGACATTGGATTAAGCAACAATCAAAGTTATGATTATGCCATTCCGAATCAGTCTAATTTAGATTTAAATTTTAGTTCAGTTGGAACAACCTCACAAACTCTTTTTCAAGCCATTAGCTCCGTTCGTTCTTTTGAATCAAGCACACAATCTAAAATGAACAATCAGCTTTCATTGGACGGCTATTCGAGAAACATGCGAGCTGGATTTGGTTTACAGTTGAACTACGACCAATTCAATAATGGATTGCTCAAAAACTCAAATGTTGCAGCTATTTTCTCGCCTAAAATTGCCTTAACAAGAAAGATTTCCCTAGAGCCAGCCGTTCGATTTAAAATGGGAACACGTACCCTGGACCAACAAAAAATGGTGAATCAATCGCAAGCTGAATTTGAAACGGGTCAAGTGAACACGTTCCAATTCGATACGTCCTTGGCCATTGGACGAACCTTGTGGTACAGAGATTTGGATGCCGGACTCACGATACATACTCCTTTGTTCTTTTTAAGTGCACAGTTAACGAATCTTTTCAGTCACAATGAAAATGTATATTCCAATACTGTTACGGCATTAAAAGCAGCAAAGAATTTCACTTTCATTGCAGGAACACAATATATTTCACGAAACGAACAATTAATTTTTGCTCCTTACGTTTTGTTACAACACAACTTGTACCGACAAGAACTTTATGGCGGATTCACCTTCAAGGCAGGGAAGTTTCAAGTTGGTGGATCATACAGCAATCAAGCAAGCGGAAGTCTTTCCATTGGCTATCAAGGGAAAAACTTCGCACTCATCGGACAATCAAGTTATTTAAGTTTAGCCAGCATGACTGAAAAAACATTCGCACATCAATTGACCTTACGTATTCATTCATCAGTGAGCAAGAAAGCTCGCCGTTACATTAGCCTATAACATGAACATGAAAAACATCATCCTACTGTGTTTTCTTTACTTGAGTTTTCAATCGCTTGCTCAAGATCCTACTTTTACACAATTTTATTCGAATCCAGTCTATCTAAATCCAGCATTGGCCGGATCAAGTGGTTGTCCACGTGTGGCATTGAACTATCGAAACCAATGGCCACAGTTAACGGGAAACTTTGTCACGTATGCTGCAGCGTATGACACCTATGCGAAGAATTTATCTGGAGGAATCGGAATCATGGCGATGCACGACCAACAAGGTCAAGGAACCATTCAAACGTCCATGCTTGCTGGAACCTATTCGTATTATTTGAAAGTAAACCGTAAGTTTCGCATTATGTTTGGCGGACAAGCAGCATACTTCCAGAAATACTTGGATTGGAGTAAATTGACCTTCGGTGACATGATTGATCCACGCAGAGGATTTATTTATCAAACCGGCGATGTGCCTAGAGGAAATGGTTACCATGGATTTTTTGATGTGTCTGCAGGAATGGTCGGATTTACAAAAAATTTCTATTTTGGAGTAGCTGGACATCACTTGAATCGTCCAGATGAATCCATGATTTTAGGAGAATCGAAATTACCGATTCGAATCACTGGACACATGGGAGCAACCATTAAAATTGGACAAAGAGGTAAATACTCCAGCAATACCATGTTGATGCCAAATGTCATCTATCAATACCAAAATGGATTCCAACAATTTAACATAGGCGCATATTTGAAATACGAAGCATTTACCATCGGTGCTTGGTATCGAAATCGAGATGCGTTTATCGTTAGTCTTGGAATAACTACCGATAAATTCAGAATTGGATACAGTTACGATTTAACCGTTTCTCAATTGGGTGGAATCAGTGGTGGATCCCATGAAATCTCTATGGGTATTAACTTGAAATGCAAGAAACAAATGAAGGACTTCCGACGCATTTCTTGTCCTTCCTTCTAAAGGATTGTTTAGAATTTCTGATAAATTGGCAGACGCATAAACGTTTGTTCGAAATACGGACTTCGACTATAGATAAAATAAAGTTGATCCCATTCGGAATTTCTAAATTTCTCATCGGTTGCTTTTCGAAGTTCATATTCCTCCTTTAAGGTTCGATTCCCTGCGAGAATTTCAGCGATTTGATCCTTAAAAACATAATTGGAGAAATACTCCTTTTGCTGTAAATACGAATCAAAGAAATTCCAAGTCAAGTAGGAGTCTTCTGCCCTTGGTTGTAATGAAGCATGCAGAAATAAAGCCGCATCTTGTTGACTAGGAATCAGAATATCGCCAGGCTTCAAATCCATTGCTCGTTTACTCTCCCCCACTTCAATTTGCCCCAATTTAAAATGACCTTCGTAGGGCTGACTCGGACTCTTGTAGGACTTCACAGAGAAGACATGCAAGGTATCAATCGATGCCTTCGTCAAGGTTTCAAAAATCACATGGTTTGCGATAAGACGATCAATCACATCTTGTTCTTGTCCACCAACCACATAATACAGAGGTACTTTCATAGAATCCGTTGGAACATAAGTTCGGAACCATGGAATCATGCGTTCATACGCTTTGCTTCGATCGTACGATAATTCCTTCAATCCAGTGATGGGATGTACTGGAAATGAATGCTCGTAACCTTTGAACGAAATGGAATCCGCTTTCTCCGTCAGTTGATAATTAAAGGCATAGTGCTCCAGGTTTCTGGCCCATAATTTCGCTGCGCTGCGTTTGTCTTCGATTTCTAGTGCGTTTAGCGTCGTAAACGAAATGATTCCCTCCATAAATGCCAAAGTCGCTTGAACGCGCTGCGGAAATGGTTTTAACATGTGCGTTTCGACCGTAAAACTAATCGAATGAAACAGCGAAGCGTATCCCATCGCATAGCGCGGCAAATCATTGAAGGCATGGATTCCTTGTGCGGGTGTCTCCCCTTTCAATTCCACGTATGGAAATAAGTCCCAACCTTGTTGTTCCACATTTTTTGTGAGAAACGGAATGCATTTTTCATAGGTCAACTCCTTCATTTCCGGCGACATGCGCTCTTTCATCGAGGCGATGTACGTGAGGGTGTATTGGTAGTCCGCGCCGTTGGAAACATGGTTGTCAATAAAGACATCTGGATCCAAGGAATGAAAGATTTTCGCAAACGTGAACGCATTTTCTGAATCCATTTTGATGAAATCGCGGTTCAGGTCAAAATTGCGGGTACTTCCCCGGAATCCATATTCCTCGGGGCCATTTTGGTTGGCACGACTCGTCGAAGAACGGTTCATCATTCCTCCCACATTGTAGGCGGGAATAAACGCAATGACTGGTAATTTGTCGCCATTTTTCGATTCCAAGGGTTTTCCTTGCGCAATCCATTGGTCCAACCAAATCAAACACGCATTGATGCCATCTGGTTCGCCCGGATGAATCGCATTATTAATCAAAATCGTTGTCCCAGCGAGTGCTTTCGCAAAGGTCCGTATGGAATCCTTTCCTCCATTAATGACAAACAAATAAATGGGTAAACCGTAATCTGAAGGCCCCATGTTGTACATGGAAAGTTCCTTGTGTGCTTTGTCCAGTTGTTGGAGGTGCTCAACGAGTTCCGGATAGGTCGGAGACGTGTTTCCTGTCCAGTTGGATTGACAAAAAAAACTTCCTGAAACAAATAGTAAAATGGTACTCAATAAAATATGATTCATCCGAAAGAAAAAAAATTAAAACACCTCAAATTTTAACGGTAAACGAAGGAAAATTCGAACAGGTTTTCCTTGCTCTCTGGCAGGAGTCCAATTGGGCATTTCACGGTACAATTTGATGCTAACATTTACAAGTGAAGGCATAAAAACAGCTTCCATGTTATCAATAAAAAAATCATTCATTGTTCCATCTTTATCGATTTCAAATCTTACGACGACACGACAAGAAGAAGTTCCTTTTTTCATATCACTATTTTCAATGAAGGAAATTGGAATCTCTAAATTTTCATTTATGAATTTTGACAAACCATCAAATCCTCCTTGAAATTCTGCTTCAACGTAAGTTAAGGTATCATTTAATTCTGCATTGGATAGATCTTTATCGCTAATTGGGACAAATGATTTCAAAATCATTTTATCCGCATTGATTTCACGTGACTTCAAAAGTTCTTTCCTCGCTTCAGTTAAATCTGGATACCACATCATCCAATTGGAATGATCGTGCAATTCATAAACGAGTAAAAATCCTTTACCGACGCCCAACATCTTCAAGTTCAGGATTGCTTTTTTGCGCGGCATATCCATTTGAACATAGCCCATCTTTTGCTCGTAGTCGGCAGACTTAAATTGTTTGACTACTTCCTTGAAGTTCAATGTTAGTATTTTCGAAGGGATTTTTGACTTCCCCATCTCAGCAAAAGAAAAATTATCCGACAACTGAATAATGTGCAAGTTTTCTTTCAAACTAGGATTAAAGAATTCGTTGTGCACAAAATGCTTATGGTTATAGTGTTCATTCATGAAATACCAGGAAGAATCCAACTGAAAATTCAGGTAGGGATGACCAAAATGATTCTCCACAAAAAACCGATATGAATACACCGAATCCTTTGGTGTCGCGATTACGTTCATGGAAAGTAAAAGTACAGCCGTGAAAAGAAACGTCTTATGTCTCATCTTATCAAAAATCATTTTTCATCTAACAAATCTGGTCTGCGTTCTTTGGTGCGTTGGTAGGCTTGTTCTTCTCGCCAGCGATCAATTTCCTTTTGATTTCCCGAAAGCAACACATCCGGCACTTTCCATCCCTTATATTCAGGTGGACGCGTGTACACCGGTGGAGAAAGTAAATTGTCTTGAAAACTATCCGTTAATGCAGACGTTTCATCGTTTAGTACACCTGGAATCAGTCGAACCACCGCATCTACAACAACCGCTGCTGCGAGTTCTCCACCTGAAAGCACATAGGAACCGATGGAAATTTCTTTGGTGATGTAATGTTGACGTACGCGGTCATCCACGCCTTTGTAATGTCCGCAAAGAATCATGAGGTTTTCACACAGCGACATTTGATTGCAATCGTTTTGATCCAACACTTTCCCGTCGGGCGACATGTAGATGATGTCGTCGTAGCTACGTTCGGAAGACAATTTATCAATCAAGGCCGCAATTGGTTCGATGCTCATCACCATTCCTGCTCCTCCTCCGTATTGGTAATCGTCTACATTTTTGTGTTTATCCGTGGAGTAATCCCGAATGTTGTGGACATGAATTTCCACGTGTCCTTTATCCTGTGCTCTTTTCATAATGGAAGCCGCGAAAGGACTTTCCAGTAATTGAGGCAAAACAGTGAGTATATCGATGCGCATAGAACAAAGATAGGGCTTTCCGTTAAAAGTAAAATTCTTGAAATTTCCTTTAATAAAAAGCCCGGCGAAAAAGGCTACTTTGGGAAAATAACTACCTTTGTAGACAAATTCAACTCATGATTCAGTTATCCGAACGATTATTAGCCATGGAAGAGTCTGCAACCATTGCGATGTCAAGAAAAAGCAGAGAATTAAAAGCGCAAGGACTCGATGTCATTTCATTGTCCCTTGGTGAGCCTGACTTTCATACGCCACAATTCATAAAGGATGCTGCGCTTGAAGCAATGGAGCAAAATTACACAATGTATACGCCTGTTCCTGGATACGATGATTTGCGTGAGAGTATTTCAGAGAAGTTCCGTCGCGACAACCACTTGACTTACGCGAAAGATCAAATCGTGGTTTCTACCGGAGCAAAGCAATCCATCGCCAATGTCGTGTTGAGTTTAATTAACCCAGGAGATGAAGTCATCATTCCTGCACCGTATTGGGTTTCCTATTTGGAAATCGTGAAAGTTGCTGAGGGAGTTCCGGTGGTCATCAACGCGGGAATTGAAAAAGACTTTAAAATTTCTGGAGCCGAATTGGAAGCAGCCATTACTCCGAAAACGAAATTATTCATGTTCTCGACGCCTTGTAATCCAACAGGATCGGTGTACACGAAAGAAGAATTACAGGACATCGCGAACGTCCTCAAAAAATACCCACACATCGTTGCCATGAGCGACGAAATCTACGAACACATTAACTTCATCGGAAAACATGAGTCCTTGGCTCAATTTCCAGAAATCTATAACCAAGTGGTTACAGTCAATGGTGTTTCCAAAGCTTGGGCCATGACCGGCTGGCGTTTGGGATACATTGGTGCGCCAAAGGAAATTGCTGCTGCGTGCGATAAAGTGCAAGGACAATTTACCTCGGCAACTTGCTCCATTACCCAACGTGCAACGATTGCAGCCATGAAAGCAGATCCATCTGTGTTAAAAGAAATGATTGCTGCATTTAAAAGTCGTCGCGAGTTGGTCTTGAAAGGACTTTCAGAAATTCCGGGCTTAAAAGCGAATCAACCTGGTGGTGCATTTTACGTCTTCCCAGATTGTTCGTCTTACTTCGGTAAAAAATATGGCGATAAAACCATTCATAACGCCGATGAATTGTGCATGTTCTTGCTCGAAGAAGGACTCGTAGCTTTGGTGGGAGGTGAATCCTTCGGAGCACCAAATTGCTTCCGAATTTCTTACGCAGCATCTGAAGAAACCTTAACAAAGGCGCTTTCTCGCATGAAAGAAGCCTTGTC
>JAHEMQ010000040.1 GCA_024643555.1 Crocinitomicaceae bacterium | reverse complement strand
AAGTTATTAACAATTAAAAATCCAGTGGTAAAAAGTGGTAGAAATCCACTAATTTTACCCATTATAAAGCTATGGCAGGATTAGTAGGAGAATTTGAAGTGAAATTGGATGAAAAAGGCCGGTTTCTTTTGCCTTCCGGATTACGGAAGCAACTTCCTCCTGCGTCCCAGCGAGACTTCATGTTGAACAAAGGATTCGAAGATTGTTTGACGCTATATCCACTTTCCGATTGGGAACAGATTAGCTTGAAACTTTCGAAGTTGAATTTGTTTAAACCGCAAAATCGAATGTTCTATCGTTTGTTCCATCAAGGAGCCAAACAATTGGCGTTGGATAATGCGGGTCGACTTTTAATTCCAACGGCGCACATGGAACGTGTAGGTTTGGAATCGGAAGTAATGCTAATTGCATATAACGACAGAATTGAAATCTGGGACAAATCCAAATACTTCAATATGATTGAAGGAAACATGGCTGATTTCGCTGATTTGGCGGATGAAGTAATGGGTGATTTGGACAATGGAGAATAATACTGACTACCACATACCGGTTCTTTTTCAAGAAAGCATAGATGCCTTGACGATTCAGCCAAATGGCACATATGTAGATGTTACTTTTGGTGGCGGAGGACACGCTCGTGCCATTTTTAATCAGCTAAGTTCGGAAGGAAAATTGGTCGTTTTTGACCAAGACGCCGATGCGAAGAAAAATGCGTGGGAAGCACCTAATTTTCATTTTGTTGCTGCCAACTTTGCTTTTCTCAAGAATCACTTACAACTTTTGCGCTTCAAACAGGTGGATGGCATTCTTGCGGATCTTGGCGTTTCTTCACATCAGTTTGATACGGGTGAACGTGGGTTCTCGATTCGTGAAAGTGCGCCATTGGACATGCGCATGAATCAGCAATCTGGAAAGTCGGCTTTTCATGTCATTAATGAATACGAAGAGCATGAGCTCATTCGGATCTTTCGAAATTATGGTGAGCTGAAAAATGCGCGTTCCATTGCAGCGGAAATCGTTCGTAAACGTGCAGATGGTGAAATTCAAACCACTGGCGACCTCATGCACCTTTTGAACCGCTTTGCTCCGAAATTTAAAGAACATAAATTTTACGCCCAGGTTTTTCAAGCGGTGCGCATTGAAGTAAATCAAGAGCTACAGGTATTAGAGCAGTTACTAACACAAGCAGCGGATGTTCTAGCGCCTGGTGGACGACTAGTCGTTATTTCTTACCATTCATTGGAGGACCGCCTCGTGAAAAATTTCATGAAGCGAGGATCATTCTCTGGTGAAATCGAAAAGGACTTTTTCGGAAATGTTCAGAAACCGCTCACGGAAATTGTACGACACCCGATCGTTTCCACTGAAGAAGAAAACGAGCGAAATCCAAGAGCGCGTAGTGCCAAGTTAAGAATTGCGGAAAAGAATGCATGAAGATGAATACATAGTAGGAGGTGAGAAGGCTCCAAAGTCGGAAAAACCGAAAGCTTCGAAAAGCGAGAAACGCAGTTCGAAAACTTCGGCATTTACACAGATTTTAAATGGAGACTTCTTGACCAAAGAATTTGTGCTCAACAACTTGAATTACATTTTCTTCTTGATGTTCCTGCTAATACTTATTGTCGCAAAAGGGTACTATGGCAAGCAAGTGAATAAGGACATCGATACGGCGCAAAAAGAATTGGATCAAAACGCAGCGGAATTCATAGAAGCAAAAGCTCGCTTGGAATTGCGAACAAGAAGATACAAACTGGCTGAGAAGTTGGAAAAACGAGAAGTGAAAGAAACAAAGAATGCAACAAAAGTCATTCGTTTGAAAAAGAAAACCAATGAGTAAGGACACAGATAAGAAATACTTATACCGTCGTGCTTATGCGATTTACTTCACCTTTGTGTTGTTGATCTTGCTGGTGCTGTATACTACCCTAAAATTACAATGGGAAGGTAGAAGTAGTCTGTTCAATGACGTGGATAAAAAGTTGCCGGTTCAAATCGTCAAAAGGGTTCCACGTATGGGGGAAATCTTGGATATGAATGGAATTCCTCTCGTAACATCCGTAACGTTTTATGACATTCACATGGATCCAACGGTGGTGGAACAAAAGGTATTTGATGCTGAGTTAGCGGGACTTGCAGCTGGATTACACAGGCTTTATCCGGATAAATCGGCACGTGAATATGAAAACGAAATTCGTCGTGCGCGTGAGAGTAAATCAAGGTATCTACTGATCCGTAAACGTGTGACGAATGACGAGCGTAAACGCTTGAATAAACTCCCGATTTTTGAATTGGGACAAATGAAAGGTGGAATCATCGATAATGATGAAACCATCCTGCGCAAAAAACCTTACGGAAATCTTTTAAGTAGAACCCTCGGCTATTATAAAAATGACAAGAAAGAATTAAAGGTAGGAATTGAAGGAGCATTTTATTCGTATCTGAAAGGTGAAGATGGGGAAGAGTTAGAACAACGCATTTCTTCCGGCTGGAAAAAAACGGGGAAAATCATCAAAGATGCAGTAGAGGGTGCCGATGTGATCACTTCTATCGACAAGGAAATTCAGGAAGTCGCGCACTCGGAATTGGAAAAGCAAATGCTCTACATGGATGCAGAAGAAGGTTGCGTCGTGGTCATGGATGTCAAAACTGGATTCGTGCGTGCCATCGCCAATTTGACAAAACAAAAGAAAGGTGGTTATGCCGAGTCCTATAATTTCGCTATTGGACATGCAGACGTTCCAGGATCTACTTATAAACTGGCTTCACTTATGGCCGGTTTGGAAGACGGAAAATTTAAAATTACAGACAAGGTAAATGCCGGTGGACGCTATGCCATTGCTGGAGGAAAATTATCGGATTCCAACCACGGTATGGGCTATGGAAACATTACCATAAAAAAAGCATTTGAAAAATCGTCCAATGTGATTGCACAAATCATGTACCGCGCTTATCGTTCCGAACCACAACGATTTTTAGATCGATTGGCGGAATTTGGATTAACGGAAAAATTGGGCATTGACATCGAAGGTGAGAAAAAGCCATTTGTTCCGAAACCAGGGACACCCGGATGGTCGGCTATGTCGATTCCTTGGATGTCGATCGGCTACGAATTAAAACAATCGCCCATTCAAACCTTGGCATTTTACAATGCAGTAGCCAATAACGGAACCTTAGTTCGTCCGCAATTTGTGCAACAAATCAGACGTTCGGGACGAGTGATTAAAACATTCAAGCCGATCGTCGTGAAAGAACAAATCTGTTCGGAAAGTACCCTCTTGACCATGAAGTCTTGCCTAGAAGGTGTGATGATAAATGGTACTGGTCACGATTTGAAAAGCTCCTTTTTCACCATCGCGGGAAAAACTGGAACTGCTAAATTAATGGGTGATAATAAGCAATACAACGAAGAAAAAATGAGTTTTTATCAGGCTTCTTTTGTTGGGTATTTTCCAGCGAACAAGCCAATTTACTCGTGTATCGTCGTTATTTCAAAACCGAAAAGAGAATATTATGGTGCGCGTGTTTCAGGAACAGTCTTCGCTGAAATAGCAAATAAGGTATATGCTTCTGCCTTGCAATATCACAAAGCAGTGAATTCGAAACGAGCAACAAAATCTGAGGAATTACCCGTTTTAAAGTCTGGGTTAAATAGAGATGTCACCCAAATTTTGAAAAAATTCAATCTGCGCTATCAGTTGAATGCGGATGCGGAATGGATTCAGTCCGACACCTTGAAAGGTTCCATTCACCTCAATCGAAAAGCGATTTATAGAAAACGGGTGCCTGATGTAAAAGGCATGACTGCAAAAGATGCTGTGTATTTATTAGAAAGCGCCGGCTTAATTGTCCGCTTGCATGGAAAAGGTAAAGTGGAAAGTCAGTCTGTTAAAGCTGGGAATCTGCTCGTTAAAGGACAATTAATCAACATCACATTAAACTAACATGATCACCATCCAATCCCTTCTTCAGTCTACTTCGTTTGAATGCGTTCAGGGTGATCTTTCGATGGAAGTTCGTTCACTTACATTTGACTCTCGTCAAGCCAAAGTGGGAAGCGTTTTCTTCGCCATCATTGGAAGTATTAGTGACGGACATTCTTATGTGAAATCAGCATATGATTTGGGTTGTCGCATGTTTGTGGTGCAAAAACACCTTGCACTTCCTGCGGATGCCTTGGTAATTTCCGTTGAAAAAACGGATGTCGCACTAGCGGAGGTTGCCTGCGCATTTTATGGTCATCCATCCAAACAATTGAATTTAGTCGGAGTAACTGGAACAAATGGTAAAACGACCACAACGACTTTATTGCACGATTTATTTACTGGTCTGGGTCACAAATGTGGACTCATTTCTACCGTTGTGAACAAAATTGGAACGCATGCAATAACCGCTACACATACCACCCCAGACCCCATTCGATTGAATGCACTCTTGCGTGAAATGGTAGATCAAAATTGTACCCATTGCTTCATGGAAGTGAGTTCGCACGCTGTACATCAGTACCGAATTCACGGCATTCACTATGTCGGTGCTGTTTTCACAAACATTAGCCACGATCACCTCGATTACCATAAAACCTTCGCAGAATACATCCGTGTGAAAAAACAATTTTTTGATGACCTGAGTCCAAAGGCATTTGCATTGATAAACGCGGATGATCGCAATGGACAAGTGATGCTTCAGAATACAAAAGCCGATAAGCGCAGTTTTGCGTTACGCACTCCAGCTGATTTCAAAGGAAAAGTACTCGAAAACGAAATTTCAGGTTTGACGATGAGCATTAATCAAGTGGAATTATGTTCGCGTTTGGTGGGTGAATTTAATGCCTATAATTTACTCGCTGTATATGGCGTAGGTACCTTACTCGGACTGGATTCAATGGATGTGCTTCGCGGAATGAGTAATCTTTCTTCCGTGGAGGGACGATTCCAATACCTGAGAAGTCAAGGCGGAATTACAGCAATTGTGGATTATGCACATACGCCAGATGCCTTAGAAAATGTATTGAATACAATTGCAGCCATTCGAAAAGATGGACAAAAAGTAATTTCTGTTGTTGGTTGTGGTGGAGATCGCGATCGCGAAAAACGTCCTGTAATGGCTCAAATTGCAGCACGAAAAAGTCAACAAGTGATTTTAACTTCCGATAACCCGAGAACGGAGGATCCGATGCAGATTTTGCGTGAGATGGAAGCAGGATTAACGAGCGAGGTACAACATGCCCTCACCATTTCTGACCGTGCTCAAGCCATTAAAACAGCGATCATGTTGGCGCAACCAGGAGATATTATCCTTATCGCGGGAAAGGGACATGAAAAATACCAAGACATCAATGGCGTAAAACATGACTTTGATGATTTCAAATTAACCGAAGAATTTTTTAATCAATTGAAAAAATAATTAGATGCTTTATTACTTATTTGATTACCTCGATAAACTAAATTTCCCAGGAGCAGGGTTGTTTCATTACATCTCCTTTCGTGCTGGATTGGCGCTCATTTTCTCCTTGATTGTATCCATTGTGATTGGTAAAAAAATCATCAATAAATTGAGAAATCAACAAATTGGAGAAACCGTTCGTGATCTTGGACTTGCTGGTCAAATTGAGAAATCTGGAACACCAACGATGGGCGGAATCATCATCCTTGCTGCGATCTTAATTCCAGTGCTGCTCTTCGCTAAGTTGCATAACATCTATGTAATTACCATGATTTTAGCAACCATTTGGCTTGGATTAATTGGATTCTTAGACGATTACATTAAAGTTTTCAAAAAGAACAAAGAAGGATTAAAAGGAACGTTTAAAGTCATTGGTCAAATTGGTGTGGGATTACTTGTGGGATGTATGTTGTATTTCTCAGATGATGTTGTGGTTCACAAGCGTGTGGATGCCAATTATAAATTGCAGCAAGACGAAAAATTTGTCACGCATTTGCACGTACAAAATAAGGGGGAACATTTCAAGTGGATTAAAACCGACGACATGACTACCACAATTCCGTTTATCCGCGGCAATGAATTCAATTACAATTGGTTGATTGGTGACTGGCAGAAATCGTATGGTTGGTTGTTGTTTATTCCCATTGTTATTTTCATTGTAATTGCGGTTTCGAATGGCGCAAACATGACCGATGGTTTAGATGGTTTGGCGACTGGAACTTCTGCCATTGTAGGAATCGCATTGGCGGTTTTAGCCTACGTAAGTTCCCATGCAAATTTCGCGGATTACTTGGGAGTGATGTACATTCCAAACGCAGAAGAGCTGGTGATTTTCATCGCCGCATTTGTTGGGGCTTGTATTGGATTCCTCTGGTACAATTCTTTTCCAGCACAAGTGTTTATGGGCGACACGGGAAGTTTGGCTTTGGGTGGAATCATTGCTGTTTTCGCTATTGCCATTCGCAAAGAATTACTCATCCCAGTATTGTGTGGGATTTTCCTCATCGAAAATTTATCGGTGATGATGCAAGTGGGGTATTTCAAATACACAAAAAAACGATTTGGAGAAGGACGTCGCATCTTTTTGATGGCACCACTGCATCACCATTATCAGAAAAAAGGAATCCATGAGGCAAAAATTGTTTCACGCTTCTGGATCGTCGCGGTTCTATTAGCAGTAGTAACCATCGTAACCTTAAAATTGCGTTAATCGTGGACGGAACAAACAAAAATATGGTCATCCTTGGCGCTGGAGAATCCGGTGTGGGTGCTGCTATCCTAGCAGTGCAAAAAGGCTGGTCGGTTTTTGTTTCGGATATGTCCAACATCAAAGCCGAGTTTCAAGATGCCTTGAATGAACTTGGTGTAAAATGGGAACAGGGTCAACACACACTAGAAAAAATCCTCCAAGCGGAACTCATCATTAAATCACCAGGAATACCTGAAAAAGCTCCAGTCATGAAAGCCATTCGAGCAAAAGGCATCAAAGTGGTTTCAGAAATTGAATTTGGTGGGTACTACTCGACTGGAAAAACCATTTGTATTACGGGAAGCAATGGTAAAACAACCACCACGCTTTTAACGCATCACATCCTGAAAAAAGCAGGACTCGATGTTGGTCTAGCAGGAAATGTGGGCTATAGTTTTGCAAAGCAAGTAGCAGAAGGAGATCACGATTGGTATGTGATTGAATTGAGTTCATTTCAATTGGATGACATGTATGATTTTCACGCGAACATTGCTGTTTTAATGAACATCACTCCCGATCATTTGGATCGCTATGAGTATCAAATGCAACAGTATGTGGACTCAAAATTCCGCATTCTTCAAAATCAAACAACTCAAGATTGGTTCATCTACAATGCAGATGACCCCCTCATTTCTGCGGAAATGAAAAAAAGAAAGCCATCCGTGAATTTAGCGCCTTTCTCTTTGAAAGAGGTACAAAATCCTGGTGGCTATGCAGACGACAAACAACTAATCATCCATATAAACCAACAATTTGCCATGTCAATTCATGAATTAGCTTTAAAGGGTAAACACAATACCCAAAACGCACTTGCTGCCGGGATCGCAGCTCGTCTAGTTGAAATCCGCAAGGATATTGTGCGTGAAAGTCTAGAAGACTTCACCAATGTCGAACACCGCTTGGAGTTCGTTGCCAAAGTCAATGGAATTGAATTCATCAATGATTCGAAAGCAACGAACATCAATTCTGCATGGTTTGCTTTAGAAAGCATGGAGAAACCAACAGTATGGATCGTTGGTGGTGTCGATAAAGGAAATGATTACAGTGAATTAACTGATCTTGTCCGTGAAAAAGTAAAGGCAATTGTCTGCTTGGGGGAGGATAATCAAAAAATCATTGATGCATTTTCCGATGTTGTCGAAATCATCGTGGAAGCAAAATCTGCGATGGAAGCCGTAGCCTTTGGTTACCGTTTGGCGCAAAAAGAGGAAACAGTTTTACTTTCTCCTGCTTGTGCAAGTTTTGATTTGTTTGAGAATTACGAGGACAGAGGAAATCAATTTAAACAAGCAGTTCGCATGCTGTAAAGCTTTGAAGATCCATGCAGGAATTTCATAAAATACATGCGAACGTCCAAGCTGACGGACAGTCTTTGCGTCAAGCGCAAAGTACGGGCCTTCGTGCACATGGAAAGTTGAAAGGACTGGATGTCTTTTCATGGATGCAGCCAACTCAGGATGCGCTCATGCAATTCATCGAATCGGTTCCAACGAATTTCATTTGGGTTGGAAATCCATCAGAAATAGCTGCAGTATTTACCGAAAAACCAGCATTTCAAGGGAAATTTCAGAGCGTTCTTTCCTACGGCGTGAATCAAACTGGATTTATGTTGGAAAATGAGTTTGAGGACATTCAATTACTCCTTCATGAGTTGATGCGTGAATTGAAAGCCCCAGGAACCTTGCTCTTTACATGTACGGATGCAGACAGTGAATATGTGTCGATGAAAATTCAAGCTTACCTCAATTTGGTTCAATTAACATGAGAGAATACTTAAAATACTTAAAAGGCGATCCTGTCATTTGGATAATTACCATCCTCATGATGTCTTTTTCGTTGGTAACAGTGTACAGTTTTGTTCCAATTTTAGTCAAAATTGAAGGAGGCTCTCCCTTTCAATATTTATTTAAACACTTTATTTACGTGGTCATTGGATTCGCATCCATGTATGCCATCCACCGGGTAAATTCGAAATACATTAGTCAATTAGCGAAATTCTCCTATTACCTCGCCATCGCCTTGCTCTTGTTTACTGTTTTCTTCGGTACCGAGGTGAATGGTGCGGGACGTTGGATTCGTATTCCATTCGTTAAATTGACGTTTCAATCTTCTGACTTTGCCAAACTCGCATTGATCGTTTATGTGAGTCGGATCCTCGTCAAAAAGAAAGACAAACTGAACGATTGGAAAGAAGGAATTCTGCCTTTAATGATTCCAATAGGGGTCATTTGTGGATTGATTGTCAAGGATAATTTTTCCACAGCAGCCATGCTGTTTATGTTGTGCATGGCCTTGTTGTTTATCGGACGTGTGCCATTTGGAAAGCTACTTGCCATGGGTGCTGGTGGAATTGGAATTGCTGCTTTGGCCGTTTTATTTCATGTGACTTTCCCGGAAGTTGGACTCTTGCCGAGATACGATACCTGGAAGAATCGTTTAACGAATCGCATGGATACGGATTCTCAAGATGTAAAAACCGCTCAAGCGAATGCACAAGCGAAAAATGCGCAATTAGCCATTCATGTGGGATCCTTATTTGGACAAGGAGTGGGTGATGGGAAATTGAAAGAATATCTACCAGAAGCCTATGCAGATTTTTATTTCGCCACATTTGTGGAGGAATTCGGATTCTTAATGGCAGCATTTTTAGCCTTGTTGTACCTGATTCTCTTGTACCGAATTATCAAAATCGCTTTAAAAACCAACGAGCCTTTTCAATCCTATGTTTCATTAGGAATTGGCATTCATTTGTTGACGCAAGCGTGTATTAACATGCTCGTATGTACAGGCGTGTTTCCCGTAACAGGTCAAAATATGCCTTTCCTAGCCATGGGTGGATCAGCTTTGATCATGGCCTGTGTTTCCATTGGAGTGATTCAGGCATTTGCCAAAGATTTAGAAAAAGACAAAGACACGACTTCCTTTGCGGAAGCATAATTGAATAGAACATGAATATCCAGCGCGTAATTATTTCAGGAGGCGGAACCGGCGGACATATTTTTCCTGCAGTGGCGATTGCGGATGAAATAAAAAGAAGGAATCCTTCCGTTGCTATCCTTTTTATCGGAGCGTTAGGAAAAATGGAAATGGAAAAAGTGCCTCAAGCAGGGTATGAAATTGTAGGTTTGCCCATTGCTGGATTCCAACGAAAGTTAACATTGTCCAATTTTTTACTGCCGTTCAAATTGCTTAAAAGCTTATGGATGGCACGATCGGTGATTAAAAAATATAAGCCGCAATTAGCGATTGGAGTAGGAGGATATGCGAGTGGCCCAACCTTGCAAATGGCGCAGCTACTGGGTATTCCAACCTTGATTCAAGAACAGAATTCTTATCCTGGAAAAACCAATCAATTATTAGCGAAAAAAACGGCGAAAATTTGCACGGCTTATAGTGGAATGGATCAATTTTTTCCTGCAGCAAAAATTATTCAGACTGGAAACCCTGTTCGCAATTTGGTGACTCAAAATCCACAATTACGTGAAGAGGCATTGTCCTTTTTTGGATTGAATCCAAGTAAAAAAACGGTATTAATCATCGGTGGAAGTTTGGGTGCTCGAACCTTAAATGAAAGCGTCTTGCAGCACATCGAATTGATTCAACAAGAGGACTTGCAAGTCATTTGGCAGTGTGGTAAATTCTACCAGGACAACATCGAACAAGGGTTCAACGATGCTTGGAGAACATCGGTTCAAGTCCACGCATTTATTCAACGCATGGACTTAGCTTATGCTGTGGCAGATGTCATTATTTCCCGTGCTGGCGCTTTGTCCGTTTCTGAATTGACCTTAATTGGAAAACCGTGTATTCTTGTCCCATCGCCTAATGTTGCTGAAGATCATCAGACAAAAAATGCGATGGCTTTGGTCAAAGAAGACGCATCGGTTTTAGTAAAAGACAACGAAGCCAAGGAAATACTCATACCTACTGTAGTTGAGCTATTGAAAAACGAAGCGAAATGTCAACAACTTGGGAAGTCCATTCTATTATTAGCAAAACCAAAAGCAAGCATCGAAATTGTAGATGCATGTGAATCTATCTTGTAAATCAATGCGTCAATTCCAAAAATATCAAACGGTTTATTTCATTGGCATTGGAGGTATTGGCATGTCGGCACTCGCGCGTTATTTTAAACTGAATGGATTAACGGTAGGTGGCTACGATAAAACGCCATCGCCCTTAACTCTTCAATTAGCAGAAGAAGGTTGCATCATTCATTACGAAGACCTTGGAGTGGAAATACCAACAGAATTTTTAAACAAAGAGAACACCCTTGTTATTTACACTCCGGCCATTAAAAAACTCGGAGAAATGTCCTTCTTTCAATCGGAAGGGTTCACCCTCATGAAACGGGCAGAAGTATTAGGGATGTTAACCCGACAATCAAAAGGATTGTGTGTGGCGGGAACGCACGGTAAGACTACCACTAGTTCCTTGTTGGCTTTTATTCTAGATCAATCCAGTTGGAAATGCAATGCATTTTTGGGTGGAATTGCCACGAATTTTCAATCCAATTTGGTCCTCAGTAAAGCAAGCGAATATACAGTAATCGAAGCCGATGAATTCGACCGTTCGTTTTTGCATTTATCGCCATATGCTTCCATTATCACGGCAGCTGATCCCGATCACCTCGATATTTATGGGACCGCTGAACAATTCAAAGAAGGATTCCGACAGTTTGCCATGAAATTAGATCCACACGGTCTTTGTTTGCAAAAAGAAGGATTGAACCTACAAACCTTAGGTAAAAGTTTTACCTATGCGGTGGACTCCGAAACTGCAGATTATTCAGTTTCGAACTTTCAGTGGAAAGATGGATTTCTCTGTGGCGACATTCGCTTAAAAACCACATGGTGGAAAGATGTGCATTTCGGATTACCGGGAATTCATAATGCAGAAAATGCGTTGGCATGTATTGCTTTGTTGCACGAGTTAGGCATGGAGGAATCCAGTATTCGTTCAGGCGTTCAACTGTTCCTAGGTGTAAAAAGACGATTTGAATACATTATTCGAAGCGAGAAATTGGTGTATGTGGACGATTATGCGCATCATCCTCAGGAAATCAAAGCACTGGTAAGTTCCATTCGATTGTTGTATCCGGGAAAAAAAATAACCGGCATATTTCAACCGCACCTTTTCTCACGAACAAAGGATTTCGCTGCTGATTTCGCCAGTGAACTATCCCAATTAGATGAGTTGATACTTTTGCCGATTTATCCAGCTCGAGAAGAGCCCATTCAAGGAGTTTCGAGCGAATGGTTGCTCTCGTTGTGTAAGAACGAACAAAAGTCAATTTTAAAAGCGAGCGAAGTGTTGCCGTATTTAAGTCAATTTAACGATGGAATACTATTGACTATCGGGGCGGGCGATATCGATCGATTGGTCAATCCGATTCAACAACTATTAACCATAAATCAAGCTGACTGACATGAAAAATTGGATGAAAATCACCGCTTGGATTTTATGCGTCGCCGGTGTAGCTGCTGTTCTCGTGTTTGCAAAACAAGAAGAAGAGGCAAAAAAATACCAGGTCCCAAATGTGTCGATTCATGTAGATGGTGATGATGCTTTTTTAACGGAACCAGAATTGATTGACCGCTTGAAATTGCGTCGTTTGATCGAAAAAAATCAGGAGGTAAAAAACTTGAATATTCGAAAAATTGAATACGTGATTGCAAAGATGCCAGAAGTCAAAAGAGTTAAGGTTTTTAAGCGCATTGGTAACAAATGGGACATTCAATTGGAATTGCGCAAACCCATCGCACGAATTTTTAATAAATCCGGACAAAGTTTTTACTTAGATGAGGATGGATTTTTAATGAATCGTTCCGATTTACATACCGCACGGGTACTCGTTTTTTCAGGAGAAATAGCCGATCGCTATTCCCCAAATTCCATCTTCGAAATTATTAACAACGATTCCTTGAAAAGTATTCGAAAATTAGATGATATCTATCGAATTTCAAATTATGTTTGTAAGGATCCAATATTGCATAAAATGATCGGTCAAGTTTACCGTGAAAAAAATGGCGATTTTGTACTAATACCAATAGTTGGCGATCAAAAAATCATTCTCGGAACAGCCACAACGGATGAAGAAGTGAACGATAAATTTAGTCGCATTTTGGATTTTTACAATGAGGCAATGCCTTACGAAGGATGGAATAAGTATAGCGAAATAAGTGTAAAATATGAAGGACAAATCGTTTGTAGAAAAAGAGCCAACTAGCGAAGTGAAGCGTAGCAAGATTGTTGTTGGACTCGATATCGGGACAACGAAAATCGCTTGTTTTGTTGGGCGTAAAAACGAGCACAATAAAATTGAAATCGTTGCATTAGGGAAAAGTGAATCCCTTGGTGTGATGCGCGGAGTTGTTTCGAACATCGAACGTACTGTTCAGTCCATCACTTCAGCTGTGGAATTAACACAGGCGTCTGTCGAAGGGGACTTGAAAATTAAAAATGTCAACGTTGGAATAGCTGGTCAACACATCAGCAGCATGCAACACAGAGGAATGTACACGCGTCGCAATGCGAAAGGTGAAATCACTCAAGGTGATATCGATGCGTTTGTGGACGATATGTACCAATTGGTGATGAATCCGGGAGAGGAAATTGTAACGGTTATTCCTCAAGAATACATCGTGGACAACCAACCGGAAATTAAAGATCCCATCGGAATGGCAGGTGTTCGGCTCGAAGCGAATTTCCACATTATTACGGGACATGTAAGCAATGTGTCCAACATCAAACGTTGTGTGGATCGCGCCGGATTAAACGTCAAAGAGATCATTCTTGAACCAATTGCATCTGCAGAAGCAGTATTAAGCGAAGAAGAAAAAGAGGCGGGAATTGTTTTGGTAGATATCGGTGGTGGAACAACGGATGTAGCGATTTTCCAAGATGGATTGATTCGTCATACAGCGGTCATTCCATTTGGAGGAAACGTCATTACGGATGATATCAAAGAAGGATGTCGCATCATGCAACGTCATGCTGAAACCTTGAAAGTTCGCTTTGGTAGTGCCTTGGCTTCTGAAAGCAAAGAAAATGAAGTAGTGTGTATCCCAGGTCTGCGTGGACGTGAACCAAAGGAAATCACCTTGAAAAACCTGGCAAGCATCATTCAAGCACGCATGGAGGAAATCATCGAATTGGTAAACTTCGAAATCAAAAACTCGGGGTATTCTAAAAAATTAATCGGTGGTATCGTTGTAACTGGTGGTGGAGCACAACTGAAACACCTGACTCAATTGTTTGAATACATGACGGGAATGGATACACGTATTGGTTATCCAACTGAACATTTAGCAAACACAAACGATTTAGATAAATTGGCGAGTCCGATGTACTCAACAGGTATTGGATTGGTATTGAAAGGATTTGAAGCAGCGGAAAAATCAGGGGTTGATTTACTTCCAAAACAAGAGGAAGCACCGAAAACAACTGCTCAGAAAGCAATTACACACTCTAATCCGAGACGTAGTGAAGGCTTCTTTTTGAAAATTAGACAGTCCGTTGGAGACTTTTTTGATGATAAAGATTAATAGAAAAAAATATGGATATGGAATTTGACTTACCAAAAATGGGAGCATCCTTAGAAAACAATGCAGATTCAATCATTAAAGTGATTGGTGTTGGTGGTGGTGGTTCAAACGCAGTAAATCACATGTTCTTGCAAGGAATTGTAGGCGTGGATTTCATTGTTTGCAACACGGACCGTCAGGCCTTGGATATTTCACCTGTCCCACACAAAATTCAGTTGGGTCCAAATTTAACAGAAGGACGTGGAGCAGGAATGATTCCAGAAATGGGAATGAATGCGGCGATTGAAAACATCGAGGAAATTCGTGAAATCTTGTCGAAAAATACGAAAATGGTCTTCGTAACGGCAGGTATGGGTGGTGGAACTGGAACAGGTGCTGCCCCAGTGATCGCTCAAGTAGCAAAAGACCTTGGAATTTTGACAGTAGGAATCGTTACGGTTCCCTTCAATTTTGAAGGACGTAAACGTCGTCAACAAGCAGAAGAAGGGCTGGACAAAATGCGCCAAAACGTTGACACCTTATTGATTATTAACAATGAGCGTTTGCGTGAGTTTGGTAAAAACATGTCTCTTTCGAGTGCATTCTCACATGCGGACAACGTGTTGACTGTTGCAGCTAAAGGAATTGCGGAAGTGATTTCAGTTACTGGAACCATCAATGTGGACTTCAACGATGTCAATACTGTTTTACGAAATAGTGGTCAAGCCATTATGGGAAGCGCAGTTGCAGCAGGTGAAGATCGTGCGATTGTGGCGGTGAAAGAAGCCTTGACTTCTCCATTGTTGAACGACAACGATATCAATGGTGCAAGCTATGTATTATTGAACATCACTTATGGAGATCAAGAAGTGATGATGGATGAAATCACGGAAATCACGGATTACATTCAAGATGCGGCTGGAGCTACTGCTGATGTCATTTGGGGTCACGGATATGACGCTAGTTTAGGAGATAAATTAAGCATTACCTTAATTGCAACGGGATTCTCTTCCTCCCCAATCACGGGTTTTGAGAGAGCTCCAGAGCGCAAGATCGTCGCGCTGGAGGAAGAACATAGAAAAGAAATTGTGGCTCCACTTGAGTCTCCAGTTCAACATACAACGATCCAGAGTGAATTAACACAAGAGCCATTCTTGAAATCAGAGGAATTGATTTCGGAAGCACCAGTAGTAAGTCCTATTTCAGTTGCTCCTTCCGTTACTCCCGTAAGTGAAGTGGAAGAAGAGCCAACATTTGAATTTACGGAGGTGCAAAACGAAGTGATTTCGTATCAGTTGGAAGAAGAAGTCTTGCCCGTATCTGAAATGCCTGCTTTTGATGTCGAAACTCCAGTAGATTCATTTGAAGAAAATGAAACGGCATTTACATGGGATGTCATGGATGCAAGTGCGGAAGAAGAAGAGGAAATCAGTTTCTATCAAGCGCCCGTTCAACCGGTAGCAGAAGTGAGAGAGCCAGAAACCATCGTTCGTCACATGTTGGAAGATGATGCGGAAGAACGCATGAGCATCGAACCGGCAAAACGCATTCTTTCTCCCGAAGAACAACAACGCAAAGCGCAAGAACGCGTTTCTCGCATTCAAGAATATACTGCGAAATTGAAAAAAGCGGAAGGCATTTTGGAATTTGAAAATGAGCCGGCATTTGTTCGTCGCAATATTAGTCTTCAACCATCAACGCCAAGTACGGAAGAACGATTTTCTCGTTTTGGCTTGTCGCAAGACGAAGAAGGACGCGTGGGATTGAGAAGCAATAATTTCTTACACGATAACGTAGACTAATGGGATTCACAGAACGAATTAACGAGGATATAAAAAATGCGATGCTAGCGAAAGAAAAAGAAAAGCTAGCAGCATTAAGAGACATCAAATCAAAACTGTTATTGGAGGCAACTTCCGGAAACGGTGAGGTAAGTGAAGAAACGGCTATAAAAATTTGCATGAAGTTGCATAAGCAACGCATGGAAACGTATGAATTGTATGTGGCTCAAAATCGTCAGGATTTAGCAGACGATGAATTGTTTCAAGCCAAAATCATTGAAGCATACCTTCCGAAAATGATGAGCGAAGAAGAAGTGAAAGCGGAAGTGGCAGCAGCCATCTCAACTATGGGAGCAGCTGGACCTCAGGATATGGGAAAAGTGATGGGTGCTTTGAGTGGTAAATTGGCAGGGAAAGCCGATGGAAAATTGATTGCTACGTTGGTAAAAGAAATGTTAGCGAACTAAGTAAAACAAACAACAAACCTAGAAAAACGCATCGCTTGGTGCGTTTTTCTGCGTTTATGAAAGAAAAATATCATGAAAGAAAAATTAGCAGAAACCATACGAATGTATCACCTGAAAGGATGGTCGCCGGCAACCTCTACTAATTATTCTTTTAGGGAAAATGGAAAAATTTGGGTCTCGCGTTCAGGTGTGGATAAGTCCAAATTTCAAGCAGATGATTTTATTTGTATCGATGAAAACGGAACGGTTCAAGTACCTTTTCAGGACATCAAACCTTCCGATGAAACGATGATTCATGTGCTCATTTATCGCTTGTTCCCAGAGGCAAATGTGATCCTGCATAGTCATTCCAAACATCCTGTTCTCATCACGATGAAAAACAATCTTGTATTTTCTGTGAAGAACTACGAGCTACAAAAAGGATTTTCAGGAGTCAAAACGCACGATTGTTCGGTACACATTCCGATTTTTGACAATGCTCAAGAGATGTCTTATTTTGAGGAAGAATTGCCAAAACGTAAAAATGAAATCCAACAACATTGCTTCTTAATACGACAACATGGTACATATGCTTGGGGTGAAAATCTTTTCGCTGCTAAACGTCATTTGGAAACCTTGGATTACCTTTGTGAATGTGAATTAGCGCAACTCTAGTTATGGCCATTTTATCGATTCCAGAAAAACAAATACAGTTAACCGATGCCCAAGAAATTCGTCGTTTCATGAATGAGCGAGGTATCTTTTTTGATCAATGGCATTGCGATGTACGCTTCGACGATTCGGCAAGTACGGATGAAATCCTAGCGGCATATGCTTCCGATTTGAGACCCTTCATGGAAAATGGTGGGTATCAAACAGCGGATGTGATTTCCATTCATTCAACTACGGAAAATTACGAAGCCATTCGTGCGAAATTCTTGTCAGAGCATACGCATTCAGAAGATGAAATACGTTTTTTTGTGGATGGACAAGGACTCTTTTGGTTTCATCTTGAAGAGGAAGCTGTGTTTAATTTGCTATGTGAACGCGGCGATTTGATTTCAGTACCTGCAGGAACAAAACACTGGTTTGATGCTGGAGAAACGAATCCATTCGTAAAAGCCATTCGCATATTTATAGACATGTCCGGTTGGGTTCCGCATTACACGGAATCGGGCTTGGAAAAACAATTTACAGATTTTAATTTCCCAACACGTGGATAGTCAAATTAAGTACGTTCTAAGCGATATTGAAGGAACGACCTCTTCGATCTCTTTTGTCGTTGATGAGTTATTTCCTTATTTCAGATCAAACATTCAGGAGTTGCCTAAAATGGCGATGGTGAGTGAGGTAAAGGAATCCTTTGCTCAAGTGATTTCCTTGGTAAAAGAGGAAGAAGGTAAAAGCATTACAACAACAGAAGAAGTAATTGCCTACTTGGACAAATGGAGTCGTGAAGACCGCAAGGTAACGCCATTAAAAACCTTACAAGGATTCGTTTGGAAGAAAGCATACGAAGATGGATCTATCAAAGGTCACGTGTATGATGATGTTCCAACGTGTTTCAATAAATGGCGTGCAAATGGCTTGAAAATAGGTATTTTCTCATCAGGTTCAATCCATGCTCAAAAGTTACTTTTCCAATTCAGTTGCTTTGGTGATTTAAGTAAACATCTTTCCAATTATTTCGATACGAATACGGGTGCCAAGCGCGATGCTTCGACCTATCAGTCCATTGCAGAAATCTTGGATTTACATCCGCAACAAATCCTATTTCTTTCGGATATCAAAGAAGAGTTAGCGGCTGCTGATGAAGTGGGATATCAAACAATCCAATTGGTTCGACCAGGGTCTCTTGCTTCCTGGAAAACGACCGTTGCTGATTTCAACGAAATTTAACACGATTAAAATTCAATGCATAAAAAAAGCCGATCGTTTGATCGGCTTTTTTATCATCAGTAGATAATCTTAGTTGTTGATTGGTGCACCTGCATTGTTTACTGGTGTTCCAACTTCTGGAGCTGGTCCAACTTCACCTTTAATACGAATCACTTTGTTCGGCTCATTAATCGCGTTAGAAGTGATGGTTACGCTTTTATTGATTGGACCTGGACGGTTTGTGTCATATTTCACACGAATGGTTCCTTTTGCACCTGGTGCAATCGGTTCTTTCGGCCATTCAGGTACCGTACATCCACATGAACCTTTTGCATTTGAAATGATCAATGGCTCATCACCTGTGTTTTTGAAATCAAACGTACAATATGGCTCACCTCCGTATTTGATGTTTCCATAATCATGCGTTTCTTTACTGAATTCGATTTTAGCACCTTTTTCAATTTGTGCTTGAACTGAGTTCATTCCCAATACTGCAATGAACATAATCCCAAAGGATAAAAAGAGTTTTTTCATAGTCAATTAATTTTATAAATCAAACTTACGTAGGATTCAGGAGTACTCATTTTATTTAACTAAATGTTAACAGATTTAACAGAATTAACATTTCCTACTTTTTCAGCCATCCACGTTTGATGAATAGAGCCAGAAGTCCGGCGCCAATCGCAAACATGACAGCAATTACGGTGTAATAACCATAAGTGTATTTTAATTCGGGCATGTGCTCGAAATTCATACCGTATACACCCACAATAAACGTTAGGGGAATAAAGATTGAACTGACTACGGTCAAGACACGCATAATTTCATTCATTCGTTGACCTTGTGCCGCATAATATAAATTCGCCATTCCTTCCAAAATTTGCTTGCTCGCGTCTATTTCTTCGAGCACACTCGTGCATGAAGCGCGTAAACTACGGTAGTAATGTCGGTTTGACTTTTCAATAAATGGACTATCGCTATTTTCGAGTTGATTCGTGATGTCGCGCATGGGTTGAACGATTTTGCGCAACTCAATCAGTTTTCGCTTCTCTAATTCAATGCTGGTTAAAATCGATTTATCCTGCACTACATGAAGTTTGGTGTCCAATTCTTCGATTTGATTGGAAATCTCTTCCAATACTTCAAAATAATTATCGATGATCGCTTCTAACATACGGAACATTAAAAAATCACTGCCCTTTGAGCGTATTTTCCCACGTCCCATTTCAATTCGATCACGCACATCCGTAAAATGATCAGAGGGTTTATCTTGAAAAGAAATCAAGTAATTTTCTCCCATCAAAAAGGAAATTTGATCCTGATGTAAATAGGGATTGTCGACTTCCTTTGGCAATGCTGACATGACGTAAAAGGACATGTATTTGCTGTATTCTTCTACTTTTGGTCGTCGAACCTGATGGTGAATGTTCTCGATCGATAGTTTATCAATCCCTAGTTTTTGACACAAATGTTCGATGGACGTTAAGTCTTCTATGCCATGGAAATTTAACCATGCCACGTGGTCTGTATCCAACTCCGTTTCCAAAAACTCATTCGCGAAATAATCAGGTGATTCTTTTTTTATGGAATAAAAGGAATGGTTGTATTTGTACAATTGAACATCTGCCATATTATTCGGATTCTTTGGTGATCTCTTGATGCAATGCACAGGATTCACAAGCCTTGTCCTTCTGGAAAAACGGAACAAAAATTCGTTTCCCTAAATAAAATAGCGAAAGGAATAAAGCGAGAATGAGAATCATGTTCTGCATAACAAAACGAATATAAGGTTTATCGTCGAATTATGATAATACTACGAATGATGTCCATGCAGCTACATATGCCAAAACACCCATAAATACCAATTGAATCAATGGCCATTTCCAGGAATTGGTCTCGCGTTTTACCACGGCTAACGTGGCCATACATTGCATGGCAAACACATAAAAAACCATTAAGGAAACACCACTAGCTAGCGTGAAAACTGGACTTCCGTCTGCTTTTTTTTCGGTCCGCATGCGGTCAATTAACAAGCGTTGATCTTCGCCATCATCTTGGACGGCATAAATGGTAGCTAGTGATCCAACGAATACTTCACGGGCTGCAAAGGAAGTAATTAAGGAGATGCCAATCTTCCAATCATATCCCAATGGGGCGATGATTGGTTCCATTCCTTTTCCAATCATGCCAATGTATGAATTTGAAAGTTTGCAGGCATCCATGGCGATCGATTGTTCCTTTTTGGACATTGACTGATAGGAGCGTGTTTTACTTAGGCCATGCGCAGCGCCCTCCATATCTGGACCAAAACTGGCAAGAAACCAAAGAATAATGGATATCGCTAAAATGATTTTTCCTGCATCTAGAATAAACATTTTTACTTTCTCCAAGACATTGATAAATACATTTCCCCAACGAGGATTTTTGTAATCTGGCAATTCAAGGAGTAGAAAACCTTTTTCTTTTTGTTTGATAAAAAGTTTCAATAAAAAGGAAACCAATAAGGCGAAGATGATCCCGAGGCTATATAATCCAAATAAGACGAGTCCTTGCAGATTCAAGAATCCGAAGAGATACGTCTTTGGAATAACCAAGGAAATTAACAGGGTGTATACCGGAATCCGAGCGCTACAACTCATGAATGGTGCAACTAATATAGTGATCAATCGTTCTTTCCAGTTCGAGATGGTTCTAGTTGCCATGATTCCGGGAATCGCACAAGCCACACTGGACATCAACGGAACAACACTTTTCCCATTTAGACCAAAGGGCCTCATCAGTCGATCCATGATGAAAACAACACGAGACAAATAACCACTTTCTTCCAATATGGAAATGAAAAAGAACAGCATGGCAATTTGCGGCACGAAAACGACCACACCACCGATGCCAGGAATGATTCCCTGCGAAATCAAATCGTTCACCAATCCTGGTGTTACAGTATGACTACTCCAATTTGAAAGATTTGAAAAGAGCGCATCAATCCAATTCATGGGCGCATTTGCAAAGGAGAAAATGAACTGAAAGATTGTTAAAAGCACAAAAGCGAAAATGAGGTATCCCCAAAATGGATGTACTAATATCCGATCAATTTTTCTCGAAATACTTTCTCCGTCCGGTGCTTTTGTTTGAACCACCTTTTTCAAGCCTTCTTTGATTAGCTTCAGACGTTGTTCAGCTTCTAATTTTTGGGCCTGAACATCCGCTATTTCACAGAGTAAATGTCCTGGTAAAAATGAAAGACGTTCCGAACTTACTTCCTTGAGTTCGGCAAGCGCCTTTAAAATCCGATCTTTTCCTAGTCCTACACGAGCATTGGATTGCACGATTGGAACATTCGGAAACAAGTTCGAAAGTTCTTCCATGGAAATTGCAATGCCTTTTCGTTGAGCGAGGTCCCACATGTTCAACACAAGCACACAAGGAATCCCAAGGTCATAAATTTGCGAAAAGAACAATAAATTTCGTTGTAAATTACTGGCATCTGCTACAAATACAATTTGATCGGGATGTTGAGAATGTGCTCGATTAGACAAGACATCAAAAACAACAGATTCGTCTTTCGAACGGGGATAGATACTATAAGTTCCGGGGAAATCAATGAGTTCATGAGGCACTTCACCAATACTCACAACACCACTTCGTTTGTCGACTGTCACGCCAGGGAAATTCCCCACCTGTTGACGCAAACCTGTCAAGAGGTTGAATACCGAGCTTTTACCAGTATTCGGATTGCCGAGTAACGCAATTTTCATGGTTTGCAAACTTATTAAATTTGATTCAAAGCATTACGCTTTCACCTCAATAAATTGCGCTTCTTCTATTCTAAGCGAAAGCACGGATCCATTTAACTCAATGGCAATAGGGTCGCCAAAAGGAGCTTTGAATAAAGTCTTGATCACTTGACCTGAAACTAATCCCATTTCCGTTAGTTTGGATGAAATAGGTGAATGGTCCACCGAAACGATTTCTACCGCTTGTTGTAATTCAATATGATCCAAGGTGTTCAACATGAAGCAAAACTAAGCTCATTTTTGTAAATTGTAAATACCACTTTCATGGTATTTACACATTATTTTAAAACGAATCTGGCTGTGTGACGTGTGCGCTGTTGCACCAATATTTCTTTTCCTTCCGTCACCTGTTGAATGGTTGCATCATCGTAATGACGAATGGTTACCAACGAAAGGTCTTCATTGTATTTCACTTCGTATT